>NZ_CADCUP010000169.1 GCF_902805925.1 uncultured Nocardioides sp.
CCTCCGGCTCGGCGCACGCCCTGCCACACCTCCGACATCGCGTCGCACCTGCGGGTGCGGCGCGATGTCGCATTTGCGCGCGGTCGCCCGCTGCGGGTCCGTCGGTTGCGTCGACGTCGCGCTCGACGCCGTTGCTGGAACGTTCGCACAACCGGCGTTGTACGAACGTTCCAGCAACCGGTCAGGCGGTCGGGCACTGGCGCAGGGCCACCTCGGTCGTCCCCTCCTCGAGGCAGCGCGCAAACCCCGAGCCGGCGCCGCGATCGCCGTGCCCGGAGGCTCGGCCGGCCCGCGCCGTCACGGCTTCGTAAGGGTTCGATGCCCCTCAGTCGCCGCGTGGCACCTAGGTTGAGGCACGTGACGACCGACCTCATCCTGCCGTGTCGCGACGAGGGGCGGGCCCTGCAGGACCTGCTGCCGCGGGTGCCGGCCGACTTCTCGGTCATCGTGGTCGACAACGGGTCGAGCGACGACACCGCCGACGTCGCCCGCGGGCTCGGTGCCCGGGTCGTGACCGAGCCGCGGCCGGGGTACGGCGCCGCCGTGCACGCCGGGCTCCTGGCCGCCACGGCCGAGCACGTCGCCTTCATGGACGGCGACGGCTCCTTCGACCCCGACGAGCTGCTGGTGATGCTCGCCGACGTGGTGGAGGGGCGCGCCGACATCGCCGTCGGCCGCCGGCGGCCCGTCTCCTCCGGGGTGTGGCCGTGGCACGCCCGCCTCGGCAACACTCTCATCGTCGCGTGGCTGCGCCGCCGCATCGCCCTCGACGCCCACGACATCGCACCCATGCGGGTGTGCCGGCGCGCGGACCTGCTGGCCCTGGACGTGCAGGACCGCCGGTTCGGCTACCCCGTGGAGCTGCTGCAGAAGGCGAGCCGGGCGGGCTGGCGCTTCGTGGAGCACGACGTCGCCTACCACCCGCGCGCGGCGGGTACCCGGTCGAAGGTGTCGGGCTCGGTCCGGGGCACCGCCCGGACCGCGCATGACTTCTGGAAGGTGCTCGAGCGATGAGGATCCTGCTCGTGGCCAAGGCTCCCGTGCCGGGGCACGCCAAGACCCGGCTCGGTGAGCACGTCGGGCACGAGGTGGCCGCCGACGTGGCCGCTGCGGCGCTGGCCGACACGATCGAGACCTGCAACGCCTCCGGGGCCGACCGCCACCTGTCGCTGGCCGGCGACCTCGCCGACGGCGTACGCGCCGAGGAGCTGCGGGAGCTGCTCGTGGGGTGGACGATCACCCCGCAGCGCGGCGACGGCTTCGCCGAGCGCCTCGTCAACGCCCACCTCGACGCCGGTCCGGGCGCCGTGGTGCAGATCGGCATGGACACCCCGCAGGTCACCGCCGCGGCGCTCGCGGGGGTCGCCGACGGCCTGGCGGGGCGCGACGCCGTCGTCGGCCCCGCCGAGGACGGCGGGTGGTGGGCCCTGGGCCGCACCGACCCCGGCGTCGCCCGGGCCCTGGCCGGGGTGCCGATGTCGACCCCGACCACCTGCACCGACACGGTGGCCGCGCTCGAGCGGGCCGGGCACACGGTCGCCCTGACCGGCACCCTCCTCGACGTCGACACCGTCGAGGACGCGCGCCGGGTCGCCGCCGAGGTCCCGGGCAGCCGCTTCGCGAAGGCGTGGGGTGAGCGGTGAACGAGGTGCCCTTCACCACCGTCTTCACGCTGGCCCTGCAGGGCGAGCCGACCCACGTCGTCGGCGTCGCCGACGAGCCGGTGGCCCTGCCGGTCTCGGAGTGGACCCAGCCCGCCGACGAGCACGACCACCGGCTGGTCGACCTGTGCGTGGGGCCGACGCTCGACGTCGGCTGCGGCCCCGGCCGGCTGACCGCCGAGCTCGCCGAGCGTGGCCACGTGGTGCTCGGCATCGACGTGGTCCGCGAGGCCGTCGGCCAGACACGTGAGCGCGGTGGGGCCGCCATCGTGCGCGACGTGTTCGACGAGCTGCCCGGGGAGGGACGCTGGGAGACCGCGCTGCTCGCCGACGGCAACGTCGGCATCGGCGGCGATCCCCTCGCCCTGCTGCGGCGGCTCACCGAGGTCGTCGACCCGCTCGGCCGCGTCGTGGTCGAGGTCGCCGGGCCGGGGGTGGCGGCGAGCACCCACTGGGCCTCGCTCCAGGCCGGCGACCAGCGCAGCCGCCCGTTCCGGTGGTCCGTGGTGAGCGTCGACTCGATCGGCGAGACCGCTGCGGAGGCCGGGCTGGCCGTCTCCTGCGTGGAGCGGATCGGCGAGCGCTGGGCCGTGGTCCTCCAGGGCTCGCCGCAGCCATGAGGCTCGCCGCACCGACCCCCGAGCACTTCACCTCGCGGCTGCGCAGCCCGGCGGTCGCGGCGCGGGTGGGCGTGTGGCTGGGCATCGCCTTCTCGATCTGCTTCCTCACCGGGCTGGTCAGCCACTGGGCGCAGGACCCCGGTCAGCCGATCCCCTTCCCGACCAGCCCGTCGTGGGGGTACCGCGTCACCCAGGGGCTGCACGTGATCACCGGCACGGCCGCCGTACCCCTGCTGCTGGTCAAGCTGTGGACCGTGCTGCCGAAGTTCTTCGAGCGGCCCCCGCTGCGCGACCCGCGCCGGCTGCTCCTCACCTCCCTCGAGCGCGCCTCGATCGGCGTGCTCGTCGCCGCGGGTGTCTTCCTCCTCGCCACCGGGCTGATGAACTCCAGCCAGTGGTACCCCTGGGCGTTCTCGTTCCGCGCCACCCACTACGCGGTCGCGTGGATCGCCATCGGCGCCCTCGTGGTGCACGTCGCGGTCAAGCTGCCCGTCATCCGGGACGCGCTCACCAGCCACGTCGACGACACCCGCCACGACCGGCCGACCGCCGTCGAGCCCGGCGCCCTGTCGCGCCGCGGGCTGCTGCGAACGACGTGGCTGGCCGGCGGGGTCGCGGCGCTCGCCACGGCCGGCAGCGCCGTGCCGGTGCTGCGCGACGTCTCGGTCCTCGGCGTCCGGTCGGGCGACGGTCCGGCCGGGATCCCCATCAACAAGTCCGCCGTCTCGGCCGGCGTGACCGGCACGGCCACCAGCGCGGCGTACCGCCTGGAGGTGGCGTACGGCGACCGCTCGGTGTCGCTGAGCCACGACGACCTCCTCGCCCTGCCCCAGCACACCGAGACCCTGCCGATCGCGTGCGTGGAGGGGTGGAGCGCCAGCGGGTCGTGGACCGGGGTGCGCGTGGCCGACCTGCTCGACCTGGTGGAGGCGCCGCGCGGCGACGTGCGCGTGGAGTCGCTGCAGGAGTCCGGGCCGTTCCGCGTCACGACGCTGCAGGACCAGTTCGCCCGCGACGAGCGCACCCTGCTCGCGCTGGCCCTCGACGGCGAGACGCTCTCGCTCGACCACGGCTTCCCGTGCCGCGTCATCGCGCCCAACCGGCCGGGCGTGCTGCAGACCAAGTGGGTCACCCGGCTGGAGGTGCAGGCATGAGGACGCGCGCCGCGCTGGTCGCCGTCGGCGTCCTCGTCGGGGCGTACGGCGCCTGGCTGCTGCTGTCGCGCCAGGACCCCGGCCAGCTCGCGAGTGCGGCGCTCTGGCTGGCGGTCGGGCCGCTGCTGCACGACGTCCTGCTCTCGGCCGTCGTGGTCGTCGTGGCCGCCCTCGGGGCGCGGCTGCTCCCCCGGTCCTGGTGGGCACCGGCCACCGTCGCGCTGGTCGTCATCGGCACGGTGACCGTGGCCGCGGTGCCCGTCCTCGGCCGTTTCGGCGCCCGGCCCGACAACCCCACCCTGCTCGACAGGAACTACCTGCTCGGCTGGCTGGTGCTGACCGGCCTGGTGCTCGCCGCAGCCGCCCTCGGCGCCCTCGTCGGCTCCCGACGTCGCCGGCACCCGGGGGACTGAGGCGTGGCCCGGGTGCTGGTGGTCGAGGACGACGTGACGGTGCGCGAGGTGGTGGTGTCCTACCTGCGCGCGGCCGGCCACGACGTCAGCGAGGCCCCCGACGGCGCCGCCGGCCTCGAGCTGATGCAGCGCTCGCCCGCCGACCTGGTGGTGCTCGACCTGATGATGCCGGGCATCGACGGACTCGAGGTGTGCCGGCGGCTGCGCAGCGGCGGCGACGTACCGATCGTGATGCTGACCGCGCTGGGCGGTGAGCAGGACCGCGTGGTGGGGCTCGAGCTGGGCGCCGACGACTACGTCACCAAGCCGTTCAGCCCGCGCGAGCTCGTGCTGCGCGTCGACTCCATCCTGCGGCGCACCGGGCGCACCTCCGAGGAGCCGGCCCTGCTCACCGACGGTGACCTTGTCGTCGACGCCGCGCGCCACGAGGCGGTCCTCCGCGGCGTCGTGCTGCCCCTGACCGGCCGCGAGTTCGACCTGCTGCGCCACCTCGTCGCGCACCCGGGCCGCGCCTTCTCGCGCGACGACCTGCTGCGCGAGGTGTGGGGCTGGACCGTCGGCGACCAGTCGACGGTGACCGTGCACGTGCGGCGGCTCCGCGAGAAGGTGGAGGCCGACCCGACCAGCCCGGTCCGGCTGGTCACGGTGTGGGGCGTGGGCTACCGATGGGAGACGGCATGAACGCGGAGCAGGTCGAGATCCTGATCGTGGCGCTCCTCGCCGCCGTGGCGGTGGGGGCGCTCGGGCTGCTCGCCGGGTGGCTGCTCAGGTCGGCGTCGGTGCGCTGGCAGCTCGGGCTCGTCGCCGCCGTCGCGGTCCTCTCGGTGCTCGCCGGGGTGCTGGCGGTGGCGCAGCGGATGTTCCTGATGCGGCACGACCTCGAGGTCGTCACCCTCGTCACCGGGGCCGCCGCGGTCAGCTCCTTCCTCGTCGCCTACGCCCTCGGGGCCGCGCTGGTGCGCTGGTCGCGCGGCGTGCAGGAGGAGGTGCGCCGCATCGGCACCGGGGTGGCGCCGGTGCCGTCGACCGGGCCGCGCGAGTTCCAGGAGCTCTCCGCCGAGCTGACGGCCACGGTGGCCCGCCTGGAGGAGTCGCGCGCCCGCGAGGCCAGGCTGGAGGGGTCGCGCCGCGAGCTGATCTCGTGGGTCAGCCACGACCTGCGCACCCCGCTGGCCGGCATGCGCGCGATGACCGAGGCCCTCGAGGACGGCATGGCCGCCGACCCGCAGCGCTACCACCGCCAGATCCGCGCCGAGGTCGACCGGATGGTGCGCATGGTCGACGACCTCTTCGAGCTCTCACGCCTGCACGCCGGGGTCTTCCGCATCGACCCCCAGGAGGTGGCGCTGGGCGACCTCGTCAGCGAGGCGATCGCCGGCGCCGACCCGGTGGCCCGGGCGCGCGGCGTACGCCTCGACGGCAGCGTCGACCGCGGGCTCCAGGTGCACGCCGACCCGCAGGGCCTCTCGCGCGTGCTCGCGAACCTGCTGATGAACGGCATCCGGCACACCCCCGGCGACGGACGCGTGGAGGTCACCGGACGCGCGGTCGCCGGCGGGGTCGAGCTCAGCGTCACCGACGGCTGCGGCGGCATCCGCGAGGAGGACCTCTCCCGCGTCTTCGACGTCGCCTGGCGCGGCGGCACGGCCCGCACCCCCGAGCACGACCCGGCCGACGACCGGACCGCCCGCGCCGGTCTCGGCCTGGCCATCGTCAAGGGCATCGTGGAGGCGCACCGCGGCGTGGTGGAGGTCGTCAACGAGCCCACGGTGCCGGGCTGCCGCTTCCTCGTGCGGCTCCCGGACTGAGCGCGGTGCAGGTCCGGTCCCGGGCAGCTCTCGTGGGGCTGCTGGTGGCGCTGCTGGTCGTCGCCGCCTCCGTCGCCGTCCCGCAGCTGGCCGGCTGGGACGTCGTCACCCGCCGCGACGACGTCGACGAGCTCCCCCCGCTGCACGGCTTCTGGCGGCCGAGCGTCGCGCCGATGAGCGTGGTGGCGGTGCTCCTCGCCGGCGCGGCGTGGCGATGGGCGCCCGCACTGGCGCAGCGGCTCTCCTGGCGCGGGCTCCTCCTCGCGTCGTACGCCGCGGGGCTGGCGTGGCTGCTCGTCCTCGCCCTCGTCGACGGCACCGACGGCATCTCGCGCGCGCTCGGCAACCCGTTCGAGTACCTCGGCACCGCGCGCGACACCGACGACGTCGGGCTGATGCTGCGCACCTTCATCGACCGGATCCCCTACACCGCCGAGGACAACTGGGTCACCCACGTCGCCGGCCACCCGCCGGGGGCGCTGCTGTTCTTCGTGGGCCTGGTGCGGATCGGGCTCGGTGGCGACCTGGCCGCGGGCCTGGTGGTGACCGCGATCGCCGCCACCACGGCGCTCGCGGTGATGTCGACGGTGCGCACCCTCGGCTCCGAGGCGGTGGCCCGCACGGCGGCGCCGTTCCTGGTGTTCACCCCGGCAGCGGTCTTCATGGCGGTCTCCGCCGACGCGCTGTTCGCCGCCGTCGCGGCCTGGGGACTGTGCGCGCTGGCAGTCGCGACCCGGGCCCGGGGACGGCGGTGGATCGGCTGGGCAGGGCTGGCCGGCCTGCTGCTGGGCGCGTGCGTGTTCCTGTCCTACGGCCTGCCGCTGCTCGGCCTGCTCGCCCTCGCCGTGCTCGTGCTGGGCCGCTCGTGGCGGCCGCTGCCCGTGGCGGTGCTCGCCGCCCTCGCGGTGGTCGCCGCCTTCGCGGTGGCCGGCTTCGCGTGGTGGGAGGCCTACCCGGTGCTGGTCGACCGGTACTGGGACGGCGTCGCGGCCGAGCGGCCGCAGGCGTACTGGGTGTGGGGCAACCTCGGGGCGCTGCTCATCTCGGCCGGTCCCCTCCTCGGCGCCGGGATCGCCCACGCGGGCTCGCGCCGGCGTCGTACCGACCGGACGGTGCTGCTGCTCGCCGGCGCGGCTCTGGCGGCCGTGGTGGTCGCCGACCTCTCGCGGATGTCGAAGTCGGAGGTCGAGCGCATCTGGCTGCCGTTCATCCCGTGGCTGACGCTGACGACGGCCGCGCTGCCGACGCCGTGGCGGCGCTGGGGCCTGGCGCTGCAGCTCGCGACAGCGCTGGTCGTGCAGCACCTGCTCTACACGAGCTGGTGACGATCAGGCGCGCAGCGGGGCGGTCGCGAACTCCTGCAGGCCCTCGTCGGGCCCGATCGCCGCGGTGAACCCGAGCTCCGCGCGCGCCCGCTCCGGCGAGGCGACGATGTGCCGCACGTCGCCGAGCCGGTAGCCGCCGGTGACCTCGGGCTCGAGGCCGCTGCCCGTGCCGGCCGCCACCTGCCGCGCCACGTCGAGGATGGACACGGGCTGCCCGGAGCAGACGTTGTAGGCGGCGTACGCGGCTGCGTCGGCCTCGGCCACCCGGCGCATCGCCAGCACGTTGGCCCGGGCCACGTCGTGGACGTGCACGAAGTCGCGCATCTGCCCGCCGTCCTCGTAGACCGTGGGCGCCTCCCCGCGCTCCAGGGAGGAGCGGAACATCGCCGCGACCCCGGAGTACGGCGTGTCGCGGGGCATGCCGGGGCCGTAGACGTTGTGGTACCTCAGCGCGATCGCCGACGCCCCGGCCTGCCTCACCCAGGCGGCGGCGTAGTGCTCCTGCGCCAGCTTGCTGGCGGCGTAGGTGCTGCGGGGGTCGAGCCGGGCGTCCTCGTCGACGAGCTCCCACGCCAGGGCCTCCCCGCAGACGGGGCAGTGGTTCTCGAAGTCCCCTGCGTCGAGCGCGGCGACGCCACGGGGGCCGGGGACCTGCGGCCCGTGGTCCGGGCAGGCGTAGCGGCCCTCGCCGTAGACGACCATCGAGGACGCCACGACGAGGCGGCCGACGCCGGCCTCGTGCATGGCCGCCATCACGGCCGCAGTGCCGAGGTCGTTGTGGGCGGCGTACTCCGGCAGGTCGGAGACTGCGACGCCGGCGCCCACGAGTGCCGCCTGGTGGCAGACCACGTCGACGCCGTCCAGCAGCTCGGCCCAGGCCCGCGACGTCGCGGCGTCGCGGACGTCGAGGGTGTGGGTGCCCCTCGGTGGCTCGCCGGCACCGTGGGCGTTGGCCAGCATGACGTCGACGGGCACGACCTCGTCGCCCGCCTCGGCGAGCTGCGCTGCGATCGCGGAGCCGATGAACCCGGCCGAGCCGGTGAGCAGCACCCTCATCGGCTCTGCCCCTCGCCGGGCACCTGGTAGGTGAGCTCCACGTCGTCGGCCCACGAGGCGCAGGTGCAGCCGTCGGGGTCGGGCAGCGCCTCGATGGCGCCGCGGAGGATCCCTCCCAGCCGGTCGAGGTTCTGCCTGAACATCGCGAACACCTCCTCCTGCCCCACGCCCTCGCCCGAGCCGGCCCCGGCGTCCATGTCGGTGACCAGGGCGATGGAGGCGTAGCACTGGAGCATCTCGCGGGCCAGCGCCGCCTCCGGCGCACCGGTCATGTTGATGAGGTCCCACCCCTGGTCGGCATAGTGCCGGGACTCCGCGCGGGTGGAGAAGCGCGGGCCCTCGACGACGACCATCGTGCCGCCGGCGGTGATGTCCTCGTCCGCTCCGGACAGGGCCGCGCTGAGCTGCGGGCAGTACGGGTCGGCGAAGGGCAGGTGCACCGCCCCGGTCTCGACGTAGGAGCCGGTCCGCCGAGTGGTGCGGTCGACGAGCTGGTCGGGCACGACCAGGTCACCCGGCGCCACCCGCTCGCCCAGGCCGCCCACCGCGCACGGGGCGAGCACCTGGCGCACGCCGAGGGAGCGCAGCGCCCACAGGTTCGCGCGGTAGTTGATCGCGTGCGGCGGGTGCTCGTGGTGGGGCCCGTGCCGCGGCAGGAACGCCACGCTGCGCCCCGCCACGGTGCCGATGGAGAGGGGCGCCGACGGGGCGCCGTACGGCGTCTCGACGAGGTGCTCGGCGGGGTCGTCGAGGAAGGAGTAGAAGCCGGTGCCGCCGATGACGGCGACGTCGGCCCACTGGATCGGTGCGGTCACGCCGGACACTCTGCCAGCCCACCGCCAGCGGCCGCCGTCGCGGTCAGGGCGTCCACCCGGTCGCGGCGGCCCAGCGCTCGGCCGCCTCCACCACCAGGTCGCACACCGGGTCCTTGACGTCGTAGTAGGCGTCCGCGTCGTCGGGGTGCAGGCGGGCCAGCGCCGTCTTGATCGCGGCGTACGAGCCCGCGGCGGACGCCGAGTGGCGCAGGTGGTCGCGGAAGAGGAGCGCGTAGCGCTGGTTGGCCCGGCCCCGGGCGCGGACGTGGAGGTGGGTGGGCCGCCAGGCGGGCGGAGCCCGGAAGTAGCGCTTCTCCCACTCCTCGGGCTCGTCCGGCGCGCCGGCAGGCACGTGGTCGGCCCGGATGTCGGTCGGCGTGGCGCCGAGCCGCTCCATGGCCGAGGACAGGCGAGGGTCGTCGAGGTCCTCGACGGTGACCTGCACGTCGACGACGTCCTTGGCGGCGAGGCCCGGCACGGAGGTGGAGCCGATGTGGTCGACGCTCACCGCGACGTCGCCGAGCGCCTCGCGGAGCAGCGCCTGGACCTCGCGGAACTCGGCCGGCCAGGCCGGGTCGTAGGGCCGGACGACGATGCGCGCGGTCATCGGGCGGCGCCGTCCGTGGCGAGCGCCCGGATGCGGGCGTCGAGGTCGCGGCGGTTGTCGCGGCGCACGCGCGCCTCCACGACCTCCACCCCGCCGTTCGGGGCGGCCAGCGCCTGCTGCAGCTCGGGCAGCGACCCGACCTGCCAGTGCGGGGTGCGGGTCGCCGCGCACAGCGAGGCCAGGTCGACGCCGTGCGGCGTGCCGAAGAGCCGCTCGTAGGCGGAGGCGTACGGCGCGGCGCCCTGCTCGAGCATGGTGAAGATCGAGCCGCCGTCGTCGTTGACCACGACGATCGTGAGGTCGGGACGCTCCTCCGCCGGGCCCATCACCAGGCCGCCCGCGTCGTGCAGGAACGTCACGTCGCCCATCAGGGCGAAGGCCCGGTCGGACCGGCGTCCCAGGGCGGCCCCGATCGCGGACGACACCGTGCCGTCGATGCCGGCGAGACCGCGGTTGGCGACCACCTTGCGGCGGGCGCCCACGGCGTACCGCGGGACCATCAGGTCGAGGTCGCGGATCGGGCTGGACGCACCGACGACGAGCAGGCCCTCCGGCGGCAGTGCGGCCGCCACGGCGCCGGCCACCTCGTACGGCGTGAGGTCGGGCTCGGCGGCGAGCAGCGCGTCGAGCCGGCGGGCGACCGCGGCATCGGCGGTGTGCCACTCCTGCAGCCACGCGGGGCCGTCCGCCCCGTTCGGCTCGTCCGGCTCGTCCGGCGGCGGGGTCAGGGCGTCGAAGGCGGTGTCGACCGCGAACGGCCGCTCGGGCCACGCCCCGGGGATCCGCTGCGCCCACACCTCGACGTCGTCGCGGGCCAGCAGCCGGGTGACCGGCCGCGACAGGGTCGGGTGGCCGAGGACCACCACGCGCTCGACGCGCCGGCCCAGGTCGCCGTCGAGGAGGAGCCGGTAGCAGCGCATCGCGTTGGCGCCGGTGCGGGATCCGCTCGACGGCTCGGCCAGCAGCGGCCACCCGGCCTGCTCGGCCAGCGTCCGCGCCGGCGGGCCGGCGTGGTCGCCGGCCACGACCACGGTGCGGGGCCCGGCGGCGATCTGCGTGCCGCCCTCCTGCCGCCAGGGCCACTGCCGCTCCCGAGGCGGCGCGTCCGGCAGCCAGTCGACGGCGTCGTCCTCGGGCAGGAGCGGCTCGTCGAGGTGCACGTTGAGGTGGGTGGGGCCGGCCTCGACGAGCGTGAAGGAGGCGGATTCGGCGGCCAGGTCCCGGGTGGCCACGAGCGGACCGAAGACGCCCACCTGGTCGGTGGACTGGTTGGCGTTGGTGCCGCGCATGGACGCCGGCCGGTCGGCCGTCACGACCACGAGGTCGAGGGCCGCGTGCGCCGCCTCGAGCACCGCCGGGTGGAGGTTCGCCACCGCGGTCCCCGAGGTGCACACGACGGCCGCCCGGGCGCCCACCTTCGTGAGCCCGAGGGCGAGGAAGGCCGCCGACCTCTCGTCGATGCGCGAGTGCAGCCGCACGCGACCGGCCTGCGCGGCGGCGAGCACCGCGAAGGACAGCGGGGCGTTGCGCGACCCCGGCGCCACCACCACCTCGCTCACCCCCGCCTCGACCAGCCGGGCGACGATCCCCCGGGCGAGGTCGGTGGACGCGTTGCTCACGGCTGCTCCCGGCGCACGGCGCGGACGTCCTGCAGTCGCTGCTCCCAGTGCGCCACCCGGTCGGACGAGGCGCGCAGGCGCCCCAGGGCCGCGGAGTCGACCACGGGCATGCCGACCGGCAGCCACCCGGCCGGCGGCAGCAGCGGCTCGGTCACCAGGTCGTCGTCGAGGAGCTGCACGGTGGCGAGCCCGCACGCGTGGTCCAGGGTCGGCAGCGCCGCGGCCAGCGCGACGCCCGCGGCGATGCCGATCGAGGACTCCAGCGCGGAGGAGACCACGACCGGCAGCCCGATGTCCTCGGCGATCCGCAGGCACGCGCGCACGCCGCCGAGGGGCTGCACCTTGAGCACCGCGACGTCGGCCGCCTCCAGGTCGCGCACCCGGTAGGGGTCGGTGGCCCGGCGGATGGACTCGTCGGCGGCGATCGGCACGTCGACGCGCCGGCGTACGCGGGCGAGGTCCTCGACGTCGGCGCAGGGCTGCTCGACGTACTCCAGGCCGCCGGCGGCCCGGTCCAGGACGGGGATCGCGGAGACCGCCTCGTCGAGCGACCACAGGCCGTTGACGTCGATGCGGATCCGGCCGTCGGGGCCGAGGGCGTCGCGGACGGCCTCGACGCGGGCCTGGTCGTCGGCGAGCGTCTGGCCGGGCTCGGCGACCTTCACCTTGGCGGTGGAGCAGCCGCCGGCGAGCGCGATGGAGTGCGCCGCGTGGGCGTCCACGGCCGGCACGGTGACGTTGACCGGCACCTGGTCGCGCACCGGCTCGGGCCAGTCGCCCGCCGCCGCCTCCTCGGCGCACCGCAGCCACGGCTCGGCGACCTCGGGCGGGTACTCCAGGAAGGGGCTCCACTCCCCCCAGCCACCCTCGCCGCGGAACAGCACCCCCTCCCGCACGGTGATGCCCCGGAACCGGGTGCGCATCGGGATCGAGAACACGTTCATGCGGGCTCCTTCGCGGCGATCTCTCTCAGGGCGAGTCTGTCGACCTTGCCGTTGGCGAGCAGCGGCAGGGCGTCCAGCGTGACGACCCGGCGCGGCGCCCAGGAGCGCGGGTGCTCGGCGGCCACCCAGTCACGCAGGTCCGTCAGGTCCGGCACGTCCGGTCCGCCGACCACGAACGCCACGACGCGCTGCCCCCACTCCGGGTCCTCCGTGCCGAGCACCTCGCACTCCCGCACGCCCGCGTGCGTGCGCAGGCGGGCGGCCACGGCCGGCAGCGGCACGTTGACGCCGCCGCTGACCACCACGTCGTCGAGCCGGCCGAGCACCCGCAGCCGGCCGTCCTCGTCGAGCCGGCCGGCGTCGCTGGTGAGGTACCACCCGTCCACGAGCGTCTCGGCCGTCAGCGCCGGGTCGCCGTCGTACCGCTCGAAGACGGTGGGGCCGCCGAGCCGGATCCGGGAGTCGGCAGCGATCGCGACGGCGACGCCGTCGAGCGGCAGCCCGTCGTAGACGCAGCCGCCTGCGGTCTCGCTCGCGCCGTACGTCGCGACGACGTGCACGCCGGCATCGGCGGCGCGACCGCGCAGCGCGGGATCGATCGGGCCGCCGCCGAGCAGCACCGTGTGCATGCTCGCGAGCGCGGCCACGTCGTCGGCGGAGTCGAGGAGCCGGTGCAGCTGGGTGGGCACCAGCGAGGTGAACGCCGCGTCGCCCCACCCGCCGAGGACCGGCTCGTGCCCGGCGACCAGCGAGCGGACGATCACCTGCACGCCCGCGACGTACGACGACGGCAGGGCCAGCGCCCACCGACCGGAGTGGCCCAGGCGGCGCGCCGACGCCGCCACGGAGGCCAGCACCGCGTCGCGCGACAGCACGACCCGCTTGGGGGCGCCGGTGGAGCCGGAGGTGGTGATGAGCAACGGGTCGGGCCGCTCGTCGTCCAGCCACCCCGCCAGCGCCACGACCGCGGCGGCCGGGTCGTCGGGCGGCTGGAGGAAGGTCACGCGACGCACGCTAGTCGTAGGGGCGTCCCGGCTGCCTGGTTGGATGACCCGGTGACCACCACCGCCGACTGGGTCGCCGGGGCGCGCCCACGCACCCTGCCCGCCGCCGTCGCCCCCGTGCTCGCCGGCACCGGCGTCGCGACGTACGCCGACGGGCTGGTGTGGTGGAAGGCGCTGCTCGCCCTGGTGGTGAGCCTGGCCCTGCAGGTGGGCGTCAACTACGCCAACGACTACTCCGACGGCATCCGCGGGACCGACGACGCGCGGGTCGGGCCGATGCGGCTCGTGGGGTCGCGGGCCGCGACGCCGGGTGCGGTGAGAGCGGCCGCCTTCGCGTGCTTCGGCGTGGCCGCGCTCGCCGGGCTGGTGCTCGCCGTGACCACCGCGTGGTGGCTGGTCGCGGTCGGCGCCGCGTGCATCGTCGCGGCGTGGTTCTACACCGGCGGCTCGAGGCCGTACGGCTATCAGGGCCTCGGCGAGGTCATGGTGTTCGTCTTCTTCGGGCTCGTGGCCGTCGTCGGCACGACGTACGTGCAGACGCAGGAGTGGCTGTGGCCCGCCCTGTACGCCGGCGTCGGCGTCGGCTCGCTCGCCTGCGCGATCCTGGTGGCCAACAACCTGCGCGACGTCCACACCGATGTCGAGTCGGGCAAGCGCACCCTCGCCGTACGTCTGGGCGAGCAGCGCACCCGCTACCTCTACCTCCTCCTCGTGCTCGCCGCCGCCTTCGCGGTCGTCGCCGTCGCCGCCTCCACCACCTGGTGGGTCCTGGGCGCCCTCGCCTTCCTCGTCATCGCCACCCCGCCCCTCCGCGCCGTGCTCGGCGGCGCCAGCGGCCCCGGCCTCGTCCCCGTCCTCGCCCAGACGGGCCTCGCCCAGCTGTGGTGGTCCGCGCTGGTGGTGGTGTTCCTGCTGGTGCCGTAGGGAGGCGGGGTCGGAATCCCCGGATATCCGGGGATCCCTGCGGTTTGACCGCGTTGCAAAGCCAGCGAAGCGCGAGCAGCCACTACGAAGGTCAGGCACCCTGCGACGTCCGGCGCGCCAGCAGCGCTCGGATCCGGCGACCCGTCTGCTGGCGTCTGGCCAGGTCGGTCCACGAGATCCGGATGCACACCCAGCCGGTCAGCAGACAGACGAGCTCCTCGCGGCGCTTCTCCCGCAGCAGGAACTCCTCCAGACCCTCGCCCTCCAGCCGGTGCCGGAAGTACTTCTCCCGGCCGTCGAACTCGAGGAAGACCCCATGCTCGGGCCAGGCGAAGTCGAGTCGCGCCACGACGAGCCCGTGCTCGTCGCGGACCTCGACCTGGGGACACGGTCGGGGCAGGTGCTGATCCCAGCACAGGAAGAGCGTGCGTGACTCGCCCACCGACTCCACGCGTGGGTCGGCCAGCCTGATCACCAGGTCTGCCGCAAGGCTGCGGGGCCAGAACCGCATGTCGCCCGTCAGCGTCGCAACTGCCTCCGGCGTGGAGAGACCCATGTGCAGGATGCCGTTGACGGTCACGAGCGTCGACTCCACCGACCCCGTGGTGGACATCTCCACTGCCACCCGCGTGGGATGCGAGGCGCGCACGCCGTTGACCGGGACGACGTGACTGTCGGGAAGGACTCCGCGGTGCTGGACCACGCCGGCCTCACGGCGACCCGCCCGGCCATCGGTGCGAGTCAGGTGGACGATGCCGAGGTCGCGGCCCCACACCGGTGCGCCGTGCTCGATGGCGGCGGAGTGGTGGGTGAGGACCGCCGACGGGTGCGCGGTCCGCAGCACGGCACGCGCCAGCAGCCGATGGCGGTCAGCGGTGGACAGCGACCGCCACAGCAGCCCCGAGCAGTACGCGCCTCGGCGCAACCGGTGCCACTCTCCGTGCGCGACCAGCGCTGCGATCGCACGGTCGGTGTATCCCTCCGCGACCGCGTCCCTACGCAGGAACGCGGCTCCCTCGAGGTCGAGCAGTCCTTCGGCCATGCGAGGACTCTGCCGCGGATGTGACCCCAGCGCGTCGACACCGGAGCGCACCTGTGGACTACGCGCAAGCTTGGCACTGGTTGCTCGCGGTTTGCTGGCGTTGCAACCAGTGCGAACCGCAGGGATCCCCGGATATCCGGGGATCCCAACCCAGCCCCTACTCCACGTCCTCGCGACCCCGACGCTCCTCGAAGGCGGCGGAGGCGCGGTGGGCGCGCTCCTCGACGCGGCGGGCGAAGGCCTCGCGCTGGCGATTCAGCAGGAAGTACGACGCGATGCCGGAGACGATGAAGGCGAGCACCACCGTCCAGACCGCGTGCACGCTGTCTCGGCCCGCGACCAGCGACCACACGCCCACGACGATCAGCAGCGACGCGACGAAGACCAGCAGCCGCATGGCGGTGTAGACGACGAACTCCTTCACCCCGCCAGGGTAGGCCGTCACCAGTGAGCGCCTACATTGGGAGGGTGCTGAAGTTCCTGCTGATCGTCTTCCTCTTCGCGCTCGCGGTCTACCTGCTCATCCGGGTGATCGAGCGCCGGGGTGTCCAGGGGATGCCTCAGCGCCCGAAGCGGCCGCGCCGTCCGCAGCGCCCCGCCGCTCCCGACGACGACCCGGACTTCCTGCGTGACCTCGACCGGAAGAACCGGAAGAAGCGTCAGAAGGACGAGCCCGACTCCACCTGACCGGTCACGCTGATCGGCGCGGACCCCTCGGCGTAGGAGTGCTGGGAGGTCGTGGAGAAGAAGTTGATCCCGATGAAGTTGAACCACAGGGTCGCCACTCCCACCAGCGCCAGGATCGCGGCGTTGCGGCCGCGCCAGCCGGCCGTCGTCCGCGCGTGGAGGTACGCCGCGTAGACGACCCAGGTGATGAACGCCCAGACCTCCTTGGGGTCCCAGTTCCAGTAGGAGCTCCAGGCCTGGTGGGCCCAGATCGGGCCGGTGATCAGCACCGCGAAGGTCCACACCGGGAAGCCGAAGGCGTGCATCCGGTAGGAGATGCGGTCCAGCCCTCGCAGGTCGGGCACGCGGGCGAGGTAGCCGGTGGACTTCTGGGTGTACGTCGTGCGCGACTTCAGCAGGTAGAGCAACGACGCGATGCCACCGAGGGTGAACGCACCGGTGGCGATGACCGCCGACACCACGTGGATGACCAGCCACGGCGAGTAGAGCGCCTCGGTGAGCGGCGCGACGGGGTCGTAGAGCCAGATGACAGCGGCCATCATCACGGTCAGCACGACGCCGACGACGATCGGCGCCATCCACGCCAGCCGGAGCCGGCGGTAGAGCGCGAGGTAGATCAGCGCGACGAAGAAGGCACCGGAGATCGAGAACTCGTACATGTTGCCCCACGGCACCCGGTTCGGGTCCGCGGCCATGCCCCGGCCCAGCAGCCCCACGAGGTGGACGCCGCAGCCGATCACGGTGAGGAGCACGCCGAGCCGCCCGAGCATGGCGGTCCGGCCGGTGGTGACCTCGGTGTCGGCGGGCAGCTTGCGCAGCGACGCCCACTGGCCGAGGTGGCACAGCAGCGCGAGGAAGTAGACAGCCCCGGCCACGGCGATCGCCTGGTTGCTGAGGTTCTCCCACGACTGGTCGCTCACGCGTCCTCCTTGATGGCTTGCCTGATGTCCTCGAGCTCCTCCGCCACGTCCCCGCCGTCGCTGCGGTCGAGCCCGCCCAGCTCCACCAGTGTCTGCCCTGCCTCGCGGCGTACACGAATCCAGACCCGACGCGGGCGGATGAAGAGCGACCCGAGGAGCCCGAGCAGGGCCAGGCTCACGCCGGTGAGCGCGACGAGCTTGCCGGGCGTGCGGCTGATCTGGAGCTTGTTCCAGCGCTGGAGCCCCTCGAAGGTCACCGAGCCGGCACCGTCGGGGAGCTTCGCGGTCTCGCCGGGCCGCAGGTCGAGCCGGAACATCGACCCGTCCGCCTTCGTGACCTGCTCCGCCCTCGACGTGTCGAGCGCGTAGATCGACTGCGGCGCACCGCTGCCCATGCTGAGGTCGCCGGTGTAGACGGTCATCGAGATGAGCGGGTCCAGGGCGTTGCCGAACGCGGAGTACGGGCCACCCTCACGTCCTTCGCGGAAGGCGAAGGTCGGGTAGAGCTCGCCCTGCAGCCCGATCTCGGTGGGCTCCGCACTGTGGGCCTTGACGACGCCGAAGGAGCGGAAGGTCTGGTCGTTCGGCAGGAAGACCGTGGGCCCGCTGAGCGCCACGTTGCCCTCGCCGTCCGTCACCGTGATCACCGGGGCGTAGCCGTGGCCGATGAGGAACACCTCGGTGTCGCCGATGCTCAGCGGGTGGTTGACCCGCAGGTCGTAGGCCTCCTCCGGGGCGTCGGGCGACTCGCGGTAGCTCAGGTGCGAGACGAAGTTCTGCGCCATCCCGCTGCGCGGACCGCTCTCGAGCCAGTCGACCTCGAAGTCGTCGATGTCGAAGCTGAAGGGCTCCATCCACTCCTGCCGGAACAGGCTGCCCGGCAGGAAGTCGTCGTAGCTGCGGACGTCGTTGGCGAAGCCGCCGCCGACCACCACGATCGCGCCGCCCCGGTAGCCGAACAGGCTGCCCATCGCGAAGCCGACCAGGACCACGACCACCGAGATGTGGAACACCAGGTTGCCGGCCTCGCGGAGGTAGCCGCGCTCGGCCGCCACCGTGGCGTCGCCCGCGGCGTCCCGGACGTCGACCCGGAAGCGCCGCTTGCGCAGCACCCGCGCCGCACGCGCGAGGACGTCGTCGGTCTCCTCCTGCGTGGTGTACGACGCGGAGTGCGGCAGCCGGTCGAGCCGGGCGGGGGCCCGGGGCGGGCGGGCCCCCATCGCGCGCCAGTAGACGGCCGTGCGCGGGATGATGCAGCCCACGAGGGAGACCATCAGCAGCAGGTAGATCGCGGCGAACCACGGCGAGTCGTAGACCGAGAACAGCCCCAGCCACTCGTAGATCGGCGTCAGCGTCGGGTGGGCCTCCTGCCAGCGCGAGGTCTTCAGCGAGTCGACGTCCTGCTGCGGGACGATCGAGCCGGGCACGGCCGCCAGCGCGAGCAGCAGGAGCAGGATGAGCGCGGTGCGCATCGAGGTGAGCTGCCGCCAGGACCAGCGAGCCGTCTCGCGCAGGGTCAGCTCGCCGGCACGGCGAGGCGTTGCCGGCTCGCTCACACCGGGACCTCGGTGCCCAGGATGAGGTTGACCTGCAGCCAGGTCACCATGTCGTCCCACCAGCCGGTGACGAGCAGGATCCCCACGGCCACGAGCATCAGGCCGCCGGCCCGCATCACCCAGGCCTGGTGGCGGCGCACCCAGGCGAAGGCGCCCAGCGCCCGCCGGTAGGCCAGCCCGGCCACGATGAACGGGATGCCCAGGCCCGCGGCGTACACGCCCGACAGCAGGGCGCCGCGGCCGGCCGTGGCCTCGTTGAACGACAGCGTGTTGATCGCAGCGAGCGTGGGCCCGAGGCAGGGCGTCCAGCCGAGCCCGAAGAGCACGCCCAGCAGGGGTGCGGCCGCCAGCCCCACCGACGGCACGGCGTGGATGCGCCAGTCCCGCTGGAGCAACGGGACGAACCCCGCGAACGCCAGGCCGAGCACGATGGTCAGCGAGCCGAGGACCACCGTGACCTCACGCTCGTACTCGGTCAGCCGAGCCCCGAGCGCTCCCGAGGCGATGCCCAGGGCGACGAAGACCGCGGAGAAGCCGAGCACGAAGAGCACCGAGCCGAGCAGCATCCGGCCGCGCCGCCGTCCGGCCTCACCGGAGGCCAGGTCGGCGCCCGACAGGCCGGTGGCGTAGGAGAGGTAGCCGGGCAGCAGCGGGATCACGCAGGGCGAGAAGAACGACACCAGGCCGGCGACGAGCGCTACCGGCAGCGCGAGCAGGAGGGAACCGGCGGCCGCCTGCTGGGAGAACCAGTCACCCATCCTCGGCGGCCACCTGCTCGACGAGGTCGACGAGGGTCTGCGTCGAGGGGATCTCCCCGTTGATCGCGGCAGCGACTCGACCCGTGCGGTCGAGCACCACCGTCGCCGGGACGCTGCGCTGGTTCAGCGTGCCGGCGAAGGGCAGCAGCGCCCTGCCGTCCGGGGAGTAGACGGAGCGGAACGACAGCTCGTTGCTCCGGGCGAACGCCTGGGCCTGGGCGGGGTCGGGGTCACGGAAGTTGATCCCCAGGTAGCCGACCTCGTCGCCGGTCTGCTCTGTGGCGTCCACCAGGTCGGGGGCCTCGGCCTGGCACGGTCCGCACCAGGAGCCCCAGACGTTCACCACGACGACCTCGCCACGCATCTCCTCCAGGCTCACCGGCTGCCCGTCGAGGTCCTCGCCGGACAGCGCGATCGGGTCCCCGCGCTCGGCGGAGTCCACCTGCGAGATCCTGCCGTCGCCGGTGATGTAGCCCTTGTCGCCGGTGCCCGCCAACGACGTGCACCCGCTCAGCACCAGCAGGGCGACGACCACCAGGGTCGCGACACGGGTCATCAGGGTCGCTTCTCCTCGGGGGCCCCGCCGGACGAGAAGGGCGCGGACCGGTCCTGCACCGGGATCAGGTCACCGGCCGGCTCGGAGTAGCTCACCTGCGAGAGCGTGTCGCCGGTGAAGTGCAGCGAGGTGAGCGAGCAGAGCGTGCACTGGCGGTTCTTGGGGTGGTGGACGTAGGACCGCTTCTCGACGTGCAGCCGCGTCGTCCAGATCGGCAGCTGGTGCGACACGATCACCGCCTCGTGGCCCCGGGCGGCGTCCCGGGCGTCGTGCACGGCCGCCATCATCCGGCTGGCCATGGCGTCGTACGGCTCGCCCCACGACGGCGTGAAGGGGTTGTAGAGGTGCTTCCACAGCCGCGGCCGCTTGACGATCGTCATGGCCCCGTCGGCGAAGCTGAGGCCCTCGAAGTCGTTGACCGACTCGATCACCCGGTCGTCCACGAGAGGCGCCAGTCCACGCCGCTCGGCGAGCGGCGCACCGGTCTCCTGAGCGCGCTCCAGCGGGGAGACCCGCAGGTGGGTGATGTCGCGGTCGCCGATCGTGTCGGCGATGCGCTGGGCCATCCGGCGGCCGAGCTCGGAGAGGTGGAAGCCGGGCCGGCGGCCGTAGAGGACGCCCTCGGGGTTGTGCACCTCACCGTGGCGGAGCAGGTGCACGACGGTCTTCTGCACGGTGTCCTGCGGGGCGTTGCCGGCCATGGCGATCAGCGTCCTTCCGAGGAGGCGGCAGCAGCGGCGCGGGCGGCGCCCGGCAGCGCGTCGAGCACGGTCTGCACCGCACGGTCGTCGTGGGCCGCGGAGAGGAACCACGCCTCGTACGCCGACGGGGGCAGGTAGACCCCGGCGTCGAGCATGGCGTGGAAGAAGGCGGCGTACGCCGCGGTGTCCTGGGCGGAGGCGTCGGCGAAGTCGCGCACCGGCCCCTCGGCGAAGAAGACGGAGAACATCGTGCCCGCCGCCTGCACGGCGTGGGGCACCCCCGCGGCGCTCAGGGCGTCGCCGGCGGCCTGCTTGATCGTGGTGGCCACGGCGTCGATGTGGGAGTAGACGTCGTCGGTCGCGAGCCGCAGCGTGGCGAGGCCCGCCGTGGTGGCGATCGGGTTCCCCGACAGCGTGCCGGCCTGGTAGACGGGCCCCTCCGGGGAGAGCCGCGACATCACGTCGCGACGGCCGCCGAACGCCGCGGCCGGGAAGCCGCCGCCCATCACCTTGCCGAAGGTCATCAGGTCGGGGCGCCATCCCTCGACTGCGCCGTCGAGACCCCAGCCACCCTCGCGAGTGGCGCGGAACCCGGTCATGACCTCGTCGCTGATGAACAGGGCGCCGTGGTCGCGGCAGGTCTGGGCCAGGAAAGCGTTGAAGCCAGCGGTCGGGGGGACGACGCCCATGTTGCCCGGCGTCGCCTCGGTGATCAGGCAGGCGATCCGGGAGCCGTGCTCGGCGAAGGCCCGCGTGATCGCCTCACGGTCGTTGTAGGGCAGCACGATGGTCTCCCCAGCCGTGCTGGCGGAGACGCCGGGCGTGCCCGGCACTCCGAGCGTCGCCAGGCCGGAGCCGGCACTGGCGAGGAGCGCGTCGACGTGGCCGTGGTAGCAGCCGGCGAACTTGATCACGAGGTCACGTCCCGTGAAGCCACGGGCCAGCCGGATGGCCGACATCGTCGCCTCGGTGCCGCTCGAGACGAAACGGACCCGGTCCACCGGCGTGCGCGCGACGATCTCCTCGGCGAGCTCGACCTCGGCCTCGGTGGGGGTGCCGTAGGAGGTGCCCCGCGACACCGCTTCCGCGATGGCGGCCTGGACGTCCGGGTGCGCGTGGCCCAGCAGCATCGGGCCCCACGAGCAGATCAGGTCGACGTAGTCGTTGCCGTCCACGTCGCTCAACCAGGCCCCGCGCGCGCTGCGGATGAAACGAGGTGTCCCGCCCACGGCCGAGAAGGCTCGAACCGGCGAGTTCACGCCCCCCGGGGTCACGGACCGGGCTCGCTCGAACAACGCGGCAGACGTGGTCACGGGGCGGTCGGTCACTCCCCTATTGTCGCCCAACGCCCAAGGGACGTCCGACCCGGCACCGTCCGGCGGGGTCGGGTGCGTGACCCAGACCTCAGCGAGGCTCGGTCCACCCCTTGTCCACGACCCGGCTCGGGGCGATGATGACGGGGTCACCTTCTCCACGGAGGGCTCGGATCCGGTCGTGCGTGTGGCCTGGATCACACGGGGGTGTGGCGGGCGTAACTCGGCGTGACAACATTCGTTGGAACCGTGCGTGATCTTGAGGGAGACCGCGCGCGGATCCAGC
>NZ_CADCUP010000170.1 GCF_902805925.1 uncultured Nocardioides sp.
CCCAGGGTGACCGCCGGGACGGCGATGGGCGGAAGGGTGCGGAGCCGGTCCTGGAGGTGTGCGTAGGCGGGGTGCCCCGCCGCGAGCCCGAGCCGATGCCGGTAGGAGTGCAGCACGACGTCGACGAAGTCGGGGTTCTCGAACGCCTCGGCAGCGCGGTCGAGCACGTCGTCGTCGAACGTCCAGGCGGGGGAGTTGCGGCGCCAGATGACCTCCGCGATGCCGCGAGCATCGGCCCGCAGCCCGTTCTCCCCGCGGACGGTGGAGAAGTACCAGAAGTACCAGAGCCCCGCCTCCAGGTCGGGGCGGATCGGCTGCATCGCCGTCGTGAGGTCCTGCACGAGGTAGCCGTTCACCGACACCAGCCCTGAGCAGCGCTCGGGCCAGAGGGCGGCCGCGACGCAGCCGGCTCGTCCGCCCCAGTCGTACCCGGCGAAGACGGCGCGGTCGATGCCGAGGGCGTCCATGAGCTCGATCACGTCGCTGCCCAGGGCGGCCTGCTCGCCCGAGCGCGCAGCGCTGGATCCCAGCGACCTGGTCGGCCCGTGCCCGCGCAGGTACGGGACGACCACCCGCAGCCCGGACCCCGCGAGGCGGGGCAGGACCTCGACGTAGGAGTGCACGTCGTACGGGAACCCGTGCAGCAGCAGCACGACGTCGCCTCCGCTGGGGCCCTGCTCGAGGTAGCCGACCTCCAGGGTGGCGGTGCGCACCGTGCGGATCGGCCCGAGCCGGGGCAGCAGGGGCGAGACGGCTTCGGGCGGGGCTCCGGACGACGTCATGTCTCCGAGCGTGCCGCGCCGGGGGAGGCCCGGCATCCGTCATCCGACTCCATCCCAGGGCCCCGGGCTCGCACGTCACTGCTCATCGGAGCCGGCCGTCCCGTGCGTGTAGTCGAGGTCGGCGTAGTCGGGGTGCCGCTGCAGCCACGCCTTGGCGAAGGGACACACGACGATCACGCGACGTCGCTCCGCCCGCGCCAGGTCGAGGGCGGCCTCGACCAGCCGCCCCCCGTGACCGTGACCTTCCTGGTCACGGCTCACCTCGGTGTGCTCGAGGACCAGGATCCCCTGGGCGCGCTGGTAGCTCAGGGAGCCGATCCGCCGCCCGTCGTCGTAGAGCTCCAGCCGGTCGCGATCGGTCACGTCCTCGATCCGGGCGCTCATGGCGCGACCGTGATCTCGATGCTGCGCAGGCCCGACATCTCGAGCCAGGTCGTGCGGCGGCTCGTGGCCCAGCGCATCAGGACGCTGTCGCACGCGTGGCAGCGCAGGACGACCCCGGGACCGTCGACGTACGCGTGGGTCTCGGCCATCGCTGCCCGGTTGCCGCACGCCGTGCAGGTGCCCATGGCGCCGGTGATGTCCGTCCCGAACAGCTCGGCCAGCGCACCGGCGGCCGCGTTGCCGTCGAGGTGGCGCGGGACCACGCCGGGTTCGCTCATGGTGAGCTCCTCTCTCCGTATCGCTCCGCTCGGATCCGTTCCGGGTCGTGGCCCAGGCCGGTGAGCACGGTCAGCATGGCCTCCACGAACCCGGTCGGCCCGCACACGAAGACGGATGGCCGGGACGTGGCGGGCAGGGTGTGCTCCTCCACCTCGGCCGGTGTCACCCTGCCCGGAGGGCGGGCGGTCCCGGGAGGGGAGTGGCGGGTGTGCAGCACGGTGGCGGCGTGCGCGAGCTGCTCGACCTCGTCGGCGTAGAGCACCTGCTCGGGGTCGGAGACGGAGTAGAGCAGCCGCATCGGGGCCGGGTGACCCGCGGAGCCGTGGGTGCGCAGCATGCTCATCAACGGGACGACGCCGCTGCCGCCGGCGACCAGCTGGACCGGGTCGGGGTCCGAGACGTCCCAGACGAACCAGCTGCCGAGCGGGCCCCGGACCTCGACGTGGTTGCCGGCCACCGCGTCGTTCACCAGGTACGTCGAGACCTCTCCACCCGGGGTCGTGGCCACGGTGATCTCCACCAGTCCAGAGCCCGCGGCGGATGCCAGGGAGTAGGGGCGCACGGCGGTGTAGCCGTCGGCGGCCGTGAGCCGCACGTCGACGTGCTGTCCGGCGCGGTGGCCGGGCCACCCCGCGACGTCGAGGCGCAGGGTGGAGGCGGTCGAGGACTCGCGGCGGACCTGGGTGAGCGTGGCGCTCTGCCAGGTCAGTCGCGGGAGTGTCGCTGCTCGCGCCATGGGTCGCCGTAGAGGTGGTAGCCGAGGGACTCCCAGAACCCCGGTGCGTCGTGGCTCATCAGGGTCAGGCCGTTGACCCACTTCGCGCTCTTCCACAGGTACAGGTGCGGCACCAGGAGCCGGACCGGCCCGCCGTGCTCGGCGGACAGCGGCTCGTCCTCGTGGTCGAAGACCAGCCACGCGCGGCCGTCGAGAAGGTCCTCGAGGGGCACGTTGGTCGTGTAGCCGCCGTAGGAGTGCGCCATCACGTACCGCGCGCCGGCGTCGTCGACCTCGCGCAGGAGGGCCTCGACCGGAACTCCCCGCCACCGCGTGCCGGACCGGGACCACCGCGTGACGCAGTGCAGGTCGGCCACGACGTCCTCGACGGGCAGCCGGGTCAGGCCGGCGAAGTCCCACGGTGTCTGCCGGCCCGACGGGGTGGTCACGGTGAGCTCCCAGGCCCGGCGGTGGACGACCGGGGTGGGGCCGGCGCTCATGACCGGGAACCTGTCCACGAGGTGCTGACCCGGCGGCAGGGCGGGGTCCTGGACGCGCATCCGCCCGGAGAAGCCCTCGCTGACGAGAGGCTGCGTGCCGGAGCTCGTCATCGGGCGCCACCCGGGCGGGGCAGGTAGTTCTCCACCTGCTCGACCGGGCGGACGTGCGCCCCCTCGGGGTCCAGGTGCGCGGTGCGCAGGGCGCGCCGCTGCCGGAGCAGGTCCCAGCACTGGTCGAGCTCCTCCTCCAGGTGATGGAGTGCGGCGCGGCTCTCGATCCGTCGGGGGTGGTCCGGGTCCGCCAGGCGCTGGCGGAGGACGTGCTCGTGGTCGACCAGGTCGGCGACCTGCTTCAGCAGGGCCTGCTCGGGGTCGGCGGCGCTCATGGGCTCTCCCGTCGTCGGGTCGGGGTCGAGGTGTCGGTCAGTGGACGGTGCCGGCCGATCCTGCACCTGATGTGTCCGAGCCTCCTGCGCGACGGCACCACAGGCATCCGCCAACTGACTGCATCCCCATCGTCCACCTCGCACGGGGTGGCGGCGGCTGGTGCGCCGCCGCCGCCCCCTGTCGTGCCCTGCCCATCAGCAGGCGTTCAGGCCTTGATGAAGTCGAGCAGGTCCTGGTTGAACCGCTGCTCGTGGTCGCCCCGCAGGCCGTGCG
Organism: uncultured Nocardioides sp.; assembly: GCF_902805925.1. Taxonomy (GTDB): domain Bacteria; phylum Actinomycetota; class Actinomycetes; order Propionibacteriales; family Nocardioidaceae; genus Nocardioides. Next base: position 3,321 of record NZ_CADCUP010000170.1, read on the forward strand.
GTGCGCCGGGGTAGACCTTGAGGGCGGCGTTCGACAGCAGCTCCGCGGTCTTGGGACCCGCCGCCTGGATGGGCACGATCTGGTCGTCGTCCCCGTGCACCACCAGGACGGGGATGTCGATCTTGGCGAGGTCCTCGTGGAAGTCGGTCTCGGAGAACTCCTTCACGCAGTCGTAGGACCCCTTCACGCCGACCTGCATCGACCACATCCAGAAGGCCTGACGTGTGCCCTCGGAGACCTCCGCGCCCTCCCGGTTCGCACCGTAGAACGGCACCGCGAGGTCGAGGTAGAACTGCGACCGGTCGCCGGCGACCCCGGCCCGCAGGCCGTCGAAGACCTCGAGGGGCGTGCCCTCGGGGTTCGCCTCGGTCTTGAGCATCAGGGGCGGGATGGCCCCCAGCAGGACCGCCTTGGCGACACGGTCGGTGCCGTGCCGGCCGAGGTAGCGGGTGACCTCGCCACCGCCGGTCGAGTGGCCGACCATGACGATGTCCTGCAGGTCCAGCTGCTCGATCAGCTCCGCGAGGTCGTCGGCGTACTGGTCCATGTGGTTGCCGTCCCACGTCTGGGTGGACCGGCCGTGCCCGCGCCGGTCGTGGGCGATGGCCCGGTAGCCGGCGTCGGCGACGACGACGGCCTGGTGGTCCCAGGCGTCGGCGTTGAGGGGCCACCCGTGGCTGAACACGACCGGCCGCCCGGCGCCCCAGTCCTTGTAGTAGATCTCGGTGCCGTCCCTGGTGGTGATGGTGGGCATCAGACGCTCCTTCTGTGGGTCCCGGTCCGGCTCAGGCGTCGACGAGCTCGGTGGACCGGGCGGCCTCGAGGATCATCTCCGCCGTCTCCTCGTGGTGCGTCATGCCGACGACGTGGGAGGCCCCGGTGACGGCCAGCGTGCGCCGCGAGCCGGCCCGCTCGGCCATGAACGCGTGCGACCCGGCCGGGATGTTGCGGTCGAGCTCGCCGTAGATGAACCAGCTCGGGATGTCCTTCCACAGCGGGTCGGCGCCGGAGGGGTCGCTGAGCGCCGCCTCGGTGCACGGCCGCTGCCCGACGGCCATCTGCCGGGCCTGCTCCTCCGGCAGGTCGGCGCAGAACTGCTGGTGGTACTTGTCCTGGGCGATGTACATGTCCCGGCCACCCTCGCCGAGGTCGACGAACTGCAGGGTGGGGCCAAGGGTGCCGCCCGGCACCCTGCCCGACAGGTCGGCGGCGCTCTCGCCGGCGTCGGAGGCGAACCCGGCGACGTAGACGAGGGCCCGCACGTCGCCCGCCTCGCGGTCGACGTTGGTGATCACCGCGCCGCCGTAGGAGTGTCCGACCAGGACGACCGGGCCGCTGATGCTGCGGACGAGGTCGGAGAGCGCAGCGGAGTCGGACGCGATGCCGCGCAGCGGGTTGGCTGCGGCGACCACCGGGTAGCCGCCGCCGAGCAGGGAGTCGATGACGTCGTTCCAGCTGGACGACTCCGCGAACGCGCCGTGGACCAGGACGATGGTGGGCTTCATGGTGGACCTCTCGATGGGTGTGGTGGTG
>NZ_CADCUP010000171.1 GCF_902805925.1 uncultured Nocardioides sp.
GCTGGCGTTGCAGAACAACACCGCACAGGCCGACATGGGCGCCGCCTCCTCGGCCGTGGCGTTCTTCCGCTCCATGGGCGGCTCGGTCGGCGTCTCGGTCCTGGGTGCGGTGCTCAGCCACCAGGTGGCCGGCACCGTGGCCACCGGCCTGGCCCGGCTGGGCGTCGAGCAGCAGCCCGGCGAGAGCTCCTCGATCCCGGACTACTCAGCCCTGCCCGGCCCGGTGCGGGAGGTCTTCGAGCACGCCTTCGGCACCGCCATCGGCCACATCTTCCTGGTCGCCGTGCCCTTCGCCGTGATGGCGCTGGTCCTCGTGGCCCTCATCGAGGAGGTGCCGCTGCGCACCACCGTGCTGCGCGCGGACGAGATCGCCCCGGAGGCGACCGTGCAGGCGGTCCGGCGATGAGCCGCACCGACTCGCTGGTGGCCCTCGAGCGGGAGATCGGGGTGCTCCTGCGCCGCGTCCGGCGCGTCATCGCAGCGCGGGCCGCGATGGTCCACCCCGACCTCCAGCCGGCGGCGTACCTGATGCTGGCCTACCTGGTGGAGATGGGCCCGCAGCGCTCCTCCGACATCGCGGAGAGGTTCGAGATCGACAAGGGCGCGGTCAGCCGCCAGGTGCAGCACGTCGTCGACCTCGCCCTGGTCGAGCGGACCCCCGACCCGGCCGACCGGCGCGCGAGCATCCTGGCCGTCACCGCCGACGGACGCCGGCGCTTCGAGGAGGTCACCCAGCAGCGGCGCCGGATCCTCGACGAGCGCCTCGGTGACTGGGACGACGCCGAGCTCGCCGTCTTCGCCGACCAGATGGTCCGCTACAACGCCTCGCTCGAGCCGGGGCAGCCGGGCGCCTCAGCGCAGCCAGACGGCGGTGTCCGGGGGTAGCACCCCGCCCGGCAGGTCGCCGGAGCTCGCGATGACCTCACCGGCCGGCACCGGCACCGGCGCCGTGCCGCAGTTGAGGGCGACCGTCAGCGGCCCGCGGTGGAAGGCCAGCACGTCCTCGCCGAGGTCGAGCATCTCGACGTGGTCGCCGGCCGTGTGCGCGAAGGTACGTCGCGTGGCGAGCGCCGACCGGTAGAGCTCCAGCGTCGAGCCGGCGGTCCTGGTCTGGGCCGCCACGCTCAGCGGCGACCACGTCGCCGGCTGCGGGATCCACGGCTGGTCGGTGCCCGGCCCGAAGCCGAACGGCGCCTCGCTGCCCGACCACGGGATCGGCACCCGGCACCCGTCCCGCCCGGGCTCGCCGGTGCGGAACCACGAGGGGTCCTGCCGGAACGCCGGCTCCACGTCGACCTGCTCGAGGCCGAGCTCCTCGCCCTGGTAGAGGTACGACGCTCCCGGCAGCGCGAGCATCGTCAGCGTCGCCGCGCGGGCCCGGGCCAGGCCCTGCGGCCCGCCGCCGTACCGCGTGGTGTGGCGGACGACGTCGTGGTTGCTCAGCACCCAGGTGGGGATCGCGTCGACGTCCTCCAGGGAGGCGAACGTCGTGGTGATGACCTCGGCGAACGCGCCGGCCGACCAGGGCGCGAGCAGCCAGGCGAAGTTGAACGCCTGGCTCATCTCGTCGTCGCGCACGTAGCGCGCCAGCGCGCCGGGGGTGCCCCGGGTCCAGGCCTCCGCGACGCTCATCCGGTCGCCGGGGTAGTCGGCCAGCACCTTGTGCCAGCGGCGGTAGACCTCGTGCACCTCCGGCTGGTCCCACATCGGCTCGTCCTGCACGACCCGCTCGACCATCGCGTGCGGCGCGTCGCCGGCCTCGTCGCCGCGCACCTGGTCGCGCAGTCCCTCCTCCTTGAGCAGGCCGTGGGCGACGTCGACCCGGAAGCCGTCGACGCCCCGCTCGAGCCAGAAGCGCAGCACGTCCTCGAACAGGTCGCCCACCTCCGGGTTGCGCCAGTCGAGGTCGGGCTGGGTGGAGTCGAAGAGGTGGAGGTACCACTGGCCCGCCTCTCCGGGGCCGTCCTCGACGCGGGTCCAGGCCGGTCCGCCGAAGACCGACTGCCAGTTGTTGGGCGGCTCGCTCCCGTCGGCGCCGCGACCGTCGCGGAAGAGGTAGCGAGCGCGCTCGGGGGAGCCGGGGCCCGCCTCCAGTGCCGCCCGGAACCATGCGTGCTCGTTCGAGGTGTGGTTGGGCACCACGTCGACGATCAGCCGCAGGCCGAGCTCGTGGGTCCTGGCCACCAGCTCATCGGCGTCGGCCAGTGTGCCGAACAGCGGGTCCACGTCGCGGTAGTCGGCGACGTCGTAGCCGTGGTCGTGCTGGGGCGAGGTGTAGAACGGCGTGAGCCACAGGGCGTCGACACCGAGGTCGCGCAGGTAGGGCAGCCGTGAGGTGATGCCGGGCAGGTCGCCGATGCCGTCGCCGTCGCTGTCGGCGAAGCTGCGGACGTAGACCTGGTAGACGACGGCGTCGCGCCACCAGTGGGCCGGCTCGCCGGTCGTGCGGTCGGGGTGGTGCTGGGTCATGCGAAGTCCTTCGGGTCGATGGCGATCCAGATGTGCTCGGCGCGCGCGACGACACGGCCGTCGGCGTCGTACAGCGTGGTGGCGGTGGAGGTCTTGCGGCCGTCGCGGCCGCGGGCCTGCCCGACGACCACGTGCTCCTCGCCGACGACGGGCAGGGTGTCGACCTGCGCGGTCATCCGGCCCAGGACCATCAGCCGCTCCTCGAGGTCGCCGGCCCAGCCGCCGGTGCAGTCGAGCGCCGCCCAGGTGACCGCCAGCGAGGTGCGGCGCACCTCCTCGTCGGGGTCCGTGCGGTCCGGGTGGTCGTCGTCGGCGAGGCTCGGGTGCGGGGTCCAGGTGGCGGCGACCCGCGTGCTGCCGTCGGGGGCCGCACCGACGGGGCCGGGGAAGATCCGCAACCCGTCACCCTCCCGGCGGCCCGTGCCGCACACGAAGCAGGCGGGGAAGGGGTGGCTGCGCAGACCGGCGTACGACGCCCCGGCCGCCCGCGCCTCCGCGGCCGGGACCGGGTCGACCGGCTCCGGTGCGTCCGTGACGGTGCGCGCCTCGGCGACGGTCGAGCCCTCGGCCGAGGCGACGGTGAGGCCCTCGGCCACGGTGACCGGCATCGCGGTGTCGAGCGGCGGCGGGCGGCGCAGGGAGACCTCGATGGCGGGCCGGGCGTCGGTGCGGTCACCGGGCCGCTCGTGCTCGACGAGACCCGCCAGCGCTCCGGCGGTCCACCCGCCGTTGCCCGAGGACGGCGGCCCGCAGAAGCGGCGGGGCACGATGAGGCGGTTCACCCACCCCAGCCTGCCACCCGCTGACGGGCCGGCTGAGGGCGGATAGGACACAATGGCCCGGTGAGTGACCTGATCGACACCACCGAGATGTACCTGCGCACCATCTACGAGCTGGTGGAGGAGGGCATCGTCCCGCTGCGGGCCCGGATCGCCGAGCGCCTGCACCAGAGCGGCCCGACCGTCTCCCAGACGGTGGCCCGGATGGAGCGCGACGGCCTGCTCACCGTGGAGGGCGACCGCCACCTCGAGCTGACCGACGAGGGCCTGCGGCTGGCGACGCGGGTGATGCGCAAGCACCGGCTCGCCGAGCGGCTGCTCACCGACGTCATCGGGCTCGACTGGGAGCTCGTGCACGCCGAGGCCTGCCGCTGGGAGCACGTGATGTCCGAGACGGTGGAGCGGCGGCTCATCGAGCTGCTCGACCACCCCACCTCCTCGCCGTACGGCAACCCGATCCCGGGTCTCGACGAGCTCGGCGAGAGCGGCCGGGGCGAGCAGTTCATGGAGGGCGTCGAGGCGCTCGCCACCGCGGCCGGCGGCGCCGAGTCCCGCGTGCACATCCGCCGCATCTCCGAGGAGATGCAGAAGGACGAGGTGCTGATGAGCGCGCTGCGGCGCGTGGGCGCCCTGCCCGACAAGACGGTGACGGTGATCGCCTCCGCGGGAGGCGTGCTCGTGGGCTCCGGCGGCGAGACCGCCGAGGTCGACCTCGAGGCGGCCGACCACATCTTCGTCACCGCGCTCTGACGCCCCCGCACAGCTCGGTCAGGAACTCGCTGCACCCCTCCTCCAGCGTGTACGTCGCCAGCGGGTCGCCGCGGGTGGCGCCCCGGTTGACGATGACCACCGGCACGCCGCGGGTCGCCGCCCGCTTGACGAACCGCAGTCCGCTCATCACGGTGAGCGAGGACCCGACCACGAGCAGGGCGCCGTCGGCCTCGGCCAGTGCCTCCACCGCGGCGTAGCACCGCTCGACCCGCGGCGCGGGCACGTTCTCGCCGAAGAACACCACGTCCGGCTTCAGCACCCCGCCGCACCGCTCGCACGCCGGCACGACGAAGTCGGCGGTCTCGGCCAGGTCGACGTCGCCGTCGGGACGCAGGGCCACGTCGGCGTGCCGCTCGGCCCAGCCGGGATTGAGCGCGGTCATCCGCTCCTGCATGAGCGTGCGGGCCGAGGTCGCGCGGCAGTCGAGGCAGATCACGTCGGCCACCCGGCCGTGCAGGGCGACGAGGCGGCGCGACCCCGCCTGCTCGTGCAGCCCGTCGACGTTCTGGGTGATGAGGAGCTCGGGGTCGAGGCGGACCAGCGCGTGGTGCCCGGCGTTGGGGCCGGCGGTGCCCATCCGGCCCCAGCCGACGTGGCCGCGCGCCCAGTAGTGCCGCCGCGCCTCGGGCCCCGCGAGGAACTGCTGGAACGTCATCGGCTGCCGCGGCACCGAGCCCGGGCCGCGGTAGTCGGGGATCCCGGAGTCGGTGGACAGCCCGGCACCGGTCAGCACGACGAGCGGGCGGCCGGTCAGCAGCTCGACGGCCTGACCCAGCAGCCGGTCGGTCATCGGGCGTACCGGAGCTCCGCCCGGGCGCGGGCCTTGGCGGCCTCGACGTCGCGGTCCTTGGGCGGCGCACTGGTGACCAGGCTCTCGAGGAGGTGCCGGGTGATGTGCGCGACCTCGTGCACGGCGGCGTCGAACGCCTCCTGGTTCACCTGCGAGGGCCTGGTGGTCCCGCTGACCTTGCGGACGTACTGCAGCGCTGCCGCCGCGACCTCGTCCTGGGTGGCCGGCGGCTCGAAGTTGTTCAGCGGTCTGATGTTGCGGCACATGTCCTCAGGGTAGGTCGCGTGCGCACGCCGCGGAACGGCTCAGAGGTCCAGGAGAGAGACGTCGTCGCCGGTGACGAGGACGACCGCGCCGGAGGGCAGGGGCACGAGCCGCACCTGCGCCACCTCCTCGCCCCGCTCGACCGGCAGGAGCTCTCCCACCATCCGGCCGTCCTCGAGGCGCAGCACCGAGACCCAGCCGGTGCGCCCGTCCCGGCCGTCGGAGACCACGGTCAGGGCCGTACGCCGTTCGGGCAGCCAGGTGAACTGCCGCGGGTCGGTCGCCGCACCGGCCAGGGAGCCCAGCGGGTACTCCACCGTGTCGAGCCGGCGCGGCTCGGTCAGGTCGGTGACGTCGAAGAGTGCTGCCTGCGCGCCCCGCACCTGTCCGTCCAGGGTCGCGTCCTGCCCGATCCCGATCATCCGGTCGGAGCCCAGGGGGTGGAGGTACTCGCTGTAGCCGGGGATCTTCAGCACCCCGACCGACGTGGGCTCGGCGACGTCGGTCAGGTCGACGGCGTACAAGGGATCGACCTGGCGGAACGTCACCACGATCGCGAGGTCCTCGAACCAGCGCACCGACCGGATGTCCTCGCCCGGGCCGAGCCCGTCGAGCCGGCCCGCCTCGACGAGCTCGTCACCCTGCTCGCGCAGCGTCACGACCGAGCTCGCGCTGTCCGTCGCCTGGGTGGGGCTCAGCGCCAGGCGCAGCACGCCGCCGGCGGAGTCCATCGCCCAGCGGTCGCGCACGGCACCCTCGACCTCGCCGGAGGCGACGTGGGCGGTGTCCGCGCCGTCGAGGGCGAAGGCATGGAGGTCGGTGGTGCCGTCGTCGCCCGCCCCGGGCCCGAACGGGCGCACGCGCGTCCCGACGCAGCACCACTCCCGCGCCCGGCCTGCGCCGGCGGCGAGGTACAACCGGTCGTCGGAGAAGTACGCCGTCTGCGCCTGCGTCGCGACCGCCGTGACGCCGCGCTCCCCGGCGTCGCCGGGATCGAGCGCCACGACGGCCGTCGTGCCCAGCGCCGCCTCGTCGTCGGCCGGGACCGTCACGTCGCCGCAGTCGGCGAGCAGGTCCCCGCCCGCCGGGTCGACGGTGTCGTCGTCCCCGACCTCGACCACGTGCGGCAGCCAGTCGTCGAGGGACGTCGCGCGCACCACGGCCTCGTTCTCGCTCCGCGCCGTGTCCGCACCGCGGTGGTCGTCGGGCGTCACGAAGTCGAGCTCGGGCAGCCCACCGCCCAGCACCAGCCGGACCACGTCGCCGTGCAGGCGGGCCGTCACCAGCGCTGCGTCGTACGTCCAGGCGCCGGTCACCACCGGGGTGGCGGGATCGCCGACGTCCACCACCACCAGCCGGGTGTCGTCGCTGCGCCGGGGGAGGTTGGCGCCGACGGCGACCACCCGGTCGCCGACCAGGAGGATCTCGCCGTCCGAGATGCCGCCGAGGTCGAGTGCCGCCAGCTCGCGCACCTCGCTGCCGCCGACGTCGTACGTCGTGAGCTCGTCGTCGTCGATGCGGAAGAGCGTGTCCCCGTCGGTCTTGACGACGTCCGGCTCGTCGACGCCCTCCTCCTGCACGTTGGTGCCGGTCCCGCCGTCCGTCGCCCGGGTCGTGGCCGGCGACTCCGCCGGCTCCGACGCGGAGGCCCCCGCGTCGGAGCGGGCAGCCTCCAGGTAGCCGAGGTCGCCGCCTCCCCAGCCCCAGGGCCCGACGAGGTCGATCGCCCGGCGCACGTAGGAGTCGAGGAGCTCCTCGCACGAGGTGGCCGCCACCAGGTCGGCACCCACCAGCCGCCCCGGGAGGTCCCACCGGTCGGGCGGCGTCGCGACGCCGTCGTCACCGGCGAACGCGATCCCCGCCCCGAAGGCGGTGGCCAGGGCCGCCGCGGCCGCTGCTGCCGTCATCGTCCGACGTCCACCCCTACGTACGACTCGATGCCCACGCTGTGCTCGCATGGCACTGTGACGGCCGGGGCGCGGCGGCGGTTCCCGGGCTGCGACGATGGCGCCATGCCTGACGACCGCGAGCTCGACATCGTCCTCGTCGGAGCCACGGGCTTCACCGGGGGCCTCACCGCCGACTACCTCGCCATCCACGCGCCCGAGGGGCTGCGCTGGGGGCTCGCCGGGCGCAACCCCGACCGGCTGGCGCAGGTGCGCGAGCGGGTCGCCTCCCTCGACGCCCGCTGGTCGGACATCCCGCTGCTGCAGGCCGACGTCACCGACGCGGACTCCCTGCGGGCGGTGGCCGAGCGCGCCCGCGTCGTGGCCACCACCGTCGGTCCCTACCTCCAGCACGGCGAGCCGCTGGTCGCCGCGTGTGCCGCTGCCGGCACCGACTACGTCGACCTGACCGGCGAGCCGGAGTTCGTCGACCGCATGTGGACCGCCCACCACCGCACCGCGGTCGAGTCGGGGGCACGGCTGGTGCACGCGTGCGGCTTCGACTCGATCCCGCACGACCTCGGCGCCCTCTTCACCGTGGGCCTGCTGCCCGACGACCAGCCGATCACCCTGCGCGGCGTCGTCCGCGCGAAGGGCACGTTCTCCGGCGGCACCTTCCACTCCGCGATGGGCGCGTTCGCGCGGGCCCGGCAGATGAAGGAGGCCTCCGCCGCCCGCCGCTCGGCGGAGCCGCGTCCGGAGGGGCGGACCTCCAAGCCGGGCGGCGCGAGGCCGCAGCGCGACCCGGTGCTGGGCTACTGGCTGCTGCCGCTGCCCACCATCGACCCGATCGTGGTGGCCAGGAGCGGCGCCGCGCTGCCGGCGTACGGACCGAGGTTCCGCTACTCGCACTTCGCCGGCACCCGCACCCTGCGGTACGCCGCGGGCGCAGCCGTCGGCGTGGCCGCGTTGGGCCTGGTCGCGCAGGTGGGGCCGGTGCGCGACCTGGTCCTGAGCCGCGTGCCGCAGGGGGAGGGGCCCGACGAGGCGCGTCGCGAGGGCTCGTGGTTCACCGTGCACTTCGTCGGCCAGGCCGGCGGGCGCACCGTGCGCACGAAGGTGTCCGGGGGCGACCCCGGCTACACCGAGACGGCGAAGATGCTCGCCGAGTCGGCGCTCTGCCTCGCCTCCGACGACCTGCCGCCGACCGCCGGCCAGGTGACCACCGCCCAGGCCATGGGGCACGCGCTCATCGACCGGCTCCGGGCCGCGGGCATCACCTTCGAGGTCGTCACCTGAGGCGATCCTCGTGCGTGACAAGATGGCCCCGCCGCGCGGTCACTCCGCGCCGGCCTCGCCCCAGTAGCTCAGCGGATAGAGCAGCCGCCTCCTAAGCGAAAGGTCGCAGGTTCGACTCCTGCCTGGGGCACCAACGTCACTGCGGCCGCGACCGGCTCCGGCCGCGCAGCCGGGCGTACTTGCGGGTGGCACGTGCGGTCTCCAGCACGGAGACCGCCCTGCGCGCGTAGGGGTGGGCTGAGTCGCAGACGACGAACGGCCGTACGTCGGGCGCGAGGGCCTGCTGCACGCCGTCGTCCGGCGAGGCCTCCTCCGGGTCGTAGCCCGCGTCGGTCGCCTCCTGCGTGGTCACCACCGTCAGACCCGCGGGGTGCGCGCCGTACGCGCTGACGGCGACGTGCCAGCCGGAGCAGGCGTGCCAGGCGTAGCGGTCCTGCGTCTCGTGCGTGGCCGCGAGGTCGGCCAGCGCCTCGGTGACCGCGCGGACGCCGGCCTCGTCGACGACGCGCGCCAGCCAGGCCCAGATCGTCTGGATGCCGGGCTGGGCGACCTCGCGGAGGTACTCGAAGTGCACGCGCTGCGCGAGAGTCCTGCTCTCCTCGAACGCGCGCGGGCCCAGCAGCACCGAGCCCTCGACCGGCCTCCTCGTCATGCCCGCGAGCTGCGACGGGATCCCCGGGGAGCACGGGAACGGTCCGGTGTTCGCCGCGCAACGCGAGCGGCACAGGTGCGCGGGGTGGCCCCACAGCACGGCGAGCAGCTGCCCACCGGCGTACTCGTGGGCGTGCGAGCCGCCGTCCCCGAAGGCGGCGAGGCTGCGCAACGCCGACCTGAGCTCGGCCGCCACCTCGGCCCGGCGGTCCTCGGGCGTGCTCGGGGCGGGCGCGGCCGGCACGGGGGGAGGCGTCGACATGGGGGAAATGTAGGGCGCGCGGGGCGCATCCGTCCGGACACCGCGCGAGACCGCTCAGCCGCGGCGGCCACCGGCCTCGCGCAGGCGCTCCTCGAGGCGGCGTACCTCCTCCTCGAGCTCCAGCACCCGGGCGACGCCCGCGAGGTTGAGGCCCGCGGCGAGCAGGTCGCGGATGCGGTGCAGCACGTCGATGTCGTCGGCACTGTAGAGGCGCGTGCCGCCGGCGGTGCGGCCGGGAGCGACCAGGCCGCGGCGCTCGTAGACCCGCAGGTTCTGGATCTCCATCGACACCATGGTGGCCGCCACGGAGATGGCGTAGACGCCGGCGTCACTCGCGACGCCGTTGCTCGCTGGCACTTGTGCCTCCCGGTCTTGAACGACGTGCGGCGTGGTGCTACAAAATGTGTATCGGATGATACAGGTCATCTGACACACACACGAGAGGAGACCCTCATGCTGCTGCGCAACACCGACCCCTTCCGCGAGTTCGACAGCCTGGCCCGCCAGATGCTCGGCACCACGAACCGCCCGGCCGTCATGCCGATGGACGCGTGGCGCGAGGGCGACCGCTTCGTCATCGAGTTCGACCTGCCCGGCGTGTCCCCCGACTCCGTGGAGCTCGACATCGAGCGCAACGTGCTGACCGTCCGCGCCGAGCGCGTGGGCCGCAACGGGGACTGGGAGATGCTCGCCTCCGAGCGGCCGCGCGGTGCCTTCAGCCGCCAGCTGGTGCTGGGCGACAACCTCGACCTCGAGCACATCGCGGCCGCCTACGACGACGGCGTGCTCCGGCTCGTCGTCCCGGTCGCCGAGCGGGCCAAGCCGCGCAAGATCCAGATCAGCAGCACCGGCGACCAGCACGCCGCGCTGTCCGGCTGAGCACCGGGCCGAGGGCCCGTGGCTCGTCCACGGGCCCTCGCGCTCCACCGGCCGGTAACACAGCGGAGTTGGTGGTACGACGGCGGGGCCGTCACACTGTTTGCCGGGACCACGTAGGTTCGTGCCCGATCAGCCCCGCCGGACCCCCGGCCCGTCAGCAGCCCGAGGTGCACGCGCGTGTCCGATGCAGAGACCGATGAGTCAGCGGAGTCCGCTGCAGCGCCGAAGAGGCGGGGTCGCGGCAACAGGAAGCACACCGTCGGCTACGTGGTTCTCTCCTCCGTCGTGGTGCTGGCGCTGGTCACCGGCCTCTCGGTCGTCTTCCTCTACCGCCACCTCAACGGCAACCTCAACGTCGTCGACCTGTCCGACGAGCTCGGCGAGCGCCCGGACAAGGTGGCCGCCGAGGGCCCGAAGGACCCGATCAACATCCTGGTCATGGGCTCCGACACCCGGGAGGGCGAGGGCAACGACATCGACGGCGAGGGCGGCGCCGAGGCCTCCGACACCACGATCCTCATGCACCTCTCCGCCGACCGGAAGCGCGCCTACGGCGTCTCGATCCCGCGCGACTCTCTCGTCACCCGCCCGGACTGCCGGAACGGTGAGGTGCCCGGCGGCGACGACGAGATGTGGAACGCCGCCTTCACCCTGGGCGGGCCGGCCTGCACCATCAAGCAGGTCGAGGAGCTGACCGGGGTCTTCGTCGACAACTACGTCGTGGTCGACTTCAACGGCTTCCGTGACATGGTCGACGCGATCGACGGCGTGCCCGTCTGCATCCCCGAGGACATCTCCGACCCCGCGCACGGCATCAACATCCCGGCCGGCGAGCGCGAGATCCGGGGTGCGGAGGCGCTCAACTACGTCCGCGCCCGCTACACCCTCGGTGACGGCTCCGACATCAGCCGCATCTCGCGCCAGCAGACGTTCATCGCCGCGATGGCCAAGAAGGTCATCTCGGGCGGCACGCTGAGCCGCATCGACCGGCTGATCGGGTTCCTGAACGCGGCGACCAAGTCGCTGACCGTCGACCCGGGCCTGGAGAACGTCGCCAAGATCGGCAACCTCGGCCTGCAGTTCCAGGGCATCGGGCTCGACAACATCCAGTTCCTCACCGTGCCGATCGAGTACGACACCCGTGAGCAGTTCCGGGGCCGGGTGGTGTGGACCGATGAGGCCGACGGACTGTGGCGCAAGATCCGCAACGACGAGCCGCTCTCCAAGCGACTCACCTCGGGGGCGATCAACGCGGCCAACGCCCCCGGCAAGGGCCCGTCGCCCTCTGACGCCGAGTCGCCCTCCGACCCCGCCTCCCCGTCCGGCACTGCTTCGCCGTCCGGTGGTGCCTCGCCGTCCAAGGAGGCCTCCCCGGCGAAGCCGGCTGCGCCGGACGCCGAGGCGGCCGAGCAGGCGGCCGCCAACGGTCTGTGCGCATGAGCCGTCCCGATCTCCCCGAGCCCGAGTGGGTACGCCGCAGGCGGCTGGCCGCCGTCTTCGGCGACGTCCTCCCCGACACCACCTCGGACGAGCGTGACGCCGCGGAGGCTCGCGACGACGCCGGGACCGACGCCTGGCTGCGAGCCCAGGTGCCGCCGCACCACGGCTGAGTGTGCACCCCGGCGTGGGCCGGGGCTGAGCTCGGCCCCTGGAGGGTGCCGATTGGTCCCAAACGACATGTTTCCGGCCCGCTGAGGTGTCGTTTCTGCCCAATCGGGGGGTGGCACCGGAGGCTGCCCGGCCTGCGAGGCCCACAAGCTCGGCTCGGCCCCTGGAGCTGCCGATTGGATCCCAAACGACATGCTCCGGGCCCGCTGGGGTGTCGTTTCTGCCCAATCGGAGAGGGAGGGGATGGCGGTCAGACGTTGCGGGCCTTGAGCAGGTCCCGGATCTCCTCGAGCAGCGCGATGTCGGGCGGGGTGCCGGCGGGCTCGCTGGGGAAGTAGCGCTCCTTGGCCTTGGTGTAGGGCAGCACCACGAGGAAGTAGACGACCGCGGCCAGCAGCAGGAACGAGATGACGGCGTTGAGGAAGGCGCCGAAGGTCTGCGGACGGGTGCTGAAGTACTCAGAGGCCGTCGTCGGCATCAGCCCGGTCAGCCAGGCCGTGAAGGTGGTCACCACAGCGCCGAAGGCGACACCGATGATCACCGCGACCGCCAGGTCGACCAGGTTGCCGCGCAGGATGAAGTTCTTGAATCCACTCATGCGGCGCACGCTAGTGGCCCAGCACCACGCTGAGGAACTGCGTGACCGCCGCTTCGCCGACCTCGCCCAGCCTGCTCTCCGGCACGCCCAGCACCACCAGGCGCCCGGCGACCCCCTCGGCGGTGGTCGACTCCGCGGCATCGGGCAGCGCGAGCACGGGCGCCGCCGTCAACAGCACCGTGGCCCCGGCCGACTCGGGGTCGACGGCCAGCACGTCGATGCGGTCGCCCACCCGCAGCAGCTCCACCGCACCGGCGTCAGGGATGCGCACGGGGTAGGCCGCCAGGCCGGGGTAGCCGTCGGCCAGGGCGGGGGCCACCAGCCGGAGGTCGGTCACCGGCTCACCCCGGCGCAGCGGTGCGGCGAGCGTGCGACCCCACGGCTCGGGGTCGAGCGAGGTGGGCGCCGTGCCGGCGGCGTACGCCACCTCGGTCAGGTCGGCGGCCGCGAGCACGGTGCCCGAGGGCAGGTCGCGGGCGGCGACCAGGACGACGTCGCTGGGCGGCGCCGGTGGCCGGGTGGCCTGGACACCGACGAGCACGGCCGCAGCAGCGCACACGAACGCGATCAGCCGCCGGTGCGCGAGCACCCGGCGGCGCAGCACCCGGTGTGCCCGGCGCCCACGCTCCCGCAGGTCGGTGACGGTGGCCATGCCTCGACCGTAGGGGCGTCCGGCGGCGCGTGCCGCCGGTCGTCCACAGGCCTCAGTCGGAGGAGGACGACGACGAGGAGGACGACGAGGACGACGAGGACGACGAGGAGGAGCCGCTGGACGGGCTCGCGGACGACGCCGAGGAGTCGGAGCCCGACCCGGACGTCGAGGGCGTCGAGGAGGAAGAGGACGAGGAGCTGTCCGAGGTCGACGCGTCGGACGTGGAGGCCGGGGACGAGCTGCTGCTGCGGCTGTCGTTGCGGTAGAACCCGGAGCCCTTGAAGACGACCCCGACGGCGTTGAAGACCTTGCGGAGACGTCCGTCGCACTCGGGGCAGTGGGTCAGGGCGTCGTCGCTGAAGCTCTGGACTCGGTCGAACGCGTGCCCGCAGGCGGTGCAGGCGTACTGGTAGGTCGGCACGGCGGCCCATCGTACGTGACCGGGACCAGTCCCCGGACCGGGCACAATGACCGGCGATGAGCGACCACGCATCCACCCCAGTCCCCACCTCCGCTCCCGGCGACGACGTCCCGGCCACCACCGCCTGGTGGCGTGCTCTCCGCGGCTGGCCCTCGGCCGCCCGGTGGGGTGTCTACGTCGCGGCCGGCCTGGTGCTGGTGTTGCTCGCGGGGCTGGTCTCGGGCTGGGTGTTCTACCGCAAGCCGCTGCCGCAGACCTCCGGCGAGCTCGACGTGCCCGGCCTGGAGGGCCGGGTCGAGGTGGTGCGCGACGACATGGGCATCCCGCAGCTGTACGCCGACTCCGACGCCGACCTGATGCTGGCCCAGGGCTACGTACACGCCCAGGAGCGCTTCTACGAGATGGACGTACGACGCCACGTCACCGCCGGCCGGCTCTCCGAGCTGTTCGGCGAGAAGGCCCTGGACACCGACAAGCTCGTCCGCACCATGGGCTGGCGCCGCGTCGCCGAGCAGGAGGTGGCGCTGCTGGAGCCGGAGACCCGCGAGGCGCTCGAGCAGTACGCCCAGGGGGTCAACGCCTTCCTGGCCGACCGTGACAACTCCGACATCGCCGTGGAGTACACGCTGCTGGGCCTCGGCGGCCTCGACTACACCCCCGAGCCGTGGTCGTCGGTCGACTCGCTGGCCTGGCTGAAGGCGATGGCGTGGGATCTGCGCGGCAACATGCAGGAGGAGATGGACCGGGTCGTCGCCGGCCTCGACCACGACCAGGCCGAGGTCGACCAGCTCTACCCGGCGTACGACGAGCGCGCGCGGCGGCCGATCGTCACCCAGGGCGCGGTGGTCGACGGGATCTACGAGCAGGACGCCACGCGCAACGCCACCCGCAAGCCGCAGCGGCCGGCGTACCCGCGGGCGGCGGTCGACCAGGTCGCGGCGCTCAGCGAGCGGCTGGCCCGGATGCCCGCGCTGCTCGGCAAGGGCGACGGCATCGGCTCCAACAGCTGGGTCGTCGACGGGGAGCACTCGGCGACGGGCATGCCGCTGCTGGCCAACGACCCCCACCTCGACGTCAGCCAGCCCGGCATCTGGATGCAGGTCGGGCTGCACTGCCGCACGATCGACGACGACTGCGCGCTCGACGTCGCGGGCTTCAGCTTCTCCGGCGTGCCCGGCGTGATCATCGGGCACAACGCCGACATCGCGTGGGGGTTCACCAACCTCGGGCCGGACGTCTCGGACCTCTACCTCGAGCAGGTGCGCGAGGACGAGTGGCGCTACGACGGGGCCTGGCGGCCGCTGCAGCAGCGCACCGAGACCATCGAGGTGCGTGGCGGCGACGACTTCACGTTCCAGGTGCGCTCCACCGACCACGGCCCCCTGCTCTCCGACGTCTCGGCCGACCACGGCACCCTCGGCGCCAACGTGCCCGCCGACCCCGCCGACCCCGAGTCGGACGTGGGCCGCGGCAACGGCTACGGGGTCGCCCTCCAGTGGACCGCCCTGCAGCCCGGTCCCACCGCCGACGCGATCCTCGACCTGAACCGCGCCTCCGACTGGCCGTCGTTCCGGGAGGCGGCCAGCAGGTTCGAGGTCCCCGCCCAGAACCTCGTGTACGCCGACCGCGAGGGCCACATCGGCTACCAGGCGCCGGGGCGCGTGCCGATCCGCAAGTCGGGCAACGACGGTCGGCTGCCCGCGGCGGGGTGGCTGCCGGCCCACGACTGGACCGGCGACTTCGTGCCCTTCACCGCGCTGCCCAGCGTGCTGGACCCCGACGAGGGGTTCGTGGTGACGGCCAACCAGGCGGTCGTCGGGTCGGCCTACCCCTACGGGCTGACGACCGACTGGGACCTGGGCTACCGCGCGCAGCGCATCCGGGACGTGATCGAGGCCGAGGGCGAGCTGTCGGTCGCCGAGATGGCGGGGCTTCAGGTCGACGAGCACAACGCCATGGCCCCCACCCTGGTGCCGTACCTGCTCGAGATCGACCTCCCGCGCGGCTACTTCCGCCGCGGGCAGGGCGTGCTGCGCAACTGGGACTTCCACGACAGCGCCGACAGCGGCGCGGCGGCGTACTTCAACGTGGTGTGGAGCAACCTGCTGCGCCTGACGTTCTCCGACGAGCTGCGCGAGCAGGTGCGCCCCACGGGGGGCGACCGCTGGTTCGGCGTCGTGGAGGGACTGCTCAGCACGCCCGCCGACCCGTGGTGGGACGACGTCACCACCGACGACGCCGTCGAGACGCGCGACGACATCCTGGAGCAGGCGCTCGTCGCGGCGCGCGACGAGATGACCAAGCTGCAGGCCCGCAACCCCGGCGACTGGAGCTGGGGCCACCTGCACCGCCTGGACCTGCGCGGCTCGACGCTGGGGGAGTCGGGGATCGGGCCCGTCGAGTGGCTGGTCAACCGCGACGGGGCGGAGATCGGCGGTGGCTCGAGCGTCGTCAACGCGACCGGCTGGGACGCCACCGAGGGCTACCGCGTGACCAGCGCGCCCTCGATGCGGATGGTCGTCTCCCTCGCCGACCTCGACGACTCCCGGTGGGTGAACCTGACCGGGGTCTCCGGGCACCCGGCCAGCGACCACTACGACGACCAGACCGAGCTCTTCGTCGAGGGCGAGACGCTGCCCTGGCCCTTCAGCCGCGACGCGGTGGAGGAGGCCGGCGAGGACACGCTGGAGCTGGTGCCGGCGCCCGCCGACTGACGGGTCACGCGTCGAAGCGCACGATCCCCCGCGGGGTGACCGCGGCGGTGACCGGCCGGTCGTGCGGCTCGACCGGCACCTCACGGCCCAGCTCGTCGTCGTAGGCCACCAGGCAGGTGAAGGTGCCGACCGGCACCCGGGCCAGCGCCCGGTCGTAGCAGCCGCCGCCCCGGCCCAGCCGCAGACCGGTGGGGGAGGCGGCGAGGCCCGGCACCACGACCGCGTCGGCGGTGGCCACCGCGTCGACGCCGAGCCGGGGGGCGACCGGCTCCAGGAGCCCCATCCGCGCCGGCGCGAGGCCGGTGGCGCCGGTGTAGACGGCCCAGTCGAGGTCGAGGTCGGGCAGCACGACCGGGAGGACGACCCGCTTGCCGCCCTCGACGAGGGCGTCGAGGAGCAGACCGGTGCCGGGCTCGCGCCCGACGGAGACGTACGCCGCCACGGTGGCCGCGAGGCGGACCTCCGGGGCCGCCAGGAGGTGCCGGGCGATGGCCGCGGCGTCGTCGGCGGCCTCGCCGAGGGAGCGCCGGCGCCGGGCCGCGAGCACCTGGTCGCGCAGGGCCGTCTTGGCCGCGGAGCGGCCCGCAGGTGTGTCCGTCACGTATTGAGCCTACGATCGAGTCATGGGTAGCAGAGGCCTGGAGGTAGCGCGCACCAAGATGCGTGACGCGGGTGTCGACGAGGTCGCCATCGACACGTTCGCGCACTACTACCGGCTGCTCGAGCACGGCGAGACCGGCATGATCCCCGAGTCCTCGATCGAGCCCCTCGACATGGAGCGGCTCGCCGACGTCGAGGTCGACGAGGACGCGGCCGCTGCGGCGATCCGGCAGACGGCGGTGATCAAGCTCAACGGCGGGCTCGGGACCTCGATGGGGATGGACCGCGCCAAGTCGCTGCTGTGCGTGCGCCGCGGCCTGTCGTTCCTCGACATCATCGCCCGGCAGGTGCTGCACCTGCGCACGGCCTACGACGCCCCGCTGCCGTTGCTGTTCATGAACAGCTTCCGCACCTCCGCCGACACGATGGCCGCGATCGGGCGCTACCACGACCTGCCGGTCGAGGGCCTGCCGCTGGAGTTCCTCCAGAACAAGGAGCCCAAGCTGCTCGTCGAGGGGCTGCTGCCGGTGAGCTATCCCAAGGACCCCGACCTCGAGTGGTGCCCACCCGGCCACGGCGACCTCTACACCGCGCTGCGCGGCAGCGGCCTGCTGGGCCGGCTCATCGAGGCGGGCTACCGCTACGTCTTCGTCTCCAACTCCGACAACCTCGGTGCGGTCCCCGACGCGCGGGTGGCCGGCTGGTTCGCCACCTCGGGAGCGCCGTTCGCGATCGAGGCGGTGCGGCGTACTCCCTCGGACCGCAAGGGCGGCCACCTCGCGACCCGCCGCAGCGACGGCCGCATCGTCCTGCGGGAGACCGCACAGACGCCGCCCAAGGACCGCGATGCGCTGGCCGACCTCGACCGCCACAGGTACTCCTCGACCAACAACCTGTGGTTCGACCTCCAGGCGATGCAGGAGACGCTCGACGCCCGCGACGGCATCCTCGGCCTGCCGCTGATCCGCAACGTCAAGAACGTCGACCCGGGCGACCCGCGCAGCCCCGAGGTCGTCCAGATCGAGACGGCCATGGGCGCCGCCATCGAGGTCTTCGAGGATGCCCGCACGATCGAGGTGAGCCGCGCCCGCTTCGTGCCGGTCAAGACGACCAACGACCTGCTGGTGCTGCGCTCCGACATCTACGACATCGGCCGGGACTTCGTGCTCGACCAGGCCAGCGACGCGGTGCCGTACGTCGAGCTCGACGGCGACTTCTACAAGCTGGTCGGCGACTTCGACAAGCGCTTCCCCGAGGGCGCACCGTCGCTGCGCCGGGCGTCGTCGTTCACCGTCGACGGCGACTTCACCTTCGGCCGCGGGGTCACCGTCGTCGGGGAGGTCAGCCTGGACGCGGCGTCCGCCCAGCGGGTCGCGGCCGGGACCGAGCTGAGCGGCGCGCATGGGTGACCTCACCCCGGTCCCCGACCATCTCGAGCGGATCCTCTCCACCGTCGCGCCGCTGCCCGACTTCCCGCAGCCGCTCATGGAGGCGCTCGACCTGGCCGTGGCCGAGGACGTCGCGGCCCCCGTCCCGCTGCCCAACTTCGACAACTCGAGCATGGACGGCTACGCCGTCTGCCTGGCCGACGTCGTCACCGCGACCGCCGACACCCCCGTGCACCTCCCGGTCGTCGGCGAGATCGGCGCCGGACAGGCGCGGCTGATGGCCATGTCGCCCGGCACGGCGGTCAAGATCATGACGGGCGCGCCCATGCCCGCGGGCGCCGACACGGTCGTGCCCTACGAGTGGACCGACAGCGGAGTCGCCCGCGTGGTCATCCACCGGGCGCCGTCCGCGGGACAGCACGTCCGCCGGGCCGGGGAGGACGTCGCGCAGGGCGAGGTGCTGATCGAGCACGGCACCGTGCTCGGCCCCCGTCACCTGGGGCTGCTCGCCGCAGTGGGCCGCTCCACGGTGCGCTCGCGCCCGCGACCGCGCGTGGTCGTCATCTCCACCGGCTCCGAGCTGCGCGATGTCGGCACCCAGCTGGGTCACGACTCCATCTACGACGGCAACTCGTTCCTGCTCGCGGCCGCCGCACGCCGCGCCGGAGCGATCGCCTACCGCGTCGGCATCGTGCCCGACGACCCGCGCGCCTTCACCGACGCGCTGACCGACCAGCTGGTCCGTGCCGACCTGGTGGTGACCTCGGGCGGCGTCAGCGAGGGCGACTTCGACGTCGTCAAGGAGGCGCTGTCCTCCCTCGGCACCGTGTGGTTCGGCGGAGTCGCGCTGCAGCCCGGCAAGCCGCAGGGGTTCGGCGTCGTCGGCGAGGACGACACCCCGATCTTCACGCTCCCGGGCAACCCGGTGTCGGCCTACGTCTCGTTCGAGATCTTCGTGCTCCCGGCGATCCGCCGGATGATGGGCAAGCTGCCCTACGCGCGCCCCACCACGCGGGCGCGCCTGACCCACCCGATCTCGTCCCCGGCGGGCAAGCGGCAGCTGGTGCGGGCGTCGTACGCCGTCGACCGCGGTGGCGCGTTCGTGAGCCCGGTGGGTGGTCACGGGTCCCACCTCCTCGGCGACCTGGCGGCGTCCAACGCGCTGGTCGTGGTGCCCGAGGAGACGACGTCGGTAGGCGCCGGCGAGATGGTGCAGGCGCTCCGCCTGGACGAGGAGTTCTGATGGGCGATCGGCTCACCCACGTCGACGAGTCCGGCGCGGCCCGCATGGTCGACGTCTCGGCCAAGGCGGTCACCGCACGCACGGCGACCGCGTCGGGCCGGGTGCTGGTCTCTCCCGCGGTCGTCGGGCTGCTCCGCGGAGCCGGGGTCCCCAAGGGCGACACCCTCGCCGTGGCGCGGCTGGCCGGCATCATGGGCGCCAAGCGGACGCCGTCGCTGATCCCGCTGTGCCACCCGCTGGCCCTCTCCTCGGTAGCGGTCGACCTCACCGTCACCGACGAGTCCGTCGACATCGCCGCGACCGTGTCCACCACCGACCGCACCGGTGTCGAGATGGAGGCGCTCACTGCGGTCTCCGTCGCCGCCCTCACGGTCGTCGACATGGTCAAGGCGGTCGACAAGGGAGCGGTGATCACCGACGTGCGGGTCGAGACCAAGACCGGTGGCAAGAGCGGGAGCTGGTCGCGGTGACCCTGCCCGCCGCCGTGGTGGTGGCGTCGAACCGGGCGGCCGCCGGGGTGTACGCCGACGAGACGGGGCCGCTGATCGTCGACTTCCTGCGGCGTGCCGGCTTCGCGTGCGAGGACGCCGCCGTCGTGCCCGACGGCGCGCCGGTCGCCGAGGCGATCCGAGCGGCACTCGCCGCCGGCGCCCGGGTCGTCCTCACCACCGGTGGCACCGGCCTCACGCCCACCGACCGCACCCCCGAGGCCACCCGGCCGCTGCTCGACCGCGAGGTGCCCGGCATCGCCGAGGCGATCCGTGCGTACGGCGTGGCCCAGGGGGTCCCCACCGCGATGCTCTCGCGCGGCCTGGCCGGCGTCGCGGGCGACTGCCTGGTCGTCAACCTCCCCGGGTCGCGGGGCGGGGTGAAGGACGGTCTCGCCGTGCTCGAGCCCGTGCTGGTGCACGCCGCCGAGCAGATCCTGGGCAGCGACCACGCGAGGGGGGCGTGATCCGACCGTGGCCCTCGGATGGCCGGCTCGGCTGACGCACGGCGACCTCATCCTCCGGCCCCTGGCCCTCGCCGACCGGCACGAGTGGCGTGAGGTCCGCGAGCGCAACGCCGACTGGCTGCACCACTGGGAGGCCAGCGTGCCACCCGGTCCGGTGACGAGTGCCCGGCCGGCGTCGTACCGCGCGCTGGTGCGGCGGCTGCGCACCCTGGCCCGCGACGGGCAGGCGATGCCGTTCGCCATCGAGGTCGGGGGCCGGTTCGTCGGCCAGGTGACCGTCAACAACATCGTGCGCGGGTCGGCCCAGTTCGCCTCCATCGGCTACTGGATCGACCAGGCGGTCTCCGGCCGCGGGCTGATGCCGCGGGCGGTGGCCCTGGTGATCGACCACTGCTTCACCGTCGCGGGCCTGCACCGCGTCGAGATCTGCATCCGGCCCGAGAACACCAACTCCCTGCGCGTGGTGGAGAAGCTGGGCCTGCGCGAGGTCGGCTACGCGCCGCGCTTCCTGCACATCGACGGAGCCTGGCGGGACCACCGCATCTACGCGGTCACCGTCGAGGAGGTCCCCGAGGGGCTGCTCGCCCGGCTGCTGTCGGACTGACCCCGCGAACCACCAGTCACAGCATTCGCAGGCGACACACCTGTGGACATCCGTCCCACGGACCGCCGGCGCTTCTAACCTCTGAGCGTGGACCTCAGCGCACTGATCTTCGTGGCCGTCGCCGTCGCCTGGGCCGTCTACCTCGTGCCCAAGGCGCTCAAGCACCACGACGAGGTGCAGCGCAGCCGCTCGGTCGACCGCTTCTCGGACACCATGCGGGTGCTCGCGCGACGCGAGCCCGTCAGCCGGCGCGACGCCAGGCTGGTCGTCACCCCCGGGCGCGCGGTGTCGGTGCCCCTCGTGGAGACCAAGGGGCAGGCCCCGAGGACGCTCACCGCCGCCGCCCGGCGTGAGGCGGCCAACCGCGCCGCCCGCCGTCGCCGCAACGTGCTCGGCACGGTCGTCCTGGCCAACGTCGCCGTGCTCGCCACGGCGGCCGCCGGTGTCCTCTCCTGGTGGTACGCCGCGATCCCGGCCGCCCTGCTCGTCGGCTGGCTGGTGGCCTGCCGGCTGATGGTCACCAAGGAGCGGGCCGTCGTCGCGGCTGCGCCGGCGCCGGCTCCGGCGCCTGCGGTCATCGACGAGCTCGACGCGGACACGTCCACCGGCATCCCGCCCGTCGGTGCCGAGGTCGGCCGCCCCGAGGAGGCGGTGACCGGATCCCCCGTGGTCGCCACCGACCCCTCGATGTGGGACATGGTGCCGGTGACCCTGCCGACCTACGTCTCCAAGCCCGCCGCCGTGCGCCGGACCGTGCAGACCATCGACCTCGACTCGACCGGCGTGTGGAGCTCGGGCCGCAGCGACGCCCACTCGGCCCTCGCCCGGTC
>NZ_CADCUP010000172.1 GCF_902805925.1 uncultured Nocardioides sp.
GCGCGGATCGTGTGGCTCGGCTCGTCGAAGTTGGCCGGCACCTGGAACGCGAGCCAGCCGCCCGGAGCCACCTGCTCGACGAGCCCCGGCAGCAGGTCGAGGTGGCCAGGCACCCACTGGAGCGTGGCGTTGGAGACCAGCACGTCGACGGGCCTCGAGGGCCGCCACCCACGCAGGTCGGCGACCTGGTAGTCGATGCCCGAGCCCGCGGCGCGCGCCTTCTCGATCATCTCGGCGCTCGAGTCGAGCCCGACCACCCGGGCCCCGGGCCAGCGGGCGGCGAGCAGGGCGGTGAGGTTGCCGGGGCCGCAGCCGAGGTCCACCACGGTGCCCGGCTCCTCGGCGCCGACGCGGGCGAGGAGGTCGGCGAACGGGCGGCCCCGCTCGTCGGCGAAGGCGAGGTAGCGGTCGGGGTCCCAGGTGTGGCTCATGCGACCATGCTCTCCGCCGCGCTATCTTGATGTCAAGATTCTCGACCGGTCTGGTTCAATGGCGGCATGAGGGACGAGGTGGACGTGCTGGTCGAGGCGTGGGCACGCGAGCGCGGCGATCTGGACCTCGCCCCCGTCGAGGTCTTCAGCCGCATCGGCCGGCTCGCCCGCCGGCTCGACCTGGCCCGCAAGGTCGCCTTCACCGCGCACGACATCGAGAGCTGGGAGTTCGACGTCCTCGCCGCGCTGCGCCGGGCGGGGGCGCCCTACGAGCTGTCGCCCGGACGACTCCTCCACGAGACCCTGGTGACCAGCGGCACCATGACCAACCGCGTCGACCGGCTCGTCGGCCGCGGGCTCGTCGAGCGGCTCCCCGACCCCCGCGACCGGCGCGGGGTGCTCGTGCGGCTCACCCCGGAGGGGAAGACGTCGGTCGACGGGGCGTTCGAGGCGCTGCTGGAGGCGGAGCGGGAGCTGATGGCCGACCTCACGGCACGTCAGCGCGCCGAGCTGGCCGGCCTGCTCCGCGCGCTGCTCGCCCCCTTCTCCTCGCCGCAGCGCTGATCGCGTACGCCGCTCAGCGGGCCTCGCGGACCGCCGAGCGCCGGTGCCACCACCGGCGTGCCAGGAACCCGGCGACCACGAGGGCCAGCAGCACGTAGACGACCTGGGAGACCCCGCCCAGCCGGCGCTCCACCACGTGCCACTGCGAGGCCAGCTGGTAGCCCGCTGCGATGAGCAGGCCGTTCCACACCAGGCTGCCGGCCGCGGTGTAGAGGAGGAACTGCGCCACGGGCATCCGCTCGATGCCGGCCGGGATCGAGATCAGGCTGCGGACGCCCGGCACCAGCCTGCCGAAGAAGATCGCGGCCCGTCCGTGCCGCCCGAACCACTCGACCGAGCGGCGTACGTCGCGGGCGTGCAGCAGGGGCAGGCGGTCGGCGGTGCGGCACACCCGCTCCACACCCCACGCCGCCCCCACGACGTAGAGGAGCAGCGCACCCGCGACGGAGCCGGCGGTCGCCCACGTCACCGCCGCCACGAGCCCGTAGTGGCCCTGGCTGGCGGTGAAGCCGGCCAGCGGCAGCACCGCCTCGGAGGGAAGGGGCGGGAACACCGTCTCGACCGCGGTCGCCAGACCGACTCCGGGCGCGCCGAGGGTGCGCATCACCCAGACGATCCACTCGGTCACCGTCGCCATCGAGCCCCTCCCCACCGCGAGTAGGGCCTCCACGGTAGGCAGCGGCGTCGGGGAGGGCGTCACCGCCCTCCCCGACGCGGGCCCGACGTGCCGGCAGCGTCAGCGGCGCGTCACCTGCACCACGGTCGGCCGCGGCCCGGCGAACTCGCCGCGCACCGCGCCGTCCCGGGCGTAGTCGGGGAAGTACGACTGCGGCACCTCGTAGGTGCCGTCCTCCCCGGGGTGCTGCACCGCGACGAAGACCGAGCCGTCCCTGTCGTGGACGACCGGGCCGCAGGTCTCGGCGCCGGCGGGCACTGCCAGGAACTGCTGCACCCGGCCCCGTTCCGGACCGGCCACCGGCACCTTGAACAGACCGTCGTTCATCTGGATGGCGCTGGGCTGGCCGTCGGTGGAGACCCACAGGTTGCCCTCGCTGTCGAAGGCGAGGTTGTCGGGGCACGCGATCGGCGAGACCGGGCCGGTGTACCCGCCGAAGTAGGTGCCTGCGGAGGCGGCGTCACCGCAGATGAGGATCAGGTTCCAGGTGAAGGTGGTCCCCGTGTGGTCGCCACCGTCCTCGGTGATCTCGACGACGTGGCCGTCCTTGTTGGCGTTGCGCGGGTTGGGCTCGGTGGGGCCCTCCTTGCCGGCCTTGCCGCGGTCGGTGTTGTTGGTGCACGCGACGTAGATCTTGCCGTTGACCAGGTTGGGCTCGACGTCCTCGGGGCGGTCCATCTTGGTCGGGGCGACCTTGTCGGCGGCCAGGCGGGTGTAGACCAGCACCTGCTCCACGCTCATGTCCGGGACCATGGACCTGCCGTCCTTGGTGAGCGGGATCCACTGGCCGGAGCCGTCGCTGACCCCGTCCTCGAGCCCGTCGCCGGTGAAGCGGGCGACGTACAGGTCGCCCTCGGAGAGCAGGCGCAGGTTCCTGCGGCGCGCGGACCGGCCCGGACGGCGGTCGTAGCGGCCCTTGGAGACGAACTTGTAGACGTAGTCGAAGCGCTCGTCGTCGCCCATGTAGGCCACGACGCGACCGTTGGAGGCCACGATCACGTTGGCGCCCTCGTGCTTGAAGCGGCCCATCGCGGTGTGCTTGACGGGTGCGGCGTCGGGGTCCTCGGGGTCGACCTCGACGATCCAGCCGAAGCGGTTGGGCTCGTTGCGGTAGTCGTCGGTCGTGGCGTTCCAGCGCGGGTCGACGTTCCGCCAGCCGCGGGCGTCCTGGGCGCCGAGCCCGTAGCGGGCCTCCTCGGGGCTGGTGCCGGCGGCGAGGAAGTACTGGTTGAAGTTCTCCTCGCCCGACAGCACCGTGCCCCACGGCGTCGTGCCGCCCGCGCAGTTGTTCAGGGTGCCGCGGACCTTGCGGCCGGTGCGGTCGGCCCGGGTCTTGAGCAGCTCGCTCCCGGCGGCCGGACCGTCGACCCGGAAGACCGTGTCGAGGGTGATGCGGCGGTTGAGGCGGCCGCTGGGCTGGTACTCCCAACGCTCCCCCGGGCCGCCGCGGCGCAGCTCCACCACCGACATGCCGTGCGCCGCCCACGCGGTGCGGACGACGGTCTCGGCGGGCGTGCCGGGCGGGAACATGATGCCCTCGTTGGTGTACTCGTGGTTGGCCACGAGCAGCGCGCGCCGGCCCCGCGAGTCGGTGACGATGATGTCGAGGTAGTCGCAGTTGTAGCCGAACTGCCGCGCCTGCGCCCACGGGGACTGGCGGTCGGGACCGAACAGCGGGGCGCCCGGCAGGATCGGGTCGCCCCAGCGGATGATCGGGTCCCAGCGGTAGCCGGCGGGCACGGTCACGTCGTCGACGGACTTCACCACCGGGGGGATGGCGGCGAACGGCAGGCCGCGGCCGCTGCGGGCGGCGGCGGCGGGCGACGTCCCGAGGACGGCGGAGCTGCCGAGCGTGAGCGTCAGGGCGCCGGCGCCGCCCAGCACCCCGCGGCGGCTCAGGGCCGTGGCTGCGACGTCTCGGAAGTAGGTGTTGTCGGAGGTGTTGGGCACCGGCTTGCTGCACGCGTCCCCGCAGCGCAGGTGGCAGGTGACCGCGCTCCGGTTGCCGTGGGTCAGGTCGAGCATGGGCAGGCTGCGGCGGTGCGGGGTGGTGGTCACGGCGTCGGCTCCAGGACGTTCGGGGGATGGACGTCCGCAACGTACGAGCGGCGGGCGACCCTGCGGCCGACGAGATGGTGACCAGCAGGTGAAGTCTGGGTGGCGGGTGGCTGTGACGTGGCACGCCGAAGCCGGTGGTCGGTGCCGCCGCTCACTCCACGCTCTCGGAGACCTCCAGCCACTCCATCTCGACCCGGTCGCGCTCGTCGTGGAGCGCCGCGCGCTGCTGCCCGAGCTCGGCGAGGCGCTCGTAGTCGGTGAGGTGCTCGGCCATCTCCGCCTCGAGCTTCGTCTCCTGCTCGGCGAGCCGCTCCAGCCGGCGGTCCAGGCGCGCCAGGGTCTTGCGCGCCGCCCGCTCCTCGGCGGAGCCGGGCTTGACCTTGGTGGTGCCGCCGGCCACGGGGGCCCCGGACGCGGGTGCCGACGGCGCGGAGGGCACCGGGGCGGCGAGCGCGGCGGCCCGGCGCTCGAGGTACTCCTCGACGCCGCGCGGCAGCATCGAGATCTGCCCGTCGCCCAGCAGCGCCCAGGTGGAGTCGGTGACGCGCTCGAGGAAGTAGCGGTCGTGGGAGACCACGACGAGCGTGCCCGGCCAGCCGTCGAGGAAGTCCTCGAGCACGTTGAGGGTGTCGATGTCCAGGTCGTTGGTGGGCTCGTCGAGCAGCAGCACGTTGGGCTCGGTGAGCAGCAGGCACAGCAGCTGGAAGCGGCGGCGCTCGCCACCGGACAGGTCGCCGATGCGGGTCGTGAGCCGGTCGCCGGTGAAGCCGAAGCGCTCGAGCATGGCGGTGGCGGTGATCTCGCCGTCGGCGGTGCGGGTGACCCGGCTGATCGACTCGACCGTCGGCAGCACCCGGAGCTCCGGGTCGAGGTCGTCCAGGGCCTGGGTGAGGTGTTGGAGAGCGATGGTGCGACCGTGCCGTACGCGCCCCGCGGACGGCGTCAGCTCGCCGGAGAGCAGCGAGAGCACCGAGGTCTTGCCGGCGCCGTTGATCCCGACGATCCCGACGCGGTCGCCCGGGCCCAGCCGCCAGGTGGCGTGCGAGAGCAGCTGCCGGTCACCGCGCACCAGGTCGACGTCCTCGACGTCGAGCACGTCCTTGCCCAGGCGCTGGGTGGCGAAGCGCTGCAGCTGCAGCCGGTCGCGGGGCTCGGGCACGTCCTCGATGAGGGCGTTGGCCGCGTCGATGCGGAACTTGGGCTTGGAGGTGCGTGCGGGGGCACCGCGGCGCAGCCACGCGAGCTCCTTGCGGGCCAGGTTCTGGCGGCGGGCCTCCGAGGCCGAGGCCTGGCGCTGGCGCTCCGCACGGGCGAGCACGAAGGCGGCGTACCCACCGTCGTAGGAGTCCACCACGCCGTCGTGCACCTCCCACGTCGTCTGGCACACCTCGTCGAGGAACCAGCGGTCGTGCGTGACGACGACCAGCGCGGAGGCACGGCCGACGAGGTGGTCGGCCAGCCAGGCAACCGCCTCGACGTCGAGGTGGTTGGTGGGCTCGTCGAGGACCAGCAGGTCCTGCTCGCCGAGCAGCAGCGCCGCGAGGCTGCAGCGCCGGCGCTCCCCACCCGACAGGCCCAGCACCGGGCGGTCGAGGGAGACCCCGGCCAGCAGCACCTCGACGACCTCCCGGGTGCGGGAGTCGGCTGCCCACTCGTGGTCGGAGCGGCCGCCGAGGACCGCCTCGCGCACCGAGTGGGTGTCGACCAGCTCGTCGCCCTGGTGGAGGTAGCCGACGTGCAGGCTGCGGGAGTGCGAGACACGACCGGTGTCGGGCTCCTCGAGACCGGCCATCACCTCCAGCAGCGTGGTCTTGCCGTCGCCGTTGCGGCCCACGATGCCGATGCGCTCGCCCTGCGAGATGCCGAGCGAGACCTCGCTGAGCAGCGGGCGCACGCCGTAGGACTTGGAGACGCGCTCGAGGTTGAGGAGGTTGGCCATCAGGCGTGCTCCACCACGTGGGCCCCCGCGACCGGCCCGTTGGCGACCAGGACGTGCTCGCCGACCCCGTCGAGACCGGCGGCCACCCCGCGCGCGTGGTCGGCCGAGGAGCAGAGGAAGACACAGGTGGGGCCCGAGCCGGAGACCAGGCCGGCCAGCGCGCCGGCCTTCTCGCCCGCCGCCAGGACGTCGCGCAGCTCCGGCCGCAGGTCGAGGGCCGGCTCCTGCAGGTCGTTGTGCAGCAGGCCGGTGATCGCCTCGACCGGGTCGGCGAGGAAGGCCACCAGCCGGTGCGGGGGCGACGGCCGGGGAGAGGCGTCGGCGGCCATGGCGTCGAACCGGCGGTAGACCGCGGGTGTCGACAGCCCCTCGCGGGCCGTCACCACGACCCACCAGCGGACCACGTCGCCACCGCGCACCGACTCCACGACCTCGCCCCGGCCGGTGCCGAGCACGTTGCCCCCCATCAGGGCGAAGGGCACGTCGCTGCCGAGCTCCGCGGCCAGGCGGAACATGTCCTCGTCGGAGGTGTCGAGGCCCCAGAGCCGGTCGAGGGCCACGAGCACGGCGGCGGCGTCGGCGGAGCCGCCCGCCATGCCGCCGGCCACCGGGATCTCCTTGCGGATGAGCACGTCGGCGTGAGCCGGCACTCCGTGCAGGTCGGCCAGCAGCGTGGCGGCCCGGACCACGATGTTGTCGTCGCCGAGCGGCACCGCCGTCACGTCGAGGTACGGCGCCGTCTCCACGGTCAGCCGCCAGGAGTCGGACGGCCGCACCGTGACGTCGTCGTAGATGCCGATGGCGTGGTAGACGGTGAGCAGCGGGTGGAAGCCGTCGCCGCGCGGCGCACCGACACCGAGGTGGAGGTTGATCTTGGCCGGCGCCCGCACGGTGACGGAGCCGGGCGGACCGGACGTGGGGATCACCGGAAGATCCCCTCGGCGATGCGGGCGAAGCCCTCGACGCCGACGACCTCGCCGCGGGCCTGCGGGTCGACCCCGGCCTCGCGCAGCGCCGCCTCGGCCGCCTCGGCAGAGCCGGCGAGGCCCTTGAGCGTGGAGCGCAGGGTCTTGCGGCGCTGGCCGAAGGCGGCGTCCACGACGGCGAAGACCTGCTCGCGGGTCGCGCTCGTCGCCGGCGGCTCGCGGCGGGTCCAGGCGACCAGGCCGGAGTCGACGTTGGGCGCCGGCCAGAAGACGTTGCGACCGACCGCCCCGGCGCGGCGTACGTCGGCGAACCAGGCCGCCTTGACCGACGGCACCCCGTAGACCTTGCTGCCGGGTGGGGCGGCCAGGCGGTCGGCCACCTCGGCCTGCACCATCACCAGCCCGCGCTCGAGCGAGGGCAGCAGGGCGAGCATGTGGAGCAGCACCGGCACGGAGACGTTGTAGGGCAGGTTGGCCACCAGCGCGGTGGGCGGTGGGCCGGGGACCTCCTCGACGCGCAGGGCGTCGGCGAGCACCACCTGGAAGCGGTCGACGTGGCCGGGAGCGAGGTCGGCGATGGTCTGCGGCAGCAGGCCGGCCAGCGCGGGGTCGACCTCGACGGCCACCACGCGCCGGGCGACGTCGAGGAGGGCGAGGGTCAGGGAGCCGAGGCCGGGGCCCACCTCCACGACGACGTCGTCGGCGGTGACCCCGGAGTCACGCACGATGCGGCGCACCGTGTTGGCGTCGATGACGAAGTTCTGCCCACGCTGCTTGGTCGGGCGCAGGTCCAGGCCGGCGGCCAGCGCACGGACGTCCGCCGGGCCGAGGAGCCTCGGCCCGGCGGAGCTGTCGTGGTTCACGGGGGTCAGGGTAGTGCTCGACCCCGAGGAGGCACGGATCAGCGAGGCAGTCCCAGCTTCGAGGAGCAGGAGGGCCAGGCGCCGTACCCGCCGGAGGCGTCACGGAGCTTGGTCGCGATCGCGATCTGGGTCTCCCGGCTCACCTGGCTCGGCAGGCCGGGCCCACCGTAGGCACGCCAGGTGCCGAGGTTGAACTGGAGGCCGCCGTAGTAGCCGTTCCCGGTGTTGATGGCCCAGTTGCCGCCGGACTCGCACTGGGCGAGAGCGTCCCAGACGGTGCTGCCGCCGGCGAAGTTGGAGGTGACCTCCTCCTTGGTGCCGACGGAGACGATGGCGTCGGTCGGCCGGCGCGTGACGTCGGACGAGACGACCTTGCGGGCCACGACCTCGCCGTTGCGGAAGCGCAGGCGGTAGGTGACGTCGCGCAGACCCGTGCGGCCGGCGCGCCGCGTGGAGGTCTCGCCCTCGAGCATCGAGTCGTCCTGCCTCTCGATGGTGTCGAAGTCGATGGCCTCGTCGCGCACGGTCTTGTTGAGGACCTTGATCCGCGTCACCGCCACGGTGTCCCCGTCGGTGACCTCCCGGCCGAGCGCGGGCTTGACCTTGTCGTCGGCGTCGACGCCGACCCCGAGCTCGTCGAGCACGTCGCGGACGGTCAGCGCCGTGACGCCGACCTTCCTCTTCCTGTCGGCGACCGTGACGGTGAGCTTCTTGGGCGTGACGACCTCGAGGGCCATGCCGCCGCGCTCGATCTCCGCGCCGCGGCTGACCGAGAGGTCCGAGCTCTCGAAGGCGCGGCCGATCTGGTCGAGCGCACGGTTGACGCTGGTCGCGGTGACCCAGTGGGTCTCGGTCTCCCCGTCCACGTCGAGCTCGAGCGGCCGGCCGAACCGGACCGCGATCTCGGTGCCGTCACCGACCGCCTGGTCGAGGGGTGGTGCGACCTCGTCGTGCGGGCCGAGCGCGATGCCCTCGCTCTCGAGGACCTCGCCGACCGTGCCCCCCATGGCACTGACCTGCTGGGTCTTCCCGTCGAGGCTGAGGGTCACCGACCGGGTGAGGGCGGCGTACCCGATGGTGGTCCCGGCGACGGCGGCCACCACGAGGGCGACCAGCACGGCCAGGACGGTCCTGCTCCTGCTGAGGTGTGCGATGCGTGCGCGCACGATGCTCCGAACGTCGTACTCCCCGGGCCTCGGGACCGGTGCCGCGGGCCTCCGACCACGCGCGACACTCGCCGATGGGGGCGGGTGTAGGGCGAGCGGGGGTCTCGCGAGGACGGCCGCCCTGTGATCCCCGAGGATCGGGTGCCGCCTGGTGCACCGGCTGAAATCGTCCCGATCCCGGCCAACAGTCACAAGACGATAACGGTCGACCGGTGGGAGTCAAACTCCTCGTCCACGCCGGGCACCTCGCCGGGGCGTCACCAGGAGCCGCCGAACGCCCTCTCGGTGTTGGCGTCGAGGGCCGCGCAGAGCTCACCGAGGTCGTCCCCGCGGACCTCCGCCATGTGCCGGACCGTGTGCGGCACGAGGTAGGAGGCGTTGGGCCGTCCGCGGTACGGCACCGGTGTGAGGTACGGCGCGTCGGTCTCCACCAGCACCCGGTCGAGGGGCGCCAGGCGCAGGGCTCCGCGCTGGGCGTCGGCGTTCTTGAAGGTCACCGTGCCGGCGAAGCTGAGGTGGGCGCCGCGGTCCAGGCACGCCCGGGCGAACGCGGCGTCGCCGGAGAAGCAGTGCATCACCCAGCGCTCGGGGGCACCCTCGCCGTCCAGGATGCGCAGCACGTCGTGGTGGGCGTCGCGGTCGTGGATGACCAGGGTCTTGTCGAGCCGCTTGGCGAGATCGATGTGCCGCCGGAAGCTCTCCTCCTGGGCCGCGAGGCCGTCGGCCGAGGTGCGGAAGTGGTCGAGGCCGGTCTCCCCCACCGCCCGCACCTTGTCGTGCGCGCCGGCGAGGCGCTCGATCTCCGCCATCGCCTCGTCGAGCCGGCCCTCCTCGGCCAGCCGCGGTGCCTCGTTGGGGTGCAGCGCCACCCCCGCCACGAGCGCCGCGTGCTCGGCGGCGGCCTCCACGGCCCAGCGCGCGCCGGACAGGTCGCAGCCGATCTGCACGATGCGGGTCACCCCGACGGCGCGAGCGGCCTCGATCGCGGCGCCGGTGTCGAGCCACCCGCCGTCGGCGATGTCGAGGTGGCAGTGGTTGTCGACCACCGGGTGGGGCAGCGGCTCGGGTGCCGGAGGCCGCACGCGGTCGCGCTGCGCGCCCGAGCTCTCCTCGGTGGCCGCGCGCTCGCGGCCGGGCCGGTCGGGGGCGCCGCTCACGAGCCGTGCACCAGGTTGTAGACCTCGCGCTTGGGCACCCCGGCCGCCCTCGCCACCTGCACGATCGCCTCCTTGCGGGTCGTCCCCGCCTCCTCCAGGTCCGCCACGGCGGCAAGCAGCGACTCCGGGTCGCCGGCGACGGACGGTCCGCCCGGTGCCCCGCTCACGACGATGGTCACCTCCCCGCGCACCCCCTCGCGGGCCCAGTCGACGAGCTCGCGCAGGGAGCCACGGCGTACCTCCTCGTGGGTCTTGGTGAGCTCGCGGCACACCGCGGCGGTGCGGTCCTCTCCCCAGGCCTGCGCCATCGCGGCCAGCGCCGCCTCGGTGCGGTGGGGCGCCTCGAAGAAGACCAGGGTGCGCAGCTCGCCGGCGAGGTCGGCGAGCCGCCGGGCCCGCTCCCCCGCCCTGCGGGGCAGGAAGCCCTCGAAGCAGAAGCGGTCGACGGGAAGCCCGCTGACCGCGAGCGCGGTGAGCACCGCGGAGGGGCCGGGCACCGCCGTCACGCGGATCCCCCGCTCCACGGCCGCCGCGACGAGCCGGAAGCCGGGGTCGGACACGCTCGGCATGCCCGCGTCGGTCACCAGGACGACGCGCTGCCCTGCCAGCAGCGCGTCGACCAGCCCGGGCGTGCGGGCGGACTCGTTGCCCTCGAAGTAGGACACCACCCTGCCACCGAGGGTGACCCCCAGGTCGGTGGTCAGCCGCTTGAGGCGGCGGGTGTCCTCAGCCGCGACCACGTCGGCGCCGGCGAGCTCGGCGGCGAGCCGGGGCGGGGCGTCGCCCGCCTGGCCGATCGGCGTGCCGGCGAGGACCAGGACGCCGGGCGCTCCCTCATCGCTCATGCCCCCATCCTGCCCGGTGGCCCGGGAGAGCGCGGCTACAGTGCCGAGGTGAGCCCGGACGCCGACACGGTCGCCCCGCCGGACGAGGAGACCGTCTCGCTGTCCCGCACCGGCTCGGGCCGCGACGTCCCCCCGGCGGCCGTCCGTGCGCTCGGCTGGAGCACCGCCGAGGGCCCCGTCGCCGGCTGGGCGGCCGCGGTCGCGGTCGCGTTGCTGGCGTTCTTCCTGCGCGTGTGGCGGCTGGGCACGCCCCACCAGTTCTCCTTCGACGAGACGTACTACGCCAAGGACGCCTGGTCGATGCTGGACGCCGGCTACGTCAGGTCCTACGTCGAGGAGGCCGACCGCACGATCCTCGACGGGCGGACGAGGGGCCTCTGGGAGGACGACCCGTCGATGATCGTCCACCCCGAGGTGGGCAAGTGGCTGATCGCGCTGGGTGAGTGGGCGTTCGGCATGGACCCCTTCGGCTGGCGCATCGCCGCCGCCGTGGTCGGGTCGCTGATGGTGCTGCTCATGTGCCGGTTCGTGCGCCGGGTGACCGGCTCCACGTCGCTCGGCCTGGTCGGCGGGCTGCTGCTGTCCTTTGACGGGCTGCACCTCGTGCTCTCCCGGCTGGCGCTGCTCGACATCTTCCTGGCGTTCTTCCTGCTGCTGGGCGTGCACTGCCTGGTCGCCGACCGGGCGTGGTTCCGCGAGCGGCTGCAGCGCCGCCTCGGCGGCGCCGGGTCAGGGGGGTGGGGTCCGCGGGTGCTGTGGCGGCCGTGGCTGGTCGCCGCGGGCGTCGCCTTCGGGCTGGCCGTCGGCACCAAGTGGACCGCGCTCTACCCGCTGGCCGCCTTCGGGGTGATGGTCTGGGTGTGGAGCGCCGGCGCCCGGCGCAGCCACGGTGTCCGGTGGGCGAGCGCCCGGTCGGCCCTCCTCGACGGCGTGCCCGCCTTCGTCTCCCTCGTCCTGGTGGCCCTGGCGGTCTACGTCGCCACCTGGGGCGGCTGGCTCGCCCATGCGGCGGAGTACGAGCAGTCGTCGCTCAGCGACTCCCAGTACACCCGGTACGGCGGCGGGGAGCAGTGGCCGACCGCCACCGAGCCCGACGCGACCGGACTCGGCGAGGTGTCGCAGTCCCTGCGCTCGCTGGCGCACTACCACCGCGACGTCTACATGTTCCACGCCCACTTCCTGGACGACAGCACGCACACCTACGCCTCGAAGCCGAGCGGCTGGCTCCTGATGAACCGGCCCGTCGGCGTCGACGCGCAGCTCGACATCGAGCCCGGCACGCAGGGCTGCGAGGCACCGCCGGACAGCGACTGCCTGCGCCAGGTGCTGCTGCTGGGCAACCCGCTGCTGTGGTGGGGGGGCTGCCTGGCGCTGCTGCTGGCGGTGGCGATGTGGGTGGGCGCCCGGGACTGGCGGTTCGGCGTGGCCGTGGTCGGCGTCGCGTCGACCTGGCTGCCCTGGCTGCTCTACGACGACCGGCCCATCTTCATCTTCTACGCGATCTGCTGCCTGCCGTTCGTGGTGCTCGCCATCACCCTGGCCATGGGCAAGCTCATCGGCTCCGTCCCCTCCCCCTCGCCGCGGCGTACAGCGGGGGTCGTGGTCGCGGGCTCGTTCTTCGTGCTGGTGCTCGCGAACTTCGCGTGGTTCTGGCCCATCTGGACCGACGTCCTGCTCACGCATGACGAGTGGTTGCAGCGGATGTGGTTCAGCCGCTGGATCTGACGCAGCGATTGGGAGGCGCCTCCCGCCGGGTGCTATCTTTTCCGACGCACTGGGGCTGTGGCGCAGTTGGTAGCGCGTCTCGTTCGCAATGAGAAGGTCAGGGGTTCGAATCCCCTCAGCTCCACCGGACCAACCAGGACCGCGGGTCATCCTCGACCCGCGGTCCTGTGGCTCTCCGGCGTCGTCGGCCCGTCATCGCGCCGCCTTCGAGCGGTCCTGCTGCACCTAGCCCGCGAGGTGGCTCCACTCCTCCGCCAGGTCTGCCCAGGGCCCGGAGGCGGCGACCTCGCCGTCGACGAGGACCACGACCCGGTCGGCCTGCTCGAGCGCCGCGCGCTTGGAGGTCGCACCGATGACGGCGCTGCCGCGCTCGCGCAGGGCGACCCACAGCTCGACCTCGGTGGTGGCGTCGAGGGCGCTGGAGACGTCGTCGGCCAGCAGCAGCTCGGTCTCGGAGGCGAGCGCCCGGGCCAGGGCGAGGCGCTGCACCTGGCCGCCGGAGAGCCGGACGCCGCGGTGCCCGACGACCGCGTCGGCGCCGCCGGCGTCGAGGAGGTCGCGCTCGAGCCGGGAGTCGGCGACGGCGCGGTCGAAGGCACGGTGGTGCCCGAGGAGCACGTTGTCGGCGAAGGTCCCGGACAGCACCCGCGGCACCTGCGCCACGTGGGCGACCTGGCCGGGACGCAGGAACGTCTCGGCGTCCTCCACCTCGGTGCCGTTCCAGCGGATGGAGCCGGTGTGCTCGACCAGCCCGGCGAGGGCCGAGAGCAGGCTCGACTTGCCAGACCCGACCTGGCCGAGCAGCAGCACCAGCTCGCCGGACCGCACGTCGAGGTCGACGCCCACCACCCCTCGGGTGCCGTCGTCGTGCACCGCCGCGACGTCGCGGAGGCTGAGCTCGACCAGCGGGGTGCGAGCCGGCTCGACGGGGGCCGGCGCGGTGCCGGCGACCAGGTCGACGCCGGGACGCTGCGAGACCAGGTCGACCCCGCCCGCCAGGCGGCTCGAGGCCGCCTGCCAGGCGCGCACCCCGGGGGCCTCGGTCACGACTGCACCGGCGACCCGGCCGAACCAGTCGAAGCCGTTGACCGCACCGGAGACGAGGATCGCCGTGGCGAGGTCCCAGCCGCCGAGGAAGTACGTCGCCCAGGCGGCCACCACGCCGGCCTGCACCATCACCACGGGGACGCCGTCGAGCACGGCCTGCACGCGGTGCTCGAAGACCGCGGCGTCGACGCGGCCCTGGTCGACGCGGCGCAGGTGGCCGTGGACCGCCGGCGTCGCCGCCGCGAGCTTGACGGTGCGGGCCGACTCGAGCGCCGAGACCAGCGAGCGACCGAACCGGGCGCGGGCCGCCGAGGACTCCGCGGCCGAGCGGCCGGCGATCGGCCGGCCGAGCGACGAGGCGGAGGCGGAGCCCACCATGACCGCCAGCAGCACGGCCCCGGCCAGCAGGCTCCCGCCCGCGAGGGAGGTGACCACGACGATCGCCAGCCCGTTGATGAAGTCGACCCACCGGTCGGCGTACCGGGCGTAGCGGTCGGCGTCCATGGAGCGCGCGACCACCTCGCCGGGCGGCGTGCGGGTGAGCCGGCGCTGCTCGGTCTGGCCGATGAGCATCGACATCCGGACCCGGAGCATCACCTCGATCCACCACTTCGGGTAGCGCCGGATCGCGGCGGCGAGCACGACCGGTGCGGCCATGATCGACAGGGCCACGCCCGCGGCCAGCCACCACGTGGACGCCTGGTCGCCCCGGCCCTCCTGCAGGTCCTGCACGAGCGTGCCCCACAGCAAGCCGGTGAGTGCGCCGAAGGCGCCGACCAGCGACGACAGCAGGAAGAGGAGGGCCGCGAACGCACCCCACCACGGCCGCACGAGCAGCGCGTGGGTGATGCCGCGGGCCAGGCTGGGGCCCGTGCCGACCTCGGGGAGCTCGGGAGG
Source organism: uncultured Nocardioides sp. (assembly GCF_902805925.1). Classification (GTDB taxonomy): domain Bacteria; phylum Actinomycetota; class Actinomycetes; order Propionibacteriales; family Nocardioidaceae; genus Nocardioides. The sequence goes on from NZ_CADCUP010000172.1 coordinate 14,295, forward strand.
CTCGCCCGTGCGGCGGGCACCACCGACGGCTGCCCGCACCGGCTGGTGGGCAGCCTCGTCGTCGGGCTCCGCCGCGCCCCCGTCGGGGTCGTCGAGGTCGTCGCCGCTGCTCGCCTCGAGCAGCCGCCGGAACGGGCCGGGGCTGGTGCGGAGCGCCTCGCGGGGCCCGAGCTGGACGACGCGGCCGGCCTCGAGCACCGCGACGAGGTGGGCCCTCGCGGTCGTGGACAGGCGATGGGCCACGAGCAGCCCCGTGCGCCCGCGCAGCAGCCGGTCGGAGGCGCGCACCACCAGCGACTCGGTGAGCGGGTCCATCCGCGCGGTGGCCTCGTCGAGGACGACGACCTGGACGTCGCGCACGAGCAGCCGCGCGAACGCGACCAGCTGCTCCTCCCCCGCCGACAGCGTCGTGCCGCCGGGGCCGAGCAGCGTGTCGATGCCGTCGGGCAGCCCGGCGACCCAGGCGTCGAGGCCCAGCTCCTCCACGGCGGCCACCACGCGCTCGCGCGGCACGTCGGTGAAGAGGGCGATGTTGTCGGCCAGGCTGCCGGCGAGGATCTCGGTGCGCTGGGTGACCACGCCGACCGCCGCGCGGAGCCCCTGGAGGTCGAGGTCGAGCACGTCGACCCCGCCGACGAACAGCGTGCCGGGCTCGGGGTCGACGGCCCGCGAGACCAGGGAGGCCAGGGTCGACTTGCCCGACCCGGTGCGGCCGACCAGGGCGATCGTGTCGCCGGCCGGCACGTGGAGGTCGACGTCGCGCAGCGCGAAGGAGCCCTCGGCGTAGGAGAAGTGGAGGTCGCGCAGCTCGACGTCGAGCGGGCGGTCGGGCACCGGCAGCCCACCGACGGGCTCCGGCTCGGAGTCGACGAGCTGGCGCAGCCGCACGACTGCGCCGAGCCCGGCCTGGAGGTCGGGGAGGTGCCGTGCCATCTGGTCGACCTGACCGACGAAGGTGCTGGTCACCAGGAACAACGTCACCAGCTCACCGACCGACAGGTCGCCCTCGACGGTCAGCGCGACCCCGCCGAGGGCGATGCCGGCGAGCAGCCCGTGCAGCAGCCCCCCGGTGCGCAGCGTGATCCGGGTCTGCACCCGCAGCAGCCGCGCGAAGCGACGGTGGACCACTCCGGCCAGCGCGGCCACGCGGCGTACGACGTGGGCCTGGCCCAGGCTGGTGCGCAGGTCGTCGCGCCCGCTGACCCCCTCCTCCATCGCGGCGGCGTGGTCGGTCCAGGCCATCTCCTCCAGCACCGTGAGCTGCTTGACCTCGGGCAGCAGCGGCCTCATGACCAGCCAGGCGGCGTAGCCGAACAGGGGGAACAGCAGCCACGCCGGCCACCACGTCAGGCCGGCCACCACCCACATCGGGAGCGCGGCGAAGACGGTGCGCAGCGCGTCCCAGACCTGGCGGCGCAGCAGCGCCCCCACCTCGTGGGTGTCGTCGTCGACGCGGTCGAGCACCTCGCCGACCGCCTGCTCGTGCAGTGCGGTCAGCGGCTGGTGGAGCGCGGCGTCGAGCAGGTCGCCGCGCAGCCGGCCCTCGGCGCGGTCGACGACCGCCGCCCAGACCGTGCGGCCCACGGTGTCGAGCACGGCGCCGCCGACCACGCAGAGCGCCAGGAACCAGACCAGGGCGCGGGTCGGCCCCTCCGCCAGGGAGCCCGCCACGACCGTGCCGAGGGTCTTGCCGAGCGCGCCCAGGAACGACGCCGCCATCGCCCAGCCGACGGCCGTCTGCCGCAGCCGGCGCCAGTCGACGGTGCGCGCAGGGTCGGGGACCGGCTGCCCACCGGGCTCCCGGTCGGGTCGGGTCGGGCGCTCGGCGGTCGTCGTGTCGGTCATCGGGAGCGACGTTACGCGTGCCGACCGACACTCTCACCCTCATTCCCGCGCGCTGCGGCGCCGGTGCCGCCGCAGGTGCCGTGCGTCGCAGCCGCGAAGGCCACCGTCCCAGCACCGGCTGGAACATCAACGGTCGGCGAAACACAAGATGCGGGTAGTTACAACGGTGTGGTTTCCATATATGGTGGTGCACGCAGTTGGTTCGGCGCCTCGCACCAGGGGCGTCGTCGCAAGAGGGAACCCGGTGGAAGTCCGGGACTGCCCCGCAGCGGTGAGTGGGAACGACCGGTGTCATCAGCACTGAGCCACGGGCCTCGGCCCCGGCTTGGGAAGCGGCACCCAGTAGGGACGAGCAGCATGCCCACGAGTCCGAAGACCTGCCAACGCACCGCTCCCCCGACGGGGGCGGTGGTCCGTGGCCTCGTGGGAGGGCCGGAGGACTCCGCGCGGCGCTGACCCGTCGTCCGGCGTGCTCGTCCCCTCACGCTCCGGGTTGCACCCGCATCCGAGTTCACGAGGGGTGAACCGATGAGCATCACCGTCATCAAGCGCGACGGCTCCCACCAGCCCTACGACGGCTACGAGATCGCGCGCTCCATCGAGGAGGCCAGCGCCGGTCTCGGCGACGAGGTCACCCGCGTCGCCCAGCTGCGCTCCGAGCTCGAGATCACGCTGTTCGACCGGATCTCCAGCGAGCAGCTCGACGAGGCCGTCATCCAGGTCGCGCTCCAGAACGTCAAGGACGACCCCGCCTTCGACACCATCGCCTGCCGCCTGCTCATCAAGACGCTCTACAAGCGCGTCTTCGGCGAGGGCGTCACCCGCGACGAGGTCGAGGCGTTCCACGGCTCCGCGTTCGTCTCCTCGATCCTGCGGGGGGTCGAGCTCGGCCTGCTCGACACCCGGCTGATCGCGCTCTTCGACCTCGAGGTGCTCGGCGCGGCGCTCGACCCCCGCCGCGACGACCTCCTGCACTACACCGGCGCGCAGACCATGCGCACCCGCTACATGATCTGCGAGCCCGACGGCACGCCGCTGGAGGTGCCGCAGTTCTTCTGGATGCGCGTGGCCATGGGCCTCTCCCTCACCGAGGCCGACCCCACGGCCGCCGCCCTGCGCTTCTACGACAAGATGTCGCGGCTCGAGTACCTCGCCGCGGGCTCGACCCTGGTCAACGCCGGCACGTCGTACGCCCAGCTCTCCAACTGCTTCGTGATGCAGATGGAGGACGACATCGAGCACATCGCGCAGTCGGTGCGCGACGTCATGTGGCTGACCAAGGGCACCGGCGGCATCGGCCTGTCGGTCTCCCGGCTGCGGGCCGAGGGCTCGCCGATCCGGTCCAACAACACCACCTCGACGGGGCCGATCCCGTTCATGCACACGATCGACTCGACGCTGCGCGCGATCAGCCGCGGCGGCAAGAAGTTCGGCGCGCTGTGCTTCTACCTGGAGAACTGGCACCTCGACTTCGCCCAGTTCCTCGACCTCCGGCAGAACTCCGGCGACCCCTACCGCCGGACCCGGACCGCCAACACCGCGGTGTGGATCTCCGACGAGTTCATGAGGCGTGTCGAGGACGACGCCGCGTGGTACCTCTTCGACCCGCTGGACGTGCCCGACCTCACCGACCTGTACGGCGCCGCCTTCTCCGCGCGCTACGGCGAGTACGCCGCGCTCGCCGAGGCCGGGCTGCTGCGCCACCGCAGGCTGCGGGCGCGCGAGCAGTACCGCGCGATCCTGGTGTCGCTGCAGACGACGTCGCACCCGTGGCTGACGTGGAAGGACACCGTCAACACCCGGGCGCTGAACCACAACACCGGCACGATCCATCTCTCCAACCTGTGCACCGAGATCACGCTGCCGCAGGACCGCGACAACGTGGCCGTGTGCAACCTCGCCTCGGTCAACCTCTCCCGCCACGTCACCGGCCGGCGCCGGGAGGCGCGCGTCGACTGGGACCTGCTGGCGGAGTCGACCCGGCTGGCGGTGCGGCAGCTCGACAACCTCATCGACATCACCATCTCCTCGGTGCCGCAGTCGGAGCACTCCAACCGCGAGAACCGCGCGCTGGGCCTGGGCGTCATGGGCTTCACCGACGTGGTCGAGCGCCTCGGCCACTCCTACGAGTCCGAGGAGGCCTACGAGCTGATCGACCGGTTGATGGAGTTCGTCAGCTGGCACGCCATCGACGAGAGCGCCGACCTGGCGCGCGAGCGCGGCGCCTACCCCAACTTCGCGGGGTCGCGCTGGAGCCAGGGCATGGTGCCGATCGACTCCCTCGGGCTGCTCGAGGCCGACCGCGGCGTCCCGGTCGACGTCGACCGCACCACCCGCCTGGACTGGGACGCCCTGCGCACCAAGGTCTCCGGCGGCATCCGCAACTCCACGCTGCTCGCCATCGCGCCCACCGCCTCGATCGGGCTGGTGGCCGGCACCACGCCGGGCCTGGACCCGCAGTTCAGCCAGATCTTCAGCCGGGCGACCAGCTCCGGGAAGTTCCTGGAGGTCAACCGCAACCTCGTGGAGGACCTGCGAGCGCTCGGCTTGTGGGAGCGGGTCCGCGAGGACCTGCTGCGCCACCAGGGCGACCTGTCCGAGGTGGCGGGGGTGCCGGCCGAGCTGCAGGCGATCTACCGCACGTCGTTCCAGCTCTCGCCGTACGCCTTCCTCCACGTCGCCGCGCGGGCGCAGAAGTGGATCGACCAGGCGATCAGCCGCAACATCTACCTCGCCAGCCGCGACGTGGGCGAGATGGTCGACCTCTACGCCGCTGCCTGGCGGATGGGCGTGAAGACCACCTACTACCTGCACATGTTGCCCAGGCACACCGCCGAGCAGAGCACGGTGAAGGTCAACAAGGCAGTCGCCGGGCCCGCGAGCGGTACGCCCCGCCGCGGGTTCGGCGCCGCGGCGGCTCCCACCACGTCGGTGGCCCCGACGGTGAAGGCGGCGCAGCCCGTCGACCCGGGCGGGCGTCCCGAGCTCGACGTGGTCGGCGGGCCCCCGCCCGAGGACGTGCAGTGCCCGATCGACCCGCAGGAGCGACTGCAGTGCGAGTCGTGCCAGTGAGCGCCGGGACGCGGACCGGAGGGATCCTGGGCACCGGCATCGAGCAGGGCCTCCTGCTCAAGCCCGTGACCTACCAGTGGGCCATGGACCTCTACGACCAGGCCGTGGCCAACACGTGGTTCCCCAATGAGATCCAGCTCGGCGAGGACCTCGGGGACTTCGAGCGGATGACCGAGGAGGAGCGGCACGCGCTCACCTTTTTGATGAGCTACTTCAACCCCAACGAGCTGCTCGTCAACAAGGCGCTGGCCTTCGGGGTGTACCCCTACGTCAACGCCGCGGAGTGCCACCTCTACCTCGCCAAGCAGATGTGGGAGGAGGCCAACCACTGCATGAGCTTCGAGTACGTGCTCGAGACCTTCCCCATCGACCGGGCCGCGGCGTACGAGTCGCACGTCACGGTGCCCTCGATGGCGGCCAAGGAGGAGTTCGAGGTCCGCTTCATCAAGCGGATGACCGAGGAGGCCCTCGACATCGGCACCACCGAGGGCAAGCAGGACTTCGTGCGCAACCTGGTGGCCTACAACGTCATCCTCGAGGGGATCTGGTTCTACTCCGGGTTCATGGTGGCGCTGAGCTTCCGGCAGCGGAACCTGCTGCGCAACTTCGGCTCGCTGGTCGACTGGATCGTGCGTGACGAGAGCCTGCACCTGAAGTTCGGGATGAACCTGATCCTCACCGTGCTGGAGGAGAACCCCGAGGTCGCCACCGAGGAGTTCGCCGAGGAGATCCGCCGGATGGTCCTCGACGCCGTGGAGATGGAGGAGGCCTACAACCGCGACCTGCTGCCCGGCGGCATCCTGGGGCTGAACGCCGACTACATCAACCAGTACGTCAGGTACCTGGCCGACCGCCGCCTCGAGGAGCTCGGCTTCCCCGCCCACTACGAGGTCGCCAACCCGGCGAAGTGGATGGCCGCGGCCAACGACACCCTCCAGCTGGTCAACTTCTTCGAGTCGACCAACACCTCCTACGAGGTGAACGCCAGGGCGACCTGATGTCGTGCGTGTCCCTCCCGACCTCCGAACAGCGGGAGAGGCTGCGCGCTGGCCGGGCGCTGGCCGGGCGCTGGCCGCGGGTGAGGCCGTGACGGCGGCAGCGGCCTCGGGCCGCTGAGGGGGCTCAGGAGCCGACGGCACGCCTCGCGGCCGCGGCCTTGTCGGCCGCCGCCTTCTCCTCGGCCGCCCGCTGCTCGGCGGAGCGGGCGAGGGCCGAGTCGGCGTCGCTGCGGCCCGAGCTCCACACGCCGGTCGAGTCGAGGTCGATGGTCTGCACGGTCCGGCGCACGGCGGCGGGCTTGGAGACGTAGGTCGGCAGGGTCACCGGGACCATGTCCCACATCGAGGGGTCGGTGGCGACCACGGGGGGTCCCGTCACCGCCTCCTCGGCGAGGCCGACCTCGGCACCGACGGGAGGGATGCCGGTGGACGTGTCCTCGTCGAGCACGTCGATGACCACAGACGCCGGAGCCGGCACCGGCGCGGCCGCGACGACGGCCCGCTCCTTGGTGACCATCAGCCGGCAGGCCACCAGCCAGGCGACGAGCAGGGTGGCCGGGATCGCGACGTACCACCAGGAGAAGACACCGGCGGCGGCCGTGGCGAGCACGGCGACGTTGGCCAGGACGACCGTGCCGAGCACGTTGCGGCGACGCCGGGCGGCGCGGTTGGCCGCCGCACGCCGGGCGGCGGCGGTGAGCGTCCTCGGCGCCTGCCCCTTGGTCTCCACGAGGGGCACCGACACGGCGCGCCCGGGGGTGACGACCAGCCTGGCGTCGCGCCGGCTGACGGGCTCGCGTCGCGCGAGCACCCGCATGGTGTCCGAGAAACGGTCGACCGAGCGGCTGCGCTGCACCTCGTCGTGGTGCTTGAGCGCCTTGGGCACGAGGTAGGCGGCCCAGGCGACGGCGACGGCCACGAAGATCAGTGCGCTGAGGTCCACGCTCAGAGGTTAGAAGCGCCGGCCGTCCGTGGGACGGATGTCCACAGGTGTGTCGCCTGCGAATGCTGTGGCTGGTGGTTCGCGGGGTCAGGCCGACAGCAGCCGGGCGAGCATCCCCTCGGGGACCTCCTCGACGGTGACCGCGTAGATGCGGTGGTCGCGCCAGGCTCCGTCGATGTGCAGGAAGCGCGGCGCGTAGCCGACCTCGCGCAGGCCCAGCTTCTCCACCACGCGCAGGGAGTTGGTGTTCTCGGGCCGGATGCAGATCTCGA
>NZ_CADCUP010000173.1 GCF_902805925.1 uncultured Nocardioides sp.
TGGCGGGCCTGGCCCGCAACGCCCCGCTCACCCGGCCCCGCCCCGGCCACGCCGACCTCGTCGGCATGCAGAAGTACGGCTTCGACGACGCCCGCCCCGTCCTCGAGCGCGCCAGCGCCCGCGAGACCGCCGCCCGCGTCGCGCTGGGTGCCGTCGCCAAGGCCTTCCTGCTCCAGGCGTACGGCGTCCAGGTGCTCTCCCACGTGGTCAGCATCGGTGCCGTCGAGGTGCCGGACGGCACCCCGCTGCCGCGCCCCGAGGACCTCGCCGTCATCGACGAGAGCCCGGTCCGGGCGTTCGACGCCGGCTCGAGCGAGGCCATGGTCGCGGAGGTCGACGCCGCCAAGCGCGACGGCGACACCCTCGGCGGGGTCGTCGAGGTGCTGGCCTACGGGCTGCCGCCGGGCCTCGGCAGCCACGTGCACTGGGACCGGCGGCTCGACAGCCGGCTGGCGGCCGCGCTCATGGGCATCCAGGCCATCAAGGGCGTGGAGGTCGGCGACGGCTTCGAGTCCGCCCGCCGCCGCGGCAGCCTCGTGATGGACGAGATCGTCCGCGGCGACGAAGGGCTCACCCGCACCAGCGGCCGGCTCGGCGGCACCGAGGGCGGCATGTCGACCGGCGAGCCGCTGCGGGTGCGGGCGGCCATGAAGCCGATCAGCACGATCCCGCGCGCGCTGCGCACGATCGACACGGCGACGGGGGAGGAGGCGGCCGCCCACCACCAGCGCAGCGACGTGTGCGCCGTCCCGGCCGCCGGCGTCGTCGCGGAGTCGATGGTCGCGCTCGTGCTGGCCGACGCCGCGCTCGAGAAGTTCGGCGGCGACTCGGTCGACGAGACCCGCCGCAACTGCGAGAGCTACCTCAAGAGCCTCGCGATCCGGTGACCCGGCCCGTCCTCGTCCTGGTCGGCCCACCCGGTTCCGGCAAGAGCACCATCGGCCGCATGTCCGCGCGGCGGCTCGGGGTGGCCTTCCGCGACACCGACGCCGACGTCGTCGCGACCGCCGGCAAGCCGATCAACGAGATCTTCATCGACGACGGCGAGCAGCACTTCCGCCGGCTCGAGGAGCAGGCGGTCGAGGACGCCCTGACCCAGCACGACGGGGTCCTCAGCCTGGGCGGCGGGGCGGTCCTGTCGGCCACCACCCGGCAGCGGCTGGCCGGGCACGAGGTCGTGCTGCTCGACGTCGACCTGTCCACCGCCGCCCGACGGGTCGGGCTCAACCGCGACCGCCCCCTGCTCGCCATCAACCCCCGGGCGACCCTCGCGCTGCTGCTGCGGGAGCGGATGCCGCTCTACCTCGAGGTCGCCACCCGGGTCGTGAAGACGGGCGACACGTCGCCGGGCCAGGTCGTCGAGCAGGTCCTCGCGGGGCTAGGTTCGGCCGGGTGACCGCGCCCACCAGGATCCGTGTCGACGGCGACGCGCCGTACGACGTCGTCGTGGGCGAGGGCCTGCTCGGCGAGCTGGCGGCGATGGTCTCGGGCAGTCAGCGGGTCGCCGTCGTGCACCCGGCCTCGCTGCGCACCACCGCCGAGGCGGTCCGCGACGACCTGCTCGCGCAGGGGCACGAGGCGCACGCGGTCGAGGTGCCCGACGGCGAGAAGCAGAAGGACCTCAAGGTCGCGGCCTACCTGTGGGACGTGCTCGGGCAGGTCGGCTTCACCCGCACCGACGCGCTGGTCGCTGTCGGCGGCGGGGCGACCACGGACCTGACGGGCTTCGTCGCGGCCACCTGGCTGCGCGGGGTGCCGGTGGTGCACGTCCCGACCACGCTGCTCGGCATGGTCGACGCCGCGGTCGGGGGCAAGACCGGCATCAACACCTCCGCCGGCAAGAACCTGGTCGGCTCCTTCCACCCGCCGGCCGGGGTGCTGTGCGACCTGACCGCGCTGGAGACGCTGCCGGTGCACGACTTCGTCGCCGGGCTGGCCGAGGTCGTCAAGGTCGGCTTCACGCACGACCCGCGCATCCTCGAGCTGGTCGAGGCGGACCCCAAGGCGGCGCGCAGCTCCACGGGCCCGCACATCCGCGAGCTGGTCGAGCGGGCGATCGCGGTCAAGGCGCAGGTCGTCGGCGACGACCTCACCGAGCAGGGCGCCCGGGAGTTCCTCAACTACGGGCACACCCTCGGTCACGCGATCGAGAAGGTCGAGGACTACGGCTGGCGGCACGGCGCGGCCGTCTCCGTCGGACTGGTCTTCGTCGCCGAGCTCGGCCGGCTGGCGGGACGGCTCGACGACGCCACCGCCGCGCGGCACCGCAGCGTGCTGGAGTCGGTCGGCCTGCCGACGTCGTACACGGGGGAGTGGGCCAAGGTGCACGCCGCCATGCGGATCGACAAGAAGACCCGCGGCAACCGGCTCCGCTTCGTGGTGCTCGACGCGCTGGCCAGCCCGCGGATCCTGGACGACCCCGACCCGACGCTGCTGGTGGCGGCGTACGAGGAGGTCCGCAAGGACCGCGGCCCCGAGGTGTACCTGTGAGCGAGGACTGCGCGCGGGGCCCCGCGACGGAGGAGCGGGTGTCCCGTGAGCTGTTCGAGCGAGCGAAGGTGGCGCTGTGACGGGTCGTCGGGTCCTCGTGCTGAACGGCGTGAACCTCGGCCGGCTCGGCAGCCGCGAGCCGCTCATCTACGGGAGCACCACCCACGAGCAGCTGGCCGCCCTGTGCGTGCAGACCGGCAACGAGGTCGGGCTGGACGTCGAGGTGCGGCAGACCGACGACGAGGCCGAGCTGGTCCGCTGGCTGCACGAGGCCGCGGACTCCGGTGCGCCCGTCGTGCTGAACAGCGCGGCCTGGAGCCACTACTCGTACGCCCTGCGGGACGCCTGCTCGCAGCTCACCGCGCCGCTGGTGGAGGTGCACATCAGCCAGGTGCACGCGCGCGAGGAGTTCCGGCACACCAGCGTGATCAGCGGCGTGGCCACCGCCACGATCACCGGGCTCGGCGTCGAGGGGTACCGCGCGGCGCTGCGCTTCCTCGCTCTCTGATGGACGCGTGACCCGGGTCGCGGTCCTCGCGGACGGCAACGGCTGGGGCGGCGCGCAGGTCTACGCGCGCAGCCTGGTGCAGCACGCCCCGCCCGGGGTGGAGTGCACCGTGCTCACCACCGCGGCGCACGCCGGCCGATTCAAAACCCCGGTGCGGGTCGTCGAGTCGACGGTCCGGGCCGACGGGGCGGACCTGCGCGCGGCGCTCGCCGACCTGCGCCCCGACCTGGTGCAGGTCAACCTGGTCGACCCGGCCAGCATGGTCAGCGCCCTGGAGGTGGCCGCCGAGCACGGCCCCGCCGTGGCGACCCTGCACATGCGCGGCGAGGTGCCGGACCTGCCGAGGCTGCGGGCCGCCTACGCCGGCCTGCGGGCGCTGGTGGCGGTGTCGGCGGAGTTCGCCGCCTTCGCCCGCGACGTGCTGGGCGTGGCCGGCGTGGTGCACGTGGTCAACGGCGTCGACCCGCTGCCGCTCGTCACCCCGCCCGGCGGCGCGGTCCCCGTGGTCGGCGCCCTCGGCCGGCTGACGCCGCAGAAGGGGTTCGACGTGCTGATCGACGCCGTCCGGCTGCTGGTCGACCGGGGAGTGCCGCTGCGGCTGCTGCTGGGCGGGGAGGGTCGCGAGCGGGCGGCCCTCGAGGAGCGGGCCACCGGCCTGCCGGTCACCTTCCTCGGCCCCCAGGACGGGCCCGAGGAGCTGCTCCGGCAGTGCGACCTGTTCGTCCTGTCGTCGCGCGTCGAGGCGCTGCCGCTGGTGCTGGCCGAGGCCGTGTCGGCCGGGCTGCCCGCCGTGGCGACCGACGTGGGCGACGTCCGGCAGGCGCTGGGGGACGTCGTCGAGCTGGTGCCGGTCGAGGACGCCGGAGCGCTCGCCGACGCGGTCCAGCGCCTGCTGGCCGACCCGGGGCTCCGCCGGCTGCGTGGAGCCGCGGGAGCCCGCCGGGCCCGGGAGGCGCTCACCGCGCAGCGGATGGCGTCCGACGCCTGGCGAGCATTCCTCTCGCCGCCTGCACCACCCGCTCCGGGCTGATCCGCCGCGCGCAGCGGAAGTCGATCGGGCAGTCCAGGTGCGGGCAGGGGTTGCAGCCGACCTCCTGCCGCACCACGGTCTGCAGCTCCGGGGCGTGCCGCCAGCGGACCGGGTCGCCGGACAGGAACACCGTCACGACCCGACCGCCGACCGCCGCGGTGAGGTGCGCGGTGCCGGTGTCGTTGGCGACGACGGCGGCGGCGTCCCGCAGCAGCACGGCGTACTGCCCGAGCGAGGTCCGGCCGGTCAGGTCGACCGCCGGCGCCCGCATCGCCGCGACCACCGCCGCGGTGGTGGCCGCCTCGCTCGGCACACCGCCGACCACGACCGTCAGCCCGTCGGCCGCCAGCGCGTCCGCCACCGCGGCGAAGCGCTCCACCGGCCAGCGCCGGCTCGAGCAGGTCGCCCCCGGGTGCAGCAGGACGTAGTCCCCTCCGGGCACGTCGTAGGAGTCCTCCGGGAGCACCGGCCACTCCAGCGCCCGGGAGGCCCTGGGCGGCAGCCCCAGGTGCTCGAGCAGCCGCAGGTGCCGGTCCGCCTCGTGCAGCGCGTGCGGGTAGGGCAGGTGCAGCGCCGGGTCGAGCTCGAGCCCGCGGGTCGGCGCGAAGCCTCCGGTGACCCGTGCACCGACCGCAGCAGTCACGTCGTTGGCGACCGGGTTGTCCCCGTACACCTGCAGCGCCAGGTCCCAGCCGCGCGCCCGCTGATCGGCGCACAACCGGTCGTAGGACTCGTCCGGCGTCCGCTCCGGGATCCCC
>NZ_CADCUP010000174.1 GCF_902805925.1 uncultured Nocardioides sp.
CGCCGGCTCCCTGGCCGCAGCAGAGGTCGGCGTCCGCCACGGAGTCGCGGCCGTCGCTGCCGACGTAGGTGTCGTCACCGGGACCCAGGACGGTGTTGGGCCTGCCGCGCCGCTCCTGGGAGACGACGGTGTCGTCGCCGCTGCCCGCGTCGACCCGGACGTACCCACGCCTGCGCAGGCAGACGGTGTCGTCGCCGGCACCGGCCTCGACCTGGGAGGGACCGCGGCCGGTCACGACGATCACGTCGTCGCGTGCGGTGCCGGTCACCTCCTTGGCGTCACTGACGATGGTCGGCTTCTTGCCGTCGCACCGCCCGGCCTGTGCGGCGTCGGCCGGTGACACCGCCAGGAGCGGTGTGGCGGTGATCAGCAGAGTGGTGATGAGCAGCGGCACAGAACGTCGCATGGGTCCCCCGTGGTGAAGTTGTCGAGCCGGAACGTAGCAGCGCTTCGCGGGATGCGGGCGGTGATCCGGGATCGCCGTAGGCTGTGCGGGCGATGCGTACCTACGAAGTCCGCACCTACGGGTGCCAGATGAACGTCCACGACTCCGAGCGGCTCACCGGCCTGCTGGAGGACGCGGGCTACGCGGCCGCCCCCTCCGGCGAGCAGGCCGACGTGGTCGTGTTCAACACCTGCGCGGTGCGCGAGAACGCCGACAACAAGCTGTACGGCAACCTCGGCCACCTCGCGCCGATCAAGGCGGCCAACCCGGGCATGCAGATCGCCGTCGGCGGCTGCCTCGCGCAGAAGGACCGCGCCACCATCACCTCGAGGGCGCCGTACGTCGACGTCGTCTTCGGCACCCACAACCTCGGGTCGCTGCCGGCCCTCCTCGAGCGGGCCCGCGTGCACGAGGAGGCGCAGGTCGAGATCCTCGAGTCGCTCTCGGTCTTCCCCTCGACGCTGCCGACGAGGCGCGAGTCGGCGTACGCCGCGTGGGTGTCGGTCTCGGTCGGCTGCAACAACACCTGCACGTTCTGCATCGTCCCGTCGCTGCGCGGCAAGGAGGAGGACCGCCGCCCCGGCGACGTCCTCGCCGAGGTCCGGGCGCTGGTCGCCGAGGGCGTCAGCGAGGTGACGCTGCTGGGCCAGAACGTCAACGCCTACGGCGTGCAGTTCGGCGACCGCCAGGCGTTCAGCAAGCTGCTGCGCGCGTGCGGCGAGATCGAGGGTCTCGAGCGGGTGCGCTTCACCTCCCCGCACCCCGCCGAGTTCACCGACGACGTCATCGCCGCGATGGCCGAGACGCCGAACGTCATGCCGCAGCTGCACATGCCGCTGCAGTCGGGCTCCGACACCGTGCTGCGGGCGATGCGCCGCTCCTACCGCCAGGCGAAGTTCCTCGGCATCATCGACCGGGTCCGCGAGGCCATGCCGCGGGCGGCCATCACCACCGACATCATCGTCGGCTTCCCGGGCGAGACCGAGGAGGACTTCCAGCAGACCCTGGAGGTCGTGCGCCGCGCCCGCTTCTCCGGGGCCTTCACCTTCATCTACTCCAAGCGTCCCGGCACGCCCGCTGCCACGATGGCGGGCGAGGTGCCGGCCGAGGTGATCTCCGACCGCTACAACCGGCTGGTCGAGCTGGTCAACGACATCGCCTGGGCCGAGAACAAGCTGCTGGTCGGCACCACCGTGGAGCTGATGGTGTCCGAGGGCGAGGGCCGCAAGGACGCCGCCACCTCCCGCCTCTCGGGCCGCGGCCCAGACAACCGGCTCGTGCACTTCGACCCTGCGGGAGCCGAGGGGGTGCGCCCCGGCGACATGGTCCGTGTCGTGGTCACCAAGGCCGCCCCGCACCACCTGGTCGCCGACGGCACGGTGCTGTCGGTGCGCCGTACCCGCTCCGGAGACGCCTGGGAGGCACGGACGTCGGCCCCGACCCGCCCGATGGTCGGCCTGGGCATGCCGTCGCTCGGCGTGCCGGCGCCGCTGCCGGCCGCCCCCGCCTGTGGATGACGGGCCCCGGGTGAGGTGATCCTCGCCGTGCCGAGGGCCGGGCGGCGAACCGCCCGACTCCGCTCAGGCGGGCGGCTCGACGGAGCCGTCCTCCGACTCCTGGCCCGCCTCCACGTCGTCGTGGAAGTCCAGGTCGCTGTCGGCCGGGTCGCCCTCGGGTGCCTGTGACTTGTCGTCGGGCTCGGTGACCTCGTCGGGGACGGAGTCCCCGACCGCCGGGTTGTCACTGGGGTCCAGGTCACGGGCAAGCGGGGGGTGCGGCGGGTCGGCGAGGGCGTCTGCGCCGCCCGGGTTGGGCTCGCCCGGCTCGATCGCCGGGTCGGGCTGGGGGCTCAGCGTGTCGTCTGCCATGGATCTCTCCCTCTGCTAGAAGCCGTGCGTGAGATACGGGGTGCCGGTACCCAGATGCCGCAGCGCGACCTGCTCGTGCGGCACGACCGGCCCGGGAAGGTCGTCGAGACGGCACCAGCGCAGCTCGGCACACTTCTCCGGCTCGATGATCGCGGGCTCCCCGGACCAGGAGCGCGCCGAGAAGAAGAAGTCGACGCGCTCGTCGATCGGCTCGGCGTGCCGGGTGCGCTGCATGGTCGCCTCGAAGACGAGGTCGAGCCCGTCGATGCCGAGCTCCTCACGGGCCTCGCGGTGCGCCGCGTCGTACGCCGTCTCCCCGCGCTCGACGTGCCCGGCCGCGGCCGCGGCCCAGTGGCCGTCCATGAACCCGGTGCCCTGCCGCAGCTGGAGCAGGACCTCCGGGCCCGGGTCGCCGTCGCGCAGCAGGTAGACGTAGGAGGCCGGGACGACGACGAAGCGCATGCTGCGCAGGCTAGACGGCTACGGCCGCACCGAACCGGTCGGGTTCGTGGGGTCGGTCGGCGGACCCGGCGGGATCGGGTCGGTCGGGTCGGCCGGCGCCGGGTGGGTCGGGAGGGTGGGGTCGTTCGGCTCCGGCGGGGTCGTCGTGGCCTCGGCGGCCCTGCTCCGGTTGCGCTTCTCGAGGGCCTCCTTGGCCCGTGCGGTCCCGCTCGCGATCTTGTCGGAGTGCTTGCCGCCCGTCCGGCTGTCCACGGCCGCCGACGCCTTGTCGATGCCGCCGGCGATCTTGTCGCCGTGGTCGTCGACGGCCTTGTTCAGCCTCGCCCTGGCGTTGTCGAGGAATCCCATGCGTGTCTCCTTGAGGTCCGGTGCCGCCCCGGCGGGCGGCTCCTTTGCGAGACTAGCCAGCGTGCCCGCCACCGCCCAGCCCCGGAAGGTCGTCGCCGTGGTCGGGGCCACGGCCGCGGGGAAGACCGGGCTCTCCCTCGACCTCGCCGAGCGGCTGGGCGGTGAGGTCGTCAACACCGACGCGATGCAGCTCTACCGCGGCATGGACGTCGGCACCGCGAAGCTGCCGGTCGCCGAGCGGCGCGGCATCCCGCACCACCTGCTCGACACCCTCGAGGTCGGTGACGGCGCCAGCGTGGCGGAGTTCCAGGGATGGGCGCGCGAGACGATCGCGGCGATCCGCGGTCGCGGGCGCACCCCGGTGCTGGTGGGCGGATCGGCGCTCTACACCCGCGCCGTCCTCGACCGCTTCGAGTTCCCGGGCACCGACGAGTCGCTGCGCCGCGAGCTCGAGGAGGAGCTGGCCGAGGTGGGACCGGCGGCCCTCCACCAGCGGCTGGAGCGGCTCGACCCCGAGGCGGCGGGCCGCATCCTGGTCGAGAACGGGCGGCGCGTCGTCCGGGCGCTCGAGGTCATCGCGCTCACCGGGCGCCCCTACGGCGCCAGCCTCCCGCAGCTGGAGTACGCCGACCCCGCGACCGTGCAGGTGGGCGTGGACATCGACCGCCCCACCCTCGACGCCCGCATCGAGGCGCGGGTGCGCGAGATGTTCGAGCAGGGCCTCGTCGAGGAGGTCGACCGGCTGCTCGGCGAGGGGCTCGCCGAGGCGCGGACCGCGAGCCGGGCGATCGGCTACCGCGAGGTGGCGGCGTACCTGCGCGGCGAGCTCACGCTCGCCGCGGCCCGCGAGCAGACGGTGGTCGCGACCCGGCGCTTCGCCCGCCGGCAGGACGCGTGGTTCCGCAAGGACCCACGCATCGTGTGGGTGCGGCACGACGACCCCGAGCGGCTCGAGCAGGCCGTGGCGGCCGCGCAGGGCTGAGCCGGGCCGAGTGTCGGTGGTCGGGTGCAGCATTCCGGCATGACGACGTACTACTACACCGCCTCCTCGCTCGACGGGTTCATCGCCGACGGCGACGGCTCGCTGTCGTGGCTGCTGAGCCGCGACGTCGACCACGGGAGGGACATGGGGTTCGAGACCTTCCGGCCGCTCATCGGGGCGTGCGCCATGGGAGCGACGACCTGGCAGTGGCTGCTCGACAACGACCCCGGGGAGTGGTCGGACAAGCCCACGTGGGTCTTCACCCACCGCGCCTTCGCCGAGGCGCCGGGCGTGACCTTCACCTCCGACCCCGTCGCGACGGTTCATGGCGAGATGGTCGAGGCGGCCGGCGGGCTCGGCGTGTGGATCATCGGGGGCGGCGACCTGGTGGGCCAGTTCGCCGACGAGGGGCTCCTCGACGAGGTCTGGGTGCAGCACGCGCCGGTGACCCTCGGCTCGGGGGCTCCGCTGCTCCCGCGGCGGCTGGAGCTGAGGCTGGAGGAGGTGGTGCGCAACCGCGAGCTGGTCTGCAGCAGGTTCACCGTCGTGACGTGAGCCGTCCCGCGGGTGCGGGGGTGCGAGACTGGCGCGGTGACCTACCCGTTCCTCAAGGGCCACGGCACCGAGAACGACTTCGTGCTGCTGCCTGACCACGACGGCTCTCAGCACGGGGAGCTGTCCGCCGAGCGCGTCCGGGCGCTGTGCGACCGCCGGGCCGGCATCGGCGCCGACGGCGTGCTGCGCGTGGTGCGGTCCGAGGCCCTGAAGGTGGACGGTCCGGAGTGGTTCATGGACTACCGCAACGCCGACGGGTCGCTCAGCGAGATGTGCGGCAACGGCGTGCGCGTCTTCGCCCGGCACCTGGTCGAGGAGGGCCTGGCCACGCTGCCGGTCGAGGTCGGCACCCGCGCCGGGATCAAGGTCGTGACCGCGGCGCAGGGCGACCTCCTCACCGTCGACATGGGCGGACCGGTGACGTTCGGCCAGACGCCGGTGACGGTGGGGGAGCGCCGGTGGGCCGGCGTGCACGTCGACCTGGGCAACCCGCACGCCGTCGCCCTCGTCGAGGACCTGGCCGAGGCCGGCCCGCTCCTGGAGTCGCCGGGCTACGACGAGGCGACGTACCCGCACGGGGTCAACGTCGAGTTCGCGGTGCGCCGCGGCGAGCGGCACGTCGCGATGCGGGTGCACGAGCGCGGGTCGGGGGAGACCCGGAGCTGCGGCACCGGCGCCTGCGCGGTGATGGTCGCCGCGGCCCTGGCCGACGGGGTCACCGACCCGCCCGAGGACGACCTGACCTACCGCGTCGACGTGCCCGGGGGAGAGCTCGCCGTCACCTGGACCGCCGACGACCGGGTGCTGCTCACCGGTCCGGCCGTCGTGGTGGCGCGGGGCACCACCGACCTCTGAGCCGGGCCTCACTAGCCTGTCCGGCATGGACATCACCGGAGCCTCCGCCCTCGTCACCGGCGCCGCCTCGGGCATCGGCGCAGCCGTCGCCCGCCGGCTGGCGGCCTCCGGCGCCCACGTCGTCGTGGCCGACGTCCAGGACGAGAAGGGCGAGGCGCTCGCCGCCGAGATCGGCGGCGTGTTCGCCCACGTCGACGTCACCGACACCGAGCAGATCAAGGCTGCGGTCACCCGGGCCGGCGAGCTGGGCCCGCTGCGCGTGCTGGTGAACTCGGCCGGCATCGGCCCGGCGGCGCGCACCGTGGGTCGCGACGGCACGTTCGAGTCGGCCCACGACCTGGAGCTGTACAAGAAGGTCATCGCGATCAACCTGATCGGCACCTTCGACGCCACCCGGCTGGCCGGCACCGCGATGAGCACCCTGGAGCCGACGGACACCGGGGAGCGCGGCGCGGTCGTCAACCTGGCCAGCGTGGCGGCCTTCGACGGCCAGATCGGCCAGGCGGCGTACTCCTCCTCCAAGGGCGGCATCGTCGGCATGACGCTCCCGGTCGCCCGCGACCTCGCCGCCATCGCGGTGCGTGTCAACACCGTCGCACCCGGCCTGATCGACACCCCGATCTACGGCGAGGGCGAGCAGGCCGAGGCGTTCAAGGCCAAGCTCGGCGAGTCGGTGCTCTACCCCAAGCGGCTGGGCCGTCCCGACGAGCTGGCGAGCATGGTGATGGAGTGCGTCACCAACTCCTACATGAACGGTGAGACCGTCCGGGTCGACGGCGGCATCCGGATGCCGCCGAAGTAGTCCTCAGGCCGCGGGGGCCGGCATCCGGCCGCGCGTCCGTCGACCGGCGTCGGCAGCACCCAGCCCGGCCATCCGCTCGAGCCACGCCGCCCGCTGCTCCGGTGTGCTGCTGTGCACGCCGGTGAACCTCGTGACCTTGACCGGCTTGATGCCGCAGAACTCCAGGGTGCGGCCCCTGACCTGCTTCACCGTCGTGTCGCCGACGAGCGGGAGGTACCACCGAGGTGAGTCGGCGGTGACGACGAGGCGACCGGTGCGACCAGGCAGCAGGCCCTCGGGCCGTCCGTTGTCGAGGTAGCGGAAGGCCCAGCCGCGCTCGAGCGCGCGATCGAAGAAGCCCTTGAGCAGCCCGGGCACCGATCCCCACCACACCGGCGTGAGCACGGTGACGTGGTCGCTCCACTCCAGGAGCTCGCGGGCGTGGGCGAGGTCGGGCTCGAGCGCCTGCACGCCCCGGTAGCCGTCGCGCAGCTGCGGCTCGAAGGCGAGCTCGCGCAGCGGGAGCATGATCGTGCGCTCGCCTGCACCGGCGGCGTACCGCCGGGCGAGGGCGGAGGTGAGCGACCCGGCATCGGGGTGGCCGTCGATCACGAGGAGGTTCGTCATGGCAGGGCTCCATCTAGACAGTGTCAACAATGTGGACACTGACCACCATCGGGGTACCATGTTGCCCGTGTCAAGATCCAGCCCCGCCTATCACCACGGCAACCTCCAGGCGGCGCTCGAGGACGCCGCGCTGGAGCTGCTCGAGAACCAGCCGGCCGCGCGCATCAGCCTGCGCGAGGTCGCCCGCCGAGCCGGGGTGAGCCACAACGCGCCGTACCACCACTTCGGCGACCGTGCGGCGCTGCTGGGCGCCCTGGGCGTGCGGGCGATGGCCGACCTGCTCGCCGCCCAGGAGGAGGCGGTGGCGCGGACGTCCGGGCCGGTGGAGCGCGTGCGCGCGCTGGGCGCCGCCTACGTCGGGTACGCCGCGGCGCACCCGCAGGCCTTCGCGCTGATCTTCGACCCGGAGTACTGCGCCGCCGGCCAGCCGTCGCAGGAGATGGCCCCGCTCATCGCTCGCAACGAGGAGCTGCTGGGTGGGCAGGTCGCGGAACTGGTCGAGGAGCCGCGCTTCGCCGGCTCCGACCCCGCCGCGCTGGCCGCGTCCCTGTGGTCGACCGTCCACGGCATGGCCACGCTGGTCGTGCTCGGCCACCTGCCCCGCGAGGCTGCGGAGCCGGCCCTGGTGGCCCTGCTCGGCTGACTTCGGAAAGGGGGTCGCCGCGTCACCGCGCGCGGCCTAGAATCGGTCGCATATGACGAACGCACCTGACTTCTCCCTCGACACCGAGCTGGCCGCCACCGACGAGTGGGACGACGAGGACGCCTACGAGATCGTCCTGCCCGACGGCCCCGACCCCGAGGAGACCGAGGACTCCGAGCCCGAGGATCACACCCCCGGCGCCCAGGAGCTCGCCGAGCGCCACGCCCTGCGCCGCGTGGCGAGCCTGCGCACCGAGCTCGAGGACATCACCGAGGTCGAGTACCGCCAGCTCCGACTAGAGCGCGTCGTGCTCGTCGGGGTGTGGACCGAGGGCTCGGTCGAGGACGCCGAGAACTCCATGGCCGAGCTCGCGCTCCTCGCCGAGACCGCGGGGTCCGAGGTGCTGGAGGCGATCTACCAGCGCCGGCAGAAGCCCGACCCCGCGACGTACATCGGTCGCGGCAAGGTCGACGCGGTCCGCGAGATCGTGCAGGCCACCGGCGCCGACACCGTCATCCTCGACGGCGAGCTCGCGCCCGGTCAGCTGCGCAACCTCGAGGACAAGCTCAAGGTCAAGGCGGTCGACCGCACCGCGCTGATCCTCGACATCTTCGCCCAGCACGCGAAGTCCAAGGAGGGCCAGGCGCAGGTCGAGCTGGCCCAGCTGAACTACATGAAGCAGCGGCTCCGCGGCTGGGGTGGCAACCTCTCCCGGCAGGCCGGTGGCCGGGTCTCGGGCGGTGAGGGCATCGGTGGCCGTGGTCCCGGTGAGACCAAGATCGAGACCGACCGGCGTCGCATCAACACCCGGATCGCCAAGCTGCGCCGCGAGCTCAAGGACCTCCGCGGCACCCGCGAGACCAAGCGGCAGGAGCGAGCCCGCCACCGCATCCCCAGCGTCGCCATCGCGGGCTACACCAACGCCGGCAAGTCCTCCCTGCTCAACCGGCTGACCAACGCCGGCGTGCTGGTCGAGGACGCCCTGTTCGCGACCCTCGACCCCACCACGCGGCGCACGACCACCGGCGACGGGCGCATCTACACCATGTCCGACACCGTGGGCTTCGTGCGCCACCTGCCCCACCAGCTCGTCGAGGCCTTCCGCTCGACGCTGGAGGAGGTGGCGGAGTCCGACCTGGTCCTGCACGTGGTCGACGGCTCGCACCCCGACCCCGAGGGCCAGCTGGCCGCGGTGCGCGAGGTGCTGGCCGAGATCGGGGCCGACCGGGTGCCCGAGCTGGTCGTCATCAACAAGGCCGACGCCGCCGACCCCATGGTCATCGCCCGCCTGTCCCAGCGCGAGCCCCACTCGGTGGTCGTCAGCGCCCGCACCGGCGCCGGCATCCCCGAGGCGCTCGCCGTCATCGAGGGCGAGCTGCCGCGGCCCGACGTGGAGTTCGAGGCGCTGCTCCCCTACGAGCGGGGCGACCTGCTCAACCGGATCCACCAGCAGGGCGAGATCGCCACGCTGGAGCACACCGCCGACGGCACCCACGTCACCGGCCGTGCCAACGACGACCTCGCCGGCGAGCTGGCGGAGTACGCCGTCTGACAGGCGCCAACGACGGTGCTGCGCGGGGCACGCGTGACACCATGGCCCCGTGCTGCCCTCGCTGTCCGGACGCGCCGAGAACGTCATGCAGGCGCGCCTGCTCGGCCTGCTGCGTGACGAGGGGCCGCTGTCGCGCTCCCACCTCGCCGAGCTGATGGGCGTCTCCCGCACGACCGTGGCCGCCGAGGTCAACCGGCTCGACCAGCTCGGTCTCGCCCACGAGAGCGGGCTGGCGAAGTCGCGCGGCGGTCGCCGCTCGACGATGGTCGACCTGGCCGAGGACGCGCGCTTCGTCGGCATCGCGATCGGCGCCACGCGCATCGGCGTCGGCCTGACCGACGGGCGGCTCAACGTGCTGTCGACCCACGAGGTCGAGTGCGACATCCGCACCGGCCCCGAGCAGGTGCTGGCGGCGGCGCTCGAGGCGACCCGCCAGGTCCTCGACAAGGCCGGCGTGGAGAGCCCGCTGGGCTGCGGCGTCGGGGTGCCCGGGCCCGTCGACTTCGACCGGGGTGTGTCGGTGTCGCCGCCGCTGATGCCCGGCTGGGACGGCTACCCCGTGCGTGACGCGGTCTCGCTCGGCCTCGGCTGCCCGGCCGTGCTCGACAACGACGTCAACGTGATGGCGATCGGCGAGCTCCACTCCGGCGTCGCCAAGAACAACCGCGACTTCCTCTTCGTCAAGCTCGGCACCGGCATCGGCTGCGGGATCGTGGTGAGCGGCGAGCTCTACCGCGGCGTCGCCGGCTGTGCCGGCGACATCGGGCACATCCGCATCGACGACTCCGGCCCCACGTGCGTGTGCGGCAACGCCGGCTGCCTGGAGGCGTACGCCGGCGGCGCGGCGCTCGCCCGGGAGGCAAACGCGGCCGCCCGGTCCGGCCGGTCGAACGTGCTCGCCACGCTGCTGGCCGAGAAGGGCGAGCTGACGGCCGAGGACGTCGGCATCGCGGTCACCCGCGGCGATGCCGCCGCGGCGGGACTCCTGCGCGACAGCGCCCAGCACGTCGGCAACGTGCTGGCCAGCCTGGTGTCGTTCTTCAACCCGGGCCTGATCGTGATCGGCGGCCGGGTGACGGGCCTCGGCCATGGGCTGCTCGCCGAGATGCGCGGCGTCATCTACCGCCGCTCGCTGCCGCTGGCCACCGGCACCCTCCCGATCGTGCTCAGCGAGCTGGGCGACATGGCCGGAGTCGTGGGGGCGGCCCGCCTGGTGAGCGACGTGGTCTACGCACCGTACGGGCGGTCCCTCGACTGATTTGAAATCCACTTTCGAAAGTGCGCAACCCATTGACGTGATGGTCGTCACCTGCCTACGTTTCTGGTAGCCGGTCTACACCACGTGCGGACCCGGGCCCACTCAGACACTTCTCGGAGGTGTGTCTCACTATGTCTCGACGTTGTGCTGCACACCACGCGTGCCGGCGACATCTGGCTCAACGACGACGAGACCGGCGTCAACTCCGTCGCCGGCAGGATCGACGTCCACCAGCACGACGAGGAGGCTGGTGGCGCCCGTGGGTGGCCAGTCGGTGGCCTACGGTGACGCCGTCCCCGTTCGAGGTCGAGGTCACCGACGACCAGCCCGTCGACTGCAGCCGGGCGACGGTCACCTACCTCCTGGGCCACGACGCCCACGGCCACCCGCGAAGCACCGCCAACGGGTGCAGCGGCCCGCTGGTCACCACCATCCCCGGTGGGCACGACCCCGCGACCGAGGAGCTGAGCGGCGTCTTCGTCGCCGAGTACGTCGACACCGGCTCGGAGCCGGGGCTGCGCGGCAGCGACGAGGTCCGCCTCGAGCCGGTCGGCTGATCCACCCGCGGCGGCCCGTCCACCCACCTGGACGGACCGCCGTACCCCCCGAGCAGGATCCCCCGAGAAGCGTCACGAGAGGAACACCATGTGTTACGGCTATGACGGCGAGACGGCGCTGCGCCGCTCGCTGGAGACCCAGGGCGCGAGCCGCCGAGGCATCCTGCGCACAGCGGTCGCAGGCGCGGCCGGCGCAGCGGCGATCGGCGCCCTCGGCGCCCCCGCCGAGGCCGCCGGCACGCGGGGCAGCGGCAACGGCCGCGACCGTGAGGTGCCCGAGCGCAGGATCTCGATCCAGCTCTACACCCTGCGCGACGCCACGCTGCCGGCCGGCACGGCCGAGAAGCCCTGGTCGATCGGCTGGGAGGCCGTGCTCGAGCGACTCGCCCAGTACGGCTACCCGCGGGTGGAGCGTGCCGGCCTGTACGGCGTCACCGCGGCCACGATGAAGGCCAAGCTCGACTCGCTCGGCATCTGGGCCAGCTCCAGCCACGAGGGCATCAGCGACACCTCGGCGGCGATGTACCAGAAGTTCGACGACGCCAACACCTTCGAGCAGCGCTACGTCGTGGTGCCCTACCTCAACTCCGACAAGCTGTCGGACTGGCAGCGCTGGGCCGAGCAGATGAACAACGAGGCCTACGCCGCCAAGCGCCGGGGCCTGCGCTACGGCTACCACAACCACGCCCACGAGTTCACCGTGGACCTGGGCGGCGGCAGGACGCCCTGGGACGTGCTCACCAAGGAGCTCGACCCGCGCCTGGTGCACCTCGAGGTCGACCTCTACTGGGTCTACACCGCTGGTGTGAACCTCGGCGTGGCCGACCCGCTGAAGTTCACCAAGAGCGTCATCCGCAAGGCGCCGCAGACGGTGCGCCAGTTCCACGTCAAGGACCGGGCCGCCAGCAACGGCGACATGGCCGACCTCGGCACCGGCGTCATCGACTTCTCCTCGATCTTCCGCAAGCACACCGTGGAGGAGTACATCGTCGAGAACGACACCCCCGACGTCTCCCCGCTCACCTCCGCGGCGGTGGGCAAGCTCTACCTGGAGCACCTGAAGTACTGATCCACCGCAGCACCACCATCCAGGCGACCGACCGGTCACACCTGGAGAGACCAGGACCCGCCGGCGAGCTGCATCGCCGGCGGGTCCGCGGCGTTTCGCCGGTAGGGGTGCTCGACAACCGCGGCGACGCGGGGGAGGGTAGGACGCCCACGACCCGGGAGGAATCCATGTCCCGCTCCACCACCAGAGTCCTCGCCCCCGGCCTCGCCCTCGCCCTGGCCGGCTCGCTCTCCCTCGCCGGCACCCAGGCGACCGCCGTCGACACCGCCGCCTCGGCGCCCGCACTCCAGCAGAAGGCCGTGAAGAAGGCCACCGCCACGGGGTACGGCGGCGCCGTCTCCAGCGTCGACCCCACCGCCACCCGCGTCGGCCTCAGGGTCCTGAAGAAGGGCGGCAACGCCGTGGACGCCGCGGTCGCCACCGCTGCCGCGCTCGGCGTCACCGAGCCCTACAGCGCCGGCATCGGCGGTGGCGGCTACTTCGTCTACTACAACGCCAAGAAGAAGAAGGTCTCCACCATCGACGGCCGTGAGACGGCCCCCGGCCGGATCCGGAGCGACGCCTTCATCGACCCGGCCACCGGCAAGCCCTACAACTTCACCCCCGAGCTGGTCACCAGCGGCGTCTCGGTCGGCGTGCCCGGCACCCCGGCCACCTGGGAGAAGGCCCTGCGCAAGTGGGGCACCCTCGACCTCTCCGGTGCGATGGCGCCCGCGACCAAGGTGGCCCGCAAGGGGTTCCGGGTCGATGAGACCTTCCGCCAGCAGACCCTCGACAACGAGGTCCGCTTCGACGCGTTCACCTCCACCCGCAAGCTCTTCCTGCCCGGTGGCGACGCCCCGGCCGTCGGCACGCGGTTCCGCAACAGGCAGCTCGCCCGCACCTACGACCTGATCGCGAGGAAGGGCCTCAAGGCGTTCTACCGCGGCAAGCTCGCCGGCGAGATCGTCAGGACGGTGCAGTCGCCGCCGAAGACCAGCACCACGACGCTGCCGGTGCCCGTCGGCTCGATGACCCGCGCTGACCTGAAGAGCTACAAGGCGCTGTCGCAGAAGCCCAGCAAGGTCGACTACCGGGGGTACGACGTCTACGGCATGGCGCCGTCATCCTCCGGCGGCTCGACCGTCGGGGAGGCGCTGAACATCCTCGAGCAGTTCGACGTCGGCTCGATGTCCGACACCGACGCGCTGCACCACTACCTCGAGGCCACCGCGCTCGCCTTCGCCGACCGCGCCAAGTACGTCGGCGACCCGCGGTTCGTCAAGGTCCCGCTCAGCGACCTGCTCAGCGACACCTTCGCCAGGGAGCGGGCGTGCTCCATCAACCCGACCGCGGCGCTCACCAAGCCGGTCCCGGCCGGTGACGTCGCGTCGTACGACGGCGTCTGCACCCCGGCGCCCGCGCGCAAGGGCGCGGTCGACCAGGACACCGAGAACATCTCGACGACCAACCTCACCGTCTCCGACCGCTGGGGCAACGTCGTGGAGTACACCCTCACCATCGAGCAGACCGGCGGCTCCGGCATCGTCGTCCCGCGGCGCGGCTTCCTGCTCAACAACGAGCTGACCGACTTCTCGACCGTCTTCGACCCGGCCGACCCCAACCGGATCCAGCCCGGCAAGCGGCCGCGCTCCTCGATGTCGCCGACGATCATCCTCAAGAACGGCAAGCCGTTCATGGCGCTCGGCTCGCCCGGCGGCTCGACGATCATCACGACCGTCCTGCAGATGATCTTCAACCGCATCGACCGCGGCCTGACGATCCAGGAGGCGATCGCCGCGCCCCGCGCCACGCAGCGCAACACCGCCAACGTCACCGCCGAGCCGGAGTTCATCACCCGGTACGGCGCCCTGCTGACCCCGCTGGGACACAAGCTCGTGCCCGCCGGGGACGCGTTCACCAGCGCTGCCGAGATCGGGGCCGCCACGGCCATCGAGTTCGGCCGGAAGGGCAAGGTCACCGCGGTGGCCGAGCCCACCCGTCGCGGTGGCGGTGCCGCGGGCGTGGTGTCGAAGAGGCGCTGACCGCTCAGGTAGTCAGGCGCGAGATGGCTGCCGGACGCAGCCCCGGCCAGCCGTTTCGCGCCTGACCAGGCCAGTCGTTTGGGGCGCGTCCTCCCGGTGAGGGAGGATGCGCCCCATGCCTCGTGGTGCCCTGGTCCGCCTCCTCCTCGTGGTCGGCCTGCTGGCCGGCTGCGCCGCCCTCGCCCTGACGCGGGAGCCGCGACTCGGGCTCGACCTGCGGGGCGGCACCCAGATCACCCTCCAGGCCTCCGACTCGCCCTCGGGCGTGGTGGCCGACGCGGAGGCCACCGACCGCGCCATCGAGGTGCTGCGCGGCCGGGTCGACGCGCTCGGCATCAGCGAGCCCACGCTCACCCGCGCCGGCGAGGACCGGATCATCGTCGAGCTGCCCGACGTCCAGGACCCGCGGGAGGCGGTCGAGACCATCGGCCGTACGGCGCAGCTGACCGTGCACCCGGTGGTCAGGGGCGGTCTCGCCTCCGCCGAGGAGGAGCCGTCGGACGAGGGCAACCAGATCCTGCCCAGCGACCAGGGCGACTTCATCGAGGTCGGCCCGACGTCCCTGGAGGGCGACGACATCACCAGCGCCGCCGCGGTCCAGCGGCAGAACAGCACCGACTGGACCGTCGCCGTCGACTTCTCCGGCGACGGTTCTCGCGCCTTCGGGACCCTGACGGCGGCGGCCGCCTGTGCCCAGGGCGACGCCAAGCGCATCGCGATCGTGCTCGACGACGAGGTCATCTCCTCACCCGGTGTGAACACCACCCCGTGCGGCGGCTCCATCACCGGCTCCACCGACATCACCGGCAACTTCACGGTCGACGAGGCCAAGGACCTCTCGGTGCTCATCGAGGGCGGCGCCCTGCCGCTGCCCGTCGAGGTCATCGAGCAGCGCACCGTCGGCCCGACGCTCGGCCGGGCGGCCATCGACGCGTCCTGGAAGGCCGGCGTGATCGGCCTGCTGACCACCGGCCTGTTCATCGCGCTCGTCTACCGCTTCGTCGGCGTCCTGGCGACCATCGCGCTGACGTCGTACGCCCTGCTCGCCTACGCGATGCTCGTGGGCCTGGGCTCCACCCTGACGCTGCCGGGCCTGGCCGGCTTCGTGCTCGCCATCGGCCTGGCGATCGACGCCAACGTGCTGGTCTTCGAGCGCGCCCGCGAGGAGTACGCCGCCAACCCGTCGGCCGGTCTCCGGCGGGCCCTGATGGTCGGCTTCAACAAGGCGTGGACCGCGATCATCGACTCCAACGTCACCACCCTGCTCGCCGCGGCGCTGCTCTTCCTCCTGGGCTCCGGCCCCATCAAGGGATTCGGTGTCACGCTGACGATCGGTGTCGTCGCCTCGATGGTCTCGGCGCTGGTGATCGCCCGGGTGCTCACCGAGCTCGGCGTCTCCAACCGGTGGGTGGCCGGCCGGCCCGCGTTCACGGGCATCGGCTCCGTCGGCCGGGTCCGCACCTGGCTGGAGCGCCGCGACCCCGACCTGATGCGCCGGCGCGGCACCTGGCTCGGCATCTCGGCCGCCGCCCTGGTCCTCGCCGTCACCGGCATGGTGACGCAGGGCCTCAACCTGGGCGTGGAGTTCACCGGCGGCCGGGTCCTGGAGTACTCCACCTCCTCACCGCTGACCGCCGACCGGGCCCGCGAGGTGGTCGCCGACGCGGGCTACCCCGAGGCCACGGTGCAGGAGTCCGACGACGACAAGATCAGCGTCCGCACCGGCCAGATCAGCGACGACGAGGCCGTGGCCATCGAGACGGCGCTGGGCGACGCGGCCGGCGGTGCCACCAAGCAGCGCGACGAGAAGATCGGTGCCTCCCTCGGCTCCGAGCTGCGTGACAAGGCGCTCATCGCCTTCGGCATCGCCCTGCTGGTGCAGATGATCTACCTGGCGATCCGCTTCAAGTGGACGTTCGGTGTCTCCGCGGTGCTCGCGATGTTCCACGACGTCGTCATCGTGACGGGCATCTTCGCCTGGCTCGACAAGCCGATCGACGGCATCTTCCTGGCCGCCGCTCTGACCATCATCGGTCTCTCGGTCAACGACACCGTGGTGGTCTTCGACCGCGTCCGCGAGCGCTGGCAGGCGTCACGTCCGGAGGAGTCGTTCACCTCGCTGGCCAACAAGGCGGCCGTCGAGACGATGCCGCGCACGGTCAACACCGGCCTCGGCGCGATGTTCATCCTCGCCGCGCTCGCGGTGCTGGGCGGCGACTCGCTCCAGGACTTCGCCATCGCCCTGCTCCTCGGTCTCGTCATCGGCACCTACTCCTCGGTCTTCACCGCGACCCCGCTGGTGACCTACCTGCAGGAGCGCTGGCCGATGTCGCGCGCGACGAAGGTACGCCGCCAGCGCGAGCCCGAGGACTCCGGCGCCGTCGTCTGAGCCGGGCGGCCACTGGGAGCCGCGGCGTACCCTTGCACCATGACGCTCCTCATCCTCCTGGTCCTCGTCGTCGGCGCCGTCATGGCGTGGAAGATGCGGGTCCCGCTGCTGGCGAAGGTGCTCGGCCAGTCCGAGGACCGCGTCCGGCGGCAGCTCAACCGCAAGCGCTGAGCCCGCCGCCCTGCTGCCGGTCCCCGCGCTGCCGGGTAGTCCGGGGCAAAGTGCACCGTGGAACGCCTGTCGAGGTGCATCTCGCCCCGGATTACCTCCCGGGGGAGCCGGTGATCCGGGCGCGGGCGGGCGTCCGCTCAGCCGGCGGCGAGGCGCGACAGCGCCTTGCGCACCACCGCCGGGTCGGTGGTCGTCCACATCGGCGGCAGGCTCGCCTTGAGGAACCCGCCGTAGCGGGCGGTCGAGAGCCGTGGGTCGAGCACGGCCACCACGCCGCGGTCGGTGGTGGTGCGGATCAGCCGGCCGGACCCCTGGGCCAGCAGCAGCGCGGCGTGCGTCGCCGCGACCTGCATGAACCCGTTGCCGCCGGACCTGTCGGCCGCCCGCTGACGTGCCGACATCAGCGGGTCGTCGGGCCGGGGGAACGGGATGCGGTCGATGATCACCAGCTGGCAGGTGTCGCCCGGCACGTCGAGGCCCTGCCACAGCGAGAGCGTGCCGAACAGGCAGGTGTGCGGGTCGTCGACGAACTGCTTGGCCAGCTCGGGCAGCTGGGCGTCGCCCTGCGCCAGCGTCGTGAGGTGCGGCAGGCGCTCGCGCATCGCCTCCGCGGCGGCCTCCGCGGCGCGACGGGAGGAGAAGAGCCCGAGGGTGCGTCCCTCGGCGGCGTCGACGAGCTCGGCGATCTCGTCGAGCTGGGCGCTGCCGAGCCCGTCGCGACCCGGCGGCGGCAGGTGGCGGGCGACGTACAGGATCGCCTGCTGGCCGTAGTCGAACGGTGAGCCGACGTCGATGCCGCGCCACGGCAGCACGGTGTCGTCGCGCTCGATCGGCTCCTGCAGCACGCGTTCCGACGGGTTGAGCCCCAGCGAGGTGGCCACAGCGCTGAAGTCGCCGCCGAGCATCAGCGTGGCGGAGGTGAAGACGACCGTCTTCTCGGTCAGCAGCCGATCGCGCATCGGCCCCCACACCTGCAGCGGCGCGACGCACAGCCGGGCGGGGGTCCGGTCGCGCGCCTCGTTGAGCCACAGCACGTCGGCCTCGGCGTGCGCGGCCATCCGCTCGGCGTTGACGAACACGTCCTGTGCGAGCCCGCGGGCCTGGGCGCGCCCGGCGTCGGCGTCGCCGTCACCCGGCTTGTCCTTGGGGAAGGCGGAGATCAGCGCACGGGCCGCGTCGCGCACCAGCGCCAGGGCGTCGGAGAGCTGCTCGTCGATCGTGTCGATGCGTCCGGGCCCGGTGCGCGCGAGCGCATCGGCCAGCGCATCGCCGGCGTCGGCCAGGTCGTCGGCCTGGTCGCCGTCGACGTGGCGCTGGGCCCGGCGCGCGGCGCGCTCGACGTCGCTCGCCGACAGCTCGTCGGTGGCCGCCTGGGTCACCCGGGCGGTGAGCTCGTGGGCCTCGTCGATCACCACCGCGTCGTAGTCGGGGATCATCGGGACACCCTCGATCGCGTCGATCGCGAGCAGGGAGTGGTTGGTGACGATCAGGTGCGACCGCTGCGCCTTCTCCCTGGCGCGCTCGGCGAAGCACTCCTGCGCGAAGGGGCACTTGGTGGCGCCGAGGCACTCGCGGTGGTTGACGCTGACCTGCCGCCAGACCCGGTCGGTGTGGCGGGGGGCGTTGTCGCGCTCGCCGCTGCCCCCGGCCTCGGACTCCTCCTCCGCCCACCTGCGCAGCGAGAGCACGTCGTCGCCCATCGAGCCGCTGGGCACGTCGACGAGCACACCCTGGTCGTCGGGCACGCCTTCTCGGATGCGGTGGAGGCAGGCGTAGTTGGAGCGGCCCTTGAGCACGGCGTACGACGTGTCGATGGTGCCGCCGACGGCCTCGACGAGGCGGGGGAGGTCGCGCTCGACGAGCTGGTGCTGGAGCGCGAGGGTGGCGGTGGCGACCACGACGCGCTGGCCGTGGAGCAGGCTCGGCACGAGGTAGCCCAGCGACTTGCCGGTGCCGGTGCCGGCCTGGACGAGCAGGTGCCGTCCGGACTCCATCGCCTCCGCGACCGCCTCAGCCATTTGCTCCTGGCCGGTGCGCTGTTGGCCCCCGAGCGCTGCCACAGCCTCGGACAGCACCTCCTGCACCCGGAGCTGCGGGCGAGCGGGGGCGTCGTGCTGAGCGGTCACCCGGGCACCCTATGCGCCGCCGCCGACAGCGTCGCCCGCGGTGCGATCACATCCGACGCAGGACCGCGGTGACCTTGCCGAGGATGGTGCACTCGTCACCGTTGATGGGCTCGTAGGCGTCGTTGTGGGGGAGCAGCCACACGTGGCCGTCCTTGCGCTGGAACGTCTTGACCGTCGCCTCGCCGTCGATCAGCGCCGCGACGACGTCGCCGTTCTCGGCCGTCTGCTCCTGCCGGATCACGACGTAGTCGCCGTTGCAGATCGCCGCGTCGATCATCGAGTCGCCCGAGACCTCGAGGAGGAAGAGGGTGCCGTCGCCGACCAGCGAGCGCGGCAGCGGGAAGACCTCCTCGATGCGCTCCTCGGCGAGGATCGGGCCTCCGGCGGCGATCCGGCCGACGATCGGCACGTAGGTGGCCGTCGGCATGGCGTCGCCGATGCCCGACTCGTCGACCGCGGCCTCCTCGCCGTGCGAGATCGACCGGCGCGCGGCCATCACCTCGGGCAGGAACACCTCGAGGGCGCGCGGGCGGTTGGGGTCGCGCTTGAGGAAGCCCTTCTCCTCGAGCGTCTTGAGCTGGTGGGCGACGCTGCTGGAGCTGGTCAGCCCGACCGCCTCGCCGATCTCGCGCATGCTGGGCGGGTAGCCGCGCATCTCGATGGCGTCCTTGATCGTGGCGAGCACCCGCTGCTGGCGCGGGGTGAGGCCGGTCGCGTCGGGAGGCCCGTCGGGGAGCTCGAGCACCTTCTTGCCGGTGCCGCTCGTCTTGGCCATGGGTCCTCCTGGTGTGGATGCGTCTCGGTGCCGCGCTTCGCCTCGCTCGCTGGCTCACCGTAGACCGATCGCGACCCCACTTCAAACACGTGTTCGAACGCCGCGTGTCGCGCTCGACCCGACCGGCTGCGACGGGAGCGGTGTGCACGCCCAGCGGGCTCAGGCCGGGTAGTTCGCGCCCTTCAGCAGCCGCGCCAGGTGCGCGGTGTTGGCGGCCAGGACCTCGGTGGTCTGCACCGTCTTCTCGGGCTTCTCGTCGTGGTCGGTGTAGTCGACGGCCTGCATCGCCTCGCCCACCCAGTACGTCGAGCCGTTCGCCGCGACGGAGAAGCCCACGTCGTTCAGCGCCTGCAGGCACTGCGCGGTCACGTGGTGCGCGCCGTCCTCGTTGCCCACGACCGCGACGGCCGCGACCTTGCCGAAGGTGATCTTGCGGCCCTCGTCGTCGGTCTCGCCGAGCTCGGCGTCGAGGCGCTCGAGCACCATCTTGCACACCGAGCTCGCCTGTCCGAGCCAGATGGGCGTGGCGATCACCAGGATGTCGGCGTTCAGCATCTTCTGGCGCAGCGGGGGCCAGCCGTCGCCCTCGCCCTCGTCGGTCGTCACGCCGAAGCTCACGCCGTGATCGACGACCCGGATCAGCTCGCCGGTCACGTCGTGCTCGGCGAGGGCGCCCAGGACGTCACGGCCGATCGCCTCGGAGCTGGACTCCTGCGGGGACGGCTTGAGGCTGCAGGCGAGGACGAGGGCTCTCAGGGTGGAGGTCATGGCGAGGCGGTACCCAGGCGCAGCCGACCGGACACCGCAGTCGAACATGCGTTCGAGAAAGGCCTTGTCCCGTTCGAACACATGCTCTAACGTCGTACACATGTTCGAATCGAGCAGGTGATCGATCTCCCCATCCGGCGTCACTGTCGGTGGTCACCACTAGACATCAGATCGACAGCAGACGACCGGCAGACCGCCCCCTTCCCCAGGAGGTCACGATGAGCACGACGACCATGAGTACGACGACCATGGGCACGACCATGAGCCCCACCTCCCGGCTGGCGCCGGTGCGCGACCTGCGCCCGGTGCGCACGGCGGTGGCTCCCGCTGCAGGGCAGCTGCGCCTGACCCGCCGCGGCCGCCTCGCGCTGCTGATGGTGGCCGTGGCGGTGGTGCTCGTGCTCGGTGTGGCCTTCGGCGCAGGCTCCGTCGCCACCGACCAGGGCGGCACGCCCGAGCCGACGCGCGTGGTGATGGTGGGCGAGGGCGAGACGCTGTGGGGCATTGCTGCCGTCGCGGCCGGTGATGGCAGCACCCGGGCGATGGTCGAACGGATCGAGCGGCTCAACGCCCTGGACACCGCGATGGTGACAGCCGGCCAGCAGCTGCGCGTCCCGCTTGCGGAGTAGCACCCAGACCTACAACTGAATACTCCACCAGCCGATTCGACCCCGGCTGGTGGGCCGGGGAAGACGGAGGGCGGGCCCAGTGGCCCGCCCTCCGCGGCGTCCGGACGCGTCGAGCCGGGGCAGCGGGTGGGGGTCAGCGTGCGGCGCGTCGACCGCCCGGCACCCGCTGGGGAGCTGGGCGTTCTGCACCGGGGTTCGCGGGCTCACCGGGCGGCTTGGCCCAGCCGAGCACCCGCGCCAGGCGGCTGCCCAGCAGCAGCCCGGCGAAGAGGCAGGCGACGGCCCCGAGCGACGCCAGCGCCAGGAGCCACCAGGCCTCGGACCGCCCGGCCCGCGCGGAGCCGCCGAAGTCGATGGCCACGTAGACCAGGTAGCCCC
>NZ_CADCUP010000175.1 GCF_902805925.1 uncultured Nocardioides sp.
GCGGCGACCGTGGAGGTCGACGGCGACGCCGCCCGCCTCGCCATGGTGGCCGGGGACGGCACGGTGCTCGCCGCCGCGTGGGCCGGCGGCGCGCTCGGCCTGACCGTCCGCACGGCGGGCGGGCAGGTGAGCACGCACCGCAGCAGGCGGATGGGCTCGCTCCGCACGGCGCCGGGGGCGATCGGCCTCACGCTCACCGGCGGCCACCTCACCGCCTGGTCCCGCGACGCCGACGCCTGGGTGGTGCGCGGCCGCGTCCACCTCCGCGGGCTGGTCGACACCCACGACGAGCGCTGGCTCGCCTCGCTCGCGCTGGAGCATGACGGCGGCCGGGTCGAGCACGGCACCTTCGGCCAGCTCGGGCTGCGCGACACCCGGCTGGTCACGCACGCCGACGGGTCGGCGTACTCACCGGACGGCTGGGTGTGGCTGACCGCGACCGCCGCCGGCCCCGGCTTCTTCGACACCGCGCACACCGGTCTCTGGCGGCTCGAGCCGACGACCCTGGCGCTGGAGCACCGCGCGCACCTGTTCTTCCGCCGCCCCGACCGCCCCGGCGTGTACGGCGACCACGCGACGCACCTGGTGCGCGAGGGCGAGGGGTGGCTGGTGGCCACCAGCACCTGGGGCGACTTCGACCGGCGCACGCCCGTGGTCGGCGTGACCCTGGCGCGCACGGACGCCGACCTCACCGCAGGCAGCCACGTGCTCGACACCGCCGCGCTGGACCTGCCCGTCGACGGACTGCGCTCCCGGGGCCAGTGGGACCCCCACCTGGTGCTCCACGACGACACCTGGCACGTCGGCTTCGCCTCGGCCCGCAGGTTCTTCCGCTTCCACCCGGCGCTGGCGACCGGTCCCGCCCTCGACCGGCTCACGCTGCGGGCTGCCGCCGCCGACCGCACCTCGACCGAGGGGACCACCCTGCTCCGGCTGCCCGACGGCTCGCTCCGGGTGCTGGCCAGCGACGGTCGCGACGGGCGGCGTCGACAGCGCGGGCGGTTCCCGGTCTTCGACCTCGACCTCACCGAGGTGGGCGCGCTGGACGCGCCGTACCCCACGAACATCCCGTGGCCGACCCTCGTGCGCACCGGGGCCGGCTGGCTGATGCTGACCTTCGACGCCACGGGCACGGGTGGCCCGCTGCCCGGCTACGGCACCCACGGCGACCTCGTGGTGATGCGCGGTCGTCCCTGAGCCGCCGATACCCTGGTGACGAGCGCCACAGCACCCCCGTGGCACCACCGAGAGCCGCCCCACCCCCGTGGCCGACGACCAGAGAGTAGGCACCACCCATGTCAGCACCCGCCTCCGGAGACGTCTTCGAGCAGGGCAGCGAGCACGAGCAGGTCGTCTTCGCCAACGACCCCGCCACCGGCCTCCGGGCGATCATCGCCCTCCACTCGACCGCGCTGGGTCCCGGTCTCGGCGGCACGCGCTTCCACCCCTACGCCTCGACCGCGGAGGCGCTCACCGACGTCCTCAACCTCTCCCGCGGGATGACCTACAAGAACGCCCTGGCGGGCCTCGACCTCGGCGGCGGCAAGGCGGTCATCATCGGCGACCCGCGCACCGACAAGTCCGAGGCGCTGCTGCGCGCCTACGGCCGCTTCGTGCAGTCCCTGAGCGGCCGCTACCTCACGGCCTGCGACGTCGGGACCTTCAGCGAGGACATGGACCACGTCGCGAAGGAGTGCTCCTACGTCACCGGGCGCACCGTCGCCCACGGTGGCGCGGGCGACAGCTCCGTGCTCACGGCGTACGGCACGTTCCAGGGCATGCGTGCCGCCGCCGAGGCCGTGTGGGGCGAGCCCACGCTCGGCGGCCGCACCGTCGGGGTGGCGGGTGTGGGCAAGGTCGGCCGGCACCTCGTGCGCCACCTGATCGAGGACGGCGCCACCGTGGTGGTCACCGACGTGCACGCGCCCTCGGTCGAGCAGGTTCGCGACGAGTACCCGCAGGTCCGGGTCGCCGGGTCGACCGAGGAGCTCGTCGCCGGAGAGCTCGACGTCTACGCGCCCTGCGCGCTCGGCGGCGCGCTGACCGACGAGGTCGTCGAGGTGCTCGCCGCGAGGATCGTCTGCGGCGCCGCCAACAACCAGCTCGACCATCCGGGCATCGAGAAGTCGCTGGAGGAGCGCGGCATCCTCTACGCCCCCGACTACTGCGTGAACTCCGGTGGGGTGATCCAGGTCGCCGACGAGCTCGAGGGGTTCTCCTTCGAGCGCGCGGAGCAACGCGCCACGGGCATCTTCGACACCACCCGAGCGGTGTTCGAGC
Source organism: uncultured Nocardioides sp. (assembly GCF_902805925.1). GTDB lineage: Bacteria > Actinomycetota > Actinomycetes > Propionibacteriales > Nocardioidaceae > Nocardioides. The sequence goes on from NZ_CADCUP010000175.1 coordinate 2,281, forward strand.
TCGCCCGCTCCGAGGGCGTGGCACCCGCCATCGCGGCCGACCGGCTCGCCGAGCGCCGGATGCGAGACGTCGGACGCCTCCGCGGCATCTACCTCAGGGACTGAGCCGGTCCGGCTCCACCGATGGGACCCGGTGGGGCCGCCGACCCGGCTCGGGCGAGATCAGTCGCGCGAGGGCTCGATGACGTCGGACCACTTCTCGAGCACCTCGGGATCGACCTGCTCGGTCTTGCCGGTGTCACCGTGCAGCTCACTGGCGAGCGCCCCGAAGTCCGTCTCGTGCGTACGGTACTTCAGGTCGCGCGCGACCTTCGTCTGCTTGGCTTTAGCTCGGCCGCGCCCCATAGGGTCAGCCCCCTCGCAAGTCGGCCGGGGCACCATGGCTCCCGGGCTATCCATAAGATTTGTCGTGAGGGCAACGCTACCTGCTGCCTGGCTGTTCCCGCACACTCGGGCGCGGTTTCGTGGCCCGGAGACCCACATTTCTGCCGCAGCGCACGCCGGGGTCCGCTCAGGCGGGGTGGTCGCCGGTGAGCCGGACGCGTCCGGCGTCGTCACCGGAGGCCGCCGACACCTCGCCGGCGGCCCAGGCGATGATGCCGTGACCGGCGAGCACCTCGACCGCGTCGGCCACGTCGCCGGCGGGGAGCAGGGCCACCATGCCGACCCCGCAGTTGAGGGTGGCCTCCAGGTCGTCGCGGGACACCTGGCCGGCCTGCGCCACCACGTCGAAGATCGGCTGGGGGCTCCACGAGGCACGGTCGACGCTGGCCGTCAGCTCCACCGGCAGGACCCGCTCGAGGTTGGCGGCCAGCCCGCCGCCCGTGACGTGCGACATCGCGTGCACCGACGTGCGGGACGCCAGGTCGAGGCAGGCCTTGGCGTAGATCCGCGTCGGCACGAGCAGCTCGTCGCCGAGCGTCCGGCCGAGGTCCGGCACGTCTCGGTCCAGCGCCCAGCCGGCCCTCTCCAGGAGCACGTGGCGCACCAGCGAGTAGCCGTTGGAGTGCAGCCCGCTGGACTCCATCGCCAGCACCACGTCGCCGGGTCGGACCCGGGCCGGGCCGAGCAGGCGGTCGGCCTCGACGACGCCGGTGGCCGCGCCTGCCACGTCGTACTCGTCGGGGCCGAGGAGGCCGGGGTGCTCGGCGGTCTCGCCGCCGATGAGCGCGCAGCCGGCCGCCACGCAGGCCTCGGCGATGCCCTTGACGATGGCGGCGACACGCTCGGGCACCACCCGGCCGGTGGCGATGTAGTCGGTCATGAACAGCGGCTCGGCGCCGCACACGACGAGGTCGTCGACGACCATGCCGACCAGGTCGAAGCCGATGGTGTCGTGGCGGTCCATCGCCTGGGCGATCGCCACCTTGGTGCCGACGCCGTCGGTGGACGTCGCGAGCAGCGGCCGCTGGTAGCGGGTCAGTGCGGAGGCGTCGAAGAGGCCGGCGAACCCGCCGAGCCCCCCGATCATCTCCGGGCGGCGGGCCTTCTCGACCCACCCCTTCATCAGCTCGATCGCGGTGTCGGCCGCCTCGATCGAGACGCCCGCCTCGGCGTACGCCCCGGAGGCCGGCCGGTCGGTCGGGGACTCGCTCACGGGCGCTCCAGTCACGGGTTGTTGAGGACGGGCAGCTGCGCCGCGGTCAACGTCGACTCGAGCAGATGCTTGCCGAGGCGCGACTCGTCGGGCAGCGGGATCGGGTACTCGCCGGTGAAGCAGGCGGTGCACAGCCGCTCGGTCGCCTGGCCGGTCGCGTCGACCATGCCGTCGAGGGAGATGTAGCCCAGGGAGTCGGCGCCGATGCTGGCCCGGATCTCCTCGATGGCCAGCCCGTTGGCGATCAGCTCGGCACGGGTGGCGAAGTCGATGCCGTAGAAGCACGGCCACTTCACCGGCGGGGAGGAGATGCGCACGTGCACCTCGGCCGCCCCGGCCTCGCGCAGCATGCGCACCTGGGCGCGCTGGGTGTTCCCGCGCACGATCGAGTCGTCGACCACGACCAGCCGCTTGCCGCGGATCATGTGCTCGAGGGCGTTGAGCTTGAGCCGGATGCCGAGCTGGCGCAGCGTCTGGCTGGGCTGGATGAAGGTGCGGCCGACGTAGGAGTTCTTGACGAACCCGATACCGAAGGGGATGCCGCTCTCCTCGGCGTACCCGGTGGCGGCCGGGGTGCCGGACTCGGGCACCGGCATCACCATGTCGGCGTCGACGGGGAACTCGCGCGCGAGCTGCCGGCCCATCTCGACCCGGGCCTCGTGCACGCTGCGGCCGGCGATCCTGGCGTCGGGGCGGGCGAGGTAGACGTACTCGAAGACGCAGCCCTTGCGGTCGGCCTCCGCGAAGCGGCGCGACACCAGGCCGTTCTCGTTGATGACCAGCATCTCGCCGGGCTCGACCTCGCGCACCACGCTGGCACCGATGGTCGCCAGGGCCGCGTCCTCGCTCGCGACGACCCACCCACGGTCGAGGCGGCCCAGCACGAGCGGGCGGACGCCTTGCGGGTCACGGGCGGCGAAGAGCGTGTCCTCGTTCATCCACACGAAGGAGAAGGCGCCCCTCACCTTGGCCAGCACCTCGGCGGCCCGCTCCTCCAGGGAGGTGTCGGGGTGGCGCGCCATCAGCGCGGTGACGATGGCGGTGTCGTTGGTGGGGGCGTCGTCCATCCGCACGTGCAGGTCGAGCTCGTCCTCGAACGCCTCGACCTCCGCCATCTCGGCGAGCTCGGCGGTGTTGATCAGGTTGCCGTTGTGGGCGAGCGCGATGGAGCCGTCCTGCGTGGGGTGGAACGTCGGCTGCGCGTTGTGCCACGTGGAGGCGCCGGTCGTGGAGTAGCGGGCGTGTCCGATGGCCACGTGTCCCTTGAGGGAGGCCAGGGTCGACTCGTCGAACACCTGCGAGACCAGGCCCATGTCCTTGTAGACGAGGATCTGCCGCCCGTTGCTCACCGCGATGCCGGCCGCCTCCTGGCCCCGGTGCTGGAGCGCGTAGAGGCCGAAGTAGGTGAGGTTGGCGACGTCCTCGCCAGGGGCCCAGACCCCGAAGACGCCACAGGCGTCCTGGGGTCCGCGGTCGTGGGGGTCGACGGCATCGGTGAGGCGGCCATCGCCGCCGCGCACTCTGCTGGACTGCGGCACCCCGCAAGTCTAGGGGTCGGGCGCCACCGGGTCGCATCGTGGCGCCGCCGCGTCCGTCCGCTGGACGTCCGCTGGGACGTCCGCACCGTTCTGGACCACCCGGCCGGCGCACCCCACTTCGGGGGGAATACGACCCCGTCCACTGTGTCGCCCCCTAGACTCTCGTGTGCTTGGGGTGGGCGGGGGCCCACGAGCGGCGGCTGCCGCGGCCCGACGCGACTGGGGGGTGTACATGGACGACGGCACACGCATGCCGGTGGTTCACGATGCCCTCCAGCTCATCGCCGACGGCATCACCGAGCTCATGGGCTTCGAGGTCGCGGTCATCAACATCCTCGACGAGGACGACGGCCGGCTGGTCACCGTGGCCGTGGCGGGGAACGACGACGCCCGCGAGCTGCTGCTCGGCGCCCGGCAGCGGACCTCCTCCATCGAGGCGGAGGTCGCCCGCTCCGACCCCTGGGGCATGTTCCGCTTCGTGCCGGCCGAGCGCGCCACCGACGAGCAGCTGGCGATCTCCTGGGTCCCCGAGATCGACGTCGTTGACGGGCCCGACGCCTGGGACCCCAACGACTTCCTCTTCGCCCCGCTCTACGGCGACGACGGCAACATCGTCGGCACCCTCTCCATCGACGTGCCCACCGACGGTCGGCGACCCGACCACGCGAAGCGCGCGGTGCTCAACAAGTACGCCGCGCAGACCGGTCAGGCGGTGCTCACCGAGGTGGCGCGCCGGCGCCTCGAGGAGCAGGTCCGGCTCGCGACGGCCGCGCGCAAGATCGTGCGCGACGTCAGCTCCGAGCTGACGGTCGAGCGCATCATGGAGGTGTCGCAGTCGGCGATCTCGTCCGGGCTGAGCGCCGTCGGCCTGTGGATCCACACCTTCGACGAGGACGGCGAGGGGCGCACGGCGATGTACAGCAACGCCGGCACCGACGTGAGGATGCCGCCCGAGCTGGCGCGGATGAGCCGTGCGGCCGGCGAGCTGCTGTGGCGGGCGCAGGAGGTCGCGATCATCGGGCACGACCGGCCCACCCCGCCCATCATCAGCGCCGACCAGGAGGCGTTGGTCTTCGAGCTCCTCGACGGGCTCGGCGTCAGCTCGTTGCTGTTCGTGCCGCTCGGCGCGGGCCGCGAGTGCCTGGGCACCCTGGTGCTCACCCGACGCAGCTCCGACGCCGAGTGGTCCTCGGTCGAGACCTCGACGGCCCTCGACATCGGCCACGACCTCGGCCGGGCCCTGCTCAACGCCCGCAACTTCGAGCGCGAGCAGCAGCTCGTCTCGGAGCTGCGTGAGCTCGACACCTACAAGAGCCAGCTGATCTCGACCGTCGCCCACGAGCTGAAGAACCCGCTCACGTCCATCCTGGGCCACGTCGAGATGCTCGAGTCGGCGACCGACATGCCCCCGAGGACTCAGCGCTCGGTCGGCTCGATCGAGCGCGGCGCCGTGCGCATGGAGCGGGTCATCGAGGACATGCTCATGCTGGCCAAGGTCGGCGACCCGGCCAACGCCCTCATCGCGGCCCCGGTCGAGATGGGCCGGCTCGTCGAGGACGCCCTCGACCTCGTGTCGCTCACGGCCAGCCGCAAGGGCCTGGCGGTCATCTACGACCCGCCCACCGAGCCGGTGGTCGCGCTCGGCGACAGCAGCGACCTCGACCAGGTGTGCGCCAACCTCATCAGCAACGCCGTCAAGTACACCCCGGACGGCCGGGCGGTGACCGTGCGCCTGGATCGCCGCGGCCGCGACGTCATCCTCACCGTCTCCGACGAGGGCCTGGGCATCTCCGACGCCGACCAGCAGCACCTGTTCGAGGAGTTCTTCCGCTCGAGCAACCCCGAGGCGGTGGCCCAGCCCGGCACGGGCCTCGGGCTCACGATCGCGAACCGCATCGTGATGCGCCACGACGGCCGCATCGAGGTCGAGTCCGAGCTCGGCAAGGGCACGACCTTCCGGGTGATCCTGCCGGCAGCCAGCGTCCCGGTCTGAGGATCCGCCCCCGGCCTCGGACGTCAGCCCCCAGCCCTCAGCCCTGCACCAGGTTCTGCAGCATCAGCGCCTCCGCCAGGACCACGCGCTCGAACTCCGCGAGGTGCAGCCCCTCGTTGGCCCCGTGGGCGCGCGTGTCGGGGTCCTCGACCCCGGTGACCAGCACGCTGGCCTGCGGGAAGGCCTCCAGGAACTCCGCGATGAACGGGATCGAGCCTCCGACGCCCATGTCGATCGGCTCGGTGCCGTCCCAGGCGGTGGCGAACGCCCGCCGGGCCGCGTCGTACGCCGGGCCCTGCGCGGAGATGGCGGTGGCCTCGCCGGTGTCGACCACCGTGAAGACCAGCTCCGCGCCCCAGGGCAGGTGCTCCTCGACGTGGGCACGCAGGCACTCGACGGCGTTGGCCGTGGTGTCGCCGGGCGCGACGCGCAGGCTGATCTTGGCGCGGGCGGCCGGCACCAGGGTGTTGCTGGCACCGGTGACCCTGGGTGCGTCGAGGCCGGTGATGGAGAGCGACGGCTTGGTCCACAGGCGCTCCACGGCGCTGCCGTCACCGATCCACTCGATCCCGGGCACGGCTCCGGACTCCGCGCGCAGCCGCTCCTCGGGGTAGGTCACGTCGGCCGCGGGACCCGAGCTCAGGCCGGCGACGGCGACGTTGCCGCGGTCGTCGTGGAGGCTGGCGATGACCCGGGACAGCGCGATGATGGCGTCGGGCACCAGGCCGCCCCACATCCCGGAGTGCACCGCGTGGGTGAGCGTGCGCACCTCGATGTCGGCACGCACCAGTCCGCGCAGGCTGGTGGTGAGGGCGGGGACGCCGATGTCCCAGTTGCCGGAGTCGGCGATGACGATGACGTCGGCGGCCAGCTCCTCGTGGTGCTCGCGCAGCAGCGGCACCAGGGTCTCCGAGCCGATCTCCTCCTCGCCCTCGATGAAGATGACGAGGTTGACGGGCAGCTCGTCGCCGAAGATCCGCGCGGCGGCCAGGTGGGCGGCGATGCCCGCCTTGTCGTCGGCCGCGCCACGCGCGTAGAGGCGGCCGTCGCGCTCGGTGGGCTCCCACGGCGGGGAGTCCCAGTCGGAGTGCTCGTTCTCGGGCTGCACGTCGTGGTGGGCGTAGAGCAGGACCGTCGGGGCACCCTCGGGGCCGGCCTTGCGGGCGATGACGGCCGGGGCGCCGCCGTCGGCGCTGGTGATCTTCGCGGCGAAGCCCTCGGCCTCGAACAGCGCCCTGACCGCCTCCGCGCTGCGCTGCACCTCGCCCGCGCGGGCGGGGTCGGCGCTCACGGACTGGATGCGGACGAGGTCCTCCAGGTCGCTGCGGATGCCGGGGAGCACGGACTGGGCACGGTCTCGGAGATCGCTCTCGCTCAACGCCATGGCGTCACCCTAACCGGGGGCGGGAGAGGGCCGCGGGCCTGCCCGTCACCGGCTCTGCGAGAGCTCCGTGACGTGCTCGACGACCTGGAAGCCGAGGGCCCGGTAGACACCGATCGCCTCGCCGTCGGGATCGGCCACCATCACCAGCGTGGAGGCGCCCAGGTCGGTCAGGCCGTGCGTGGCGAGGCGGTGCACGAGCGTGCCGGCGTATCCGCGCCGCCGCGCGTCGGGGTGCGTCTCGACGGACTGGAAGCGGGCGTTCGTGTCATCGGTGCGGAAGAGGCCGGCGGTGGAGACCAGCGTGTCGGTCTCGAACGCGCCCCAGCGGGCGCCGTGCCCCTGCTCGGCCAGCGCCTTCTCCTGGGCCACCTTGCCGCGGGCGAAGGCCAGGAGCCCCTCACGCTCCTCGCCGGGGTTGCTCGCCAGCATCAGGTCGACGCGCTGCTCCCAGTCGTCGTCGGACTCCAGCGGGCGGTACGTCGCGCCGTCGGCGGGGCGGGCGGGCTCGACGACGGCGGCGGCCGTCATGACGACGCCGAGGTCGACCCTCAGGCCCGCCTCGGCGAGCTCGGTCACGTCCTGCGGCTCGGTGCCGTCGAGGCCGACCGCCCGGTGCCGGGCCTGGGGGAACTCCGCGTCGAAGGCGGCCAGCACCTCCCGGGCGCCGCCGGGATACGGCGGCCGCGCCAGCAGCAGGAAGCTGCCCCAGTGGTAGGCCGGGTTCGCGGGCGTGCGCACGACCAGGTGCGTGCCCCGGTCCTCGACCTCGCTGCCCGAGAGCTCGAGCAGGCGGACGTGGGTGCGGAAGGCGAGGGAGCGCAGGTGCATGCGCCCATCCTCACGCAAGCGGGAGGTAGGGCGTCAGGTCGGCCCGCTCGCCGCTGGCCCGGACGCGCCCGGCCTCCTCCGCGGCTGCCCATCCGAGCGTGCCGGTCGCCAGGGCGAGCCAGGTCTCGGCGTCCATCTCCACCACGGCAGGCGGCGTGCCGCGGGTGTGGCGGATCCCCTCGACGACCTGGACGGCGGCGTACGGCGGCACGCGCACCTCCACCGACCGGCCCGGCGCCCGCTCGCCCAGCACGGCCAGGAAGTGCTTGGTCAGGGCCCGCACGTCGTCCCCCGCGAGCGCGGCCTGCAGCTCCTCGTCGCCCAGCCGGCGCAGCCTCGGGGCCATCAGCGCGCCACCCGGCGCACGAGACGCCCTCCCCACGGCGGTGCTTCCCGCTTGCCGAGCCGGGTCGTTGGTGTTTCACTCACCACTCCAGTATCAGGGTGTCTCGGGAGGGCCCATGACCGGGACCGGTCGTCACCGGCGGCTCACGGGGCCTCGCTGCCCCGCCGGGACCCCGCACGCGCGGGGAGCGGTGCGCTAGTCGCATGCCCGGCTTCCGCTCCCTCGCCGCCAACCGCGACTTCACCGTCCTGTGGGTCGGCGAGACGGTCAACCAGCTCGGCAGCCGCGTCTCCGTCTTCGTCTTCCCGCTGCTCGCCTACTCCCTCTCGGGCTCGGTCCTGGTGGCCGCCTGCGTCGAGGCGGCCCACCTCCTCGGCACCGCGGTCGTCCTGCTGCCGGCCGGGGCCCTCGCCGACCGGATCGACCGCCGCGTCCTGATGCTCGCGGCGAGCGGCTCGGGCGCGCTGCTCTACGCCTCGCTCGTCGTCGCGGGCCTGCTCGGGACGCTGACGATCCCCCACCTCGCCGTGGTGGGCCTGCTGACAGGGGTGACCGCGGGCGTCTTCGGCCCCGCCCAGATCTCCGCGGTCCGCTCCGTGGTGTCGACCGCCGACCTCGCCACCGCCCTGAGCCAGAACCAGGCACGCCGGCACGTCGCCTCCCTGCTCGGTGGTCCGGTCGGCGGCGCGCTCTACTCGCTCTCGCGCTGGGCGCCGTTCGCCTTCGACGCCCTCACGTTCGCCATCTCCTGCCTCACCCTCACCCGCATCCGCACCGACCTGTCGGCACCGCCGCGCGCAAGCCGCACGCGGGTCGTGACCGACATCGCCGAGGGCATCTCGTTCATCCTGGCGCGGCCGTTCTTCCGGGTGCTGATGTCGTGGGCCGCGCTGGTCAACCTGGTCACCAACGCGCTGACGTTCGTGGTGCTGCTGCGGATGATCCAGGCGGACTTCCCACCGGCCCAGATCGGCCTGGTCGAGACCGCGGCGGGCATCGGCGGCATCCTGGGCGCCCTCGCCGCGCCGTACGTCATCGACCGGGTGCCGACCGGCGCGCTGACCGTCGGCGTCTCGTGGGCCCTGGCGCTGCCGCTGGTGCCGATGATCTGGTGGGCCAACCCGCTGGTCGTGGGCGCGTGCTCGTTCTTCTTCCTGTTCCTCAACCCGATCGGAAACGCCGGCATCGGTGCCTACCGGCTGGCGCTCACGCCCGAGCACCTGCAGGGGCGCGTCACGGCGAGCGCGCAGTTCCTCGCGGTCGCGCTCATGCCCCTGGCTCCGCTGCTCGGGGCGGCCCTGCTGCACCGCTACGGCGGCGAGTGGGCGGTCACGGTGCTGCTGGCGGCCACGCTGGCGCTGGCCGGCTACCTGACGGCCAGCAAGTCGGTGCGGGGAGTGCCCCGGCCCAGCGAGTGGCGCCAGCAGACGCTGGCGGCCTGAGGGTCACAGCCCCTCGAGGATCCCCACCGTGCGTCGCCACGCCTCCGAGCCGGTGTCGGCGACGACGAAGTGGTCGCCGTCGACCAGCACCGCCTCCGCCCTCGCGCCGGCCGTGCGGGCCCGGTCGACGTAGTCCAGCGACTGGGAGGGCGGCACCAGCGTGTCGTCGCGCCCGTGCACGCACCACAGGGGTACGTCGAGCGGCAGCTGCCGCGCGGGATCGGCGAGGTCGTAGTCGGGGCCTGGCGGACCGCCCATCAGGGCGAGCGCCGCACCGTCGCCGAGGTCGGCCCCGACGGCGGCGACCAGGTCCAGGACGCCGGCCAGGGAGACGACCTCGGTGACCTGCACCGTGGTCGGCCACCGGTCGAAGCGGCCGCGCGCGGCCGCCCAGGCGGCCAGGTGACCACCGGCGGAGTGGCCCAGCGTCACGACGCGGGCGGTGTCGACATCGAGATCGGCCAGCCTCTCGATCGCGGCGTGCACGTCGTCGAGCGTGGCGGGGAAGCCGCCGCCGGCTGCGACGCGGCGGTACTCGATGTTCCAGGTGGTCCAGCCGCGGTCGGCGAGGTCCTCGGCCAGGGGCCGGATCAGGTCGAGGCCGTAGGCGGCCTTCCAGAAGCCGCCGTGGACGACCACGACCACGCCGCGCGACTGGCCCTGCGGCCGGGTGAGCTCACCGAGCTGCACCGGGTCGTCGCCGTAGGTGATCGTCTCGACGCCCGTCATGGCCGACTCCTTGTCTGCGGCGCAACCGGCCACCAGCGCCGCGGCAGCCGCCGAGGCGAGCAGGACGCGGCGGCTGGCCCGAGGAGAGGGCGCCACGCCGTCATCCGAGCACCGCGGGCAGGGTGGCGCTCCACGCTTCCCGCAGCTCCGTCAGCGGCACCGTGAGCTGGTCCTCGACCGACAGTCCGGAGCCGCCGGTGCGGCCCAGCGGGGTGAGGGGCACGCCGTGCCGGTGCGCCAGCTCGACCAGTGCGTCGGCGTCACCCTCGGCCACGGTGACGACCGCGCGGGCCGCGGACTCGCCGAAGAGGTCGGTGAACGGGTCGCCGGGCAGGGCGACCGACGCCCCGACGTCGTGGCGCAGGGCCGCTTCCACGAGGGTCTGGGCGAGCCCGCCGTCGGAGACGTCGTGGGCGCTGGTCAGCAGGCCGACGCCCTCGACGAGGACCTCGGCGAGCGCCCGTTCGGCGGCCAGGTCGACCTCCGGCGGCAGGCCGCCGAGGTGGTCGTGCACGACGTGCGCCCACTCCGAGCCCGACAGCTCCTCGCGGCTCTCGCCCAGCAGGAAGATCCGCTCGCCCTCGCCGGCCCAGGCCGACGGCGTACGGCGGGTGACGTCGTCGATGACGCCCAGCACGGCCACCACCGGCGTGGGCAGGATGGCGGTCTCGCCGGTCTGGTTGTAGAGGCTGACGTTGCCGCCCGTGACGGGGATGCCGAGCTCGAGGCAGGCGTCCTTGAGCCCGCGACAGGCCTCGGCGAGCTGCCACATGACGCCCGGGTCCTCGGGCGAGCCGAAGTTCAGGCAGTCGGAGACGGCCAGCGGCCGCGCGCCGCCGGTGGCCACGTTGCGGTAGGACTCGGCCAGCGCCAGCTGGGCGCCGGTGTAGGGGTCGAGGCGGGCGAAGCGGCCGTTGCAGTCGGTGGAGACCGCGACGCCGAGGTTGGTGGACTCGTCGACGCGCACCATGCCGCTGTCGGAGGGCTGCGCGAGCACGGTGTTGCCGCGGACGTAGCGGTCGTACTGGTCGGTGATCCACGACTTGTCGCAGAGGTTGGGGCTGGCGACCATCCGCAGCAGCGTCTCGCGCAGCTCGTCCCCGGTCTGCGGGCGGGTCAGCTTCTCGGCCACGTCGGCCTGGAGGGCGTCCTGGTCGGCCGGCCGCGTGGACGGGCGCCGGTAGGTGGGGCCGTCGTGGGCCACGCTGCGCGGCGGCACGTCGACCACGCGCTCGCCGTGCCAGTCGATCTCGAGGCGGCCGGTGTCGGTCACCTCGCCGATGACCACGGCCTCGACGTCCCACTTCTCGCAGACGGCCAGGAACGCCTCCACGTCGCCCGGCTCCACGACCGCCATCATCCGCTCCTGCGACTCGCTCATCAAGATCTCCTCCGGAGCGAGCGTGGAGTCGCGCAGCGGCACCCGGTCGAGCTCGACGTGCATGCCGCCGTCGCCGGCGCTGGCCAGCTCGGAGGTCGCGCAGGAGAGGCCGGCGCCGCCGAGGTCCTGGATGCCCGCGACCACGCCGGCCGCGAAGAGCTCCAGGGTGCACTCGATGAGCAGCTTCTCCATGAACGGGTCGCCGACCTGCACGCTGGGCCGCTTGGCCGGGCCTCCCGCGCCGGAGGTGCCGTCGGGGGCGGCGTCGAAGGTCTCGCTGGCCAGCACCGAGACGCCGCCGATGCCGTCGCCGCCGGTGCGGGCGCCGTACAGCACCACCCGGTTGCCGGCACCGCTGGCCTTGGCGAGGTGGAGGTCCTCGTGGCGCAGGACGCCGACGCAGAGAGCGTTGACGAGCGGGTTGCCGAGGTAGGTCTCGTCGAAGACGGCCTCGCCGCCGATGTTGGGCAGGCCGAGCATGTTGCCGTAGCCGCCGACGCCGGCCACGATCCCGGGCAGCACGCGGTGGGTGTCGTCGGCGTCGAGGGGGCCGAAGCGCAGCGGGTCCATCACCGCGACCGGCCGCGCACCCATGGCCAGGATGTCGCGCACGATGCCGCCGACCCCGGTCGCGGCGCCCTGGTAGGGCTCGACGTAGGACGGGTGGTTGTGGCTCTCGACCTTGAAGGTGACGGCGTAGCCCTGGCCGATGTCGAGGACGCCGGCGTTCTCGCCGATGCCGGCGAGCATCGCGCCGGCCGGCGTCTCCTGCGGGATCTCGCCGAACTGCTTGAGGTGCACCTTGCTCGACTTGTAGGAGCAGTGCTCGCTCCACATCACGGAGTACATCGCCAGCTCGCTGCTGGTCGGCCGGCGGCCCAGGATCTCGCGGATCCGGGCGTACTCGTCGGACTTCAGCCCCAGGTCCGCCCAGGGCTGGTCGGCACGGGGATCCTCGGCGGCGACGGAGACGGTGTCCAGCACGCCGTCAATCTACCGGCAGCCGGGACCGGCCCCGACCACCGGTCGCGCGGTGGGAGCGGGCCGTCGACCGGTTCCCATGAACCTGTGACGGAAGTGATCGGTGAGGCTATGGTGATGCCGACCGTGACCCCCAGGCGGCTTCCCCCGTCGTTGGAGCAATCCCGATGCGCTTTCCCCGTCGAATCCTCTCCGTCCTCGCCCCGGTGGCCGGGCTGGCCCTCACCGCCGGTCTCCTGACCGCCGCCACCGCACCCGCCGGCTCGGCACCCGCCCGGCGCGACAACGTCGTGACCCCCGGCGACTTCACCGGCTACGGCTTCGACCAGTGCGTCACGCCGGACCAGAGGAAGATGGACGCCTGGCTGCGCCACTCCCCCTTCCTGGCCGTCGGCATCTACATCTCCGGGGACTCCCGCGCCTGCCGCGAGCAGCCCAACCTCTCGCCCGCCTGGGTCTCCACCCAGCTCGCCGCCGGCTGGCGGCTGCTGCCCATCGCGCTCGGGCCGCAGGCGTCCTGCCAGCCGCGGTTCCCCCGATACCAGGACGACTTCAAGATCAACCCCAGCTCCGCCCCGGCCGGCACCTACGTCGTGGCGCAACGACAGGGCGCCACCGAGGCCGACAAGAACGTCGACGACGCGCTCGTGCTCGGCATCGCCCCCGGCAGCACGATCTGGTACGACCTCGAGGGCTTCGACCTGACCAACACCGCGTGCCGCGAGTCGGCGCTGCGCTTCATCCACGGCTGGACCACCCGGGTGACCGCGCGCGGGTACGTCGCAGGCATGTACTCCAGCGCCTCCTCGGGCATCAAGATGCTCGACGACGCCCGCGTGCAGCGGCCCGGCCAGTTCAACCTCCCGTCCCGCATCTGGATCGCCCGCTGGGACGGCATCCCCAACACCTCGACGTCCTACATCCGGGAGGACGGCTGGCGCCCGGGCGGCCGCATGAAGCAGTACCGCGGCGGTCACGACGAGACCTGGGGCGGCGTCACGATCAACATCGACAGCAACTACCTCGACCTCGGCCGCGGTTCGGTCGCCGACCCCGAGAGCTGGTGCGGTGGGCTCAAGACGACCTACCGGAACTACCCGCGCCTGACGAGGACGAAGGCGAAGGCGAGCCGCGTCAAGGTGCTCCAGTGCTTCCTCACCGCCCGCGGGATGTACGCCGGCAAGGTCAACGGCCGCTACAACAAGGCGACGCGGAGCGGGGTCGTGCAGTGGCAGACCGCTCGCGGCGTGAGGGTGTCGAAGAAGTTCACGCGCCGCCACTGGGTGTCGTTCCTCGCCGACGGCTCCGCGCCGGTGCTCAAGGTCGGCTCGGCCGGCGCCGACGTGCACCGGCTCCAGCGGGCCCTCAACGCCGCGGGCCGTGGGCTGCTGCCCGGCACCGGCGTCTACGACCTCCGCACCGAGGCCGCCGTCCGCGCCTACCAGCGGGCCAGGAGCCTGTCGGTGACGGGCACGACGACACCCGAGGTGTGGGCGGCCCTGGCCGCCGGCCGGAGGTAGCCGGGGTCAGTCGTCGGCGACCGGCCCGAGCTCCATGCCGCTCTCCCGTGGTCAGGCGAAGGCCGCCACGGCCAGGCCGGTGAAGAACGCCAGCCCGTCGGTGCCGGGCCCGGTGAGGTCCTCGACCGCGTGCTCGGGGTGCGGCATCAGCCCCACGACGTTGCCGCGCTCGTTGGTGATGCCCGCGATGGCGCGCAGGGAGCCGTTCGGGTCCTCGCCCAGGTAGCGGGCCACGACCAGGCCCTCACCCTCCAGCCGGTCCAGGGTGGGCTCGTCGGCGACGTACCCGCCCTCGCCGTTCTTGAGCACGATCGTCACCTCCTGGCCCTCGGTGAAGCCGCCGGTCCAGGCGGTGCGGGCGTTCTCGATGCGCAGCCGCTGGTCGACGCAGGCGAACCTGCGGTGGTGGTTGCGGATCAGCGCGCCCGGCAGCAGGTGCGACTCGCAGAGGATCTGGAAGCCGTTGCAGATGCCGAGCACCGGCATGCCCTTGCTCGCGGCCTCGACGACCTCCGTCATGACCGGCGCGAACCGCGAGATGGCGCCGCAGCGCAGGTAGTCGCCGTAGGAGAACCCGCCGGGCAGGACCACCGCGTCGACGCCCCGGAGGTCGTGGTCGCCGTGCCAGAGCGCGACGGCCTCGTGCCCGCCGAGGCGTACGGCGCGCTGCGCGTCGGCGTCGTCGAGCGAGCCCGGGAAGGTGACGACCCCGACCTTCATGCCACGGTCTCCCCGACGCGCACGGCGTAGTCCTCGATGACCGGGTTGGACAGCAGCGTCTCGGCCATCCGCCGGACCTCCGCCAACCGCGCCTCGGTGGCCTCGCCCTCGACCTCGATCTCGAACCGCTTGCCCTGCCGGACGTCGACGACGCCCTCGAAGCCCAGGCGCGGGAGCGCGCCGTGCACGGCCTTGCCCTGCGGGTCGAGGATCTCCGGCTTGGGCATGACGTCGACGAGGTAGCGGGCCACGAAGGTCTCCTGGCGGATCTGGGGGTGGGGAGGCACCGCAGAGTCTAGTGGCCGCCCGGGCGACCACGGCGCTGTGCCCCCACGATGATCAGCGCGACCCCCAGGCCCGCGACGAGCGGGCCGATGATCGCCCAGGTCGACTCCCCCGACATCGCGCTGCCGTCGAGCCAGCCGAGGCCCTGGGCGGTCCACACCCCGCCCATCAGCAGCATCACGCCGCCGAGGGCCACGATCAGGAGGCTCATCAGCTGAGCTCCCGCTTGAGGATCTTGCCCGTCGCGGTCATCGGCAGGGAGTCGACGAAGACCACCTCGCGGGGGTACTTGTAGGCCGCCATCTGCTCCCGGGACCACTCGACGAGCTCGTCCTCGGTCACGGTGGCATCGGGGGTGCGGATCACGTGCGCCTTGATCTCCTCGCCGTGCCTCTCGTGCGGCACGCCGATGACGGCGGCCAGGCTGACGCCGGGGTGGCTGATGAGGACCTCCTCGACCTCGCGCGGGTAGACGTTGAAGCCGCCGCGGATGATCATGTCCTTGGACCGGTCGACGATGTAGTACCAGCCGTCGGCGTCGCGCCTGCCGAGGTCGCCCGAGCGGAACCAGCCATCCTGGATCGCCTCGTCGGTGGCCTCGGGCCGGTTGTGGTAGCCCTTCATGATGTTGGGTCCCTTGATGGCGATCTCGCCGACCGCGTCGGCGCCGTCCTCGACGTCGTCCCAGGTGCCGGCCTGCAGCAGCCTCATCTCCACCCCGGGGATGGGCGTGCCGATGGACCCGACCCGGGCCGGCTGGCCGTACGGCGAGAAGCTGGCGACCGGCGAGGTCTCCGAGAGCCCGTAGCCCTCCAGGATGGTGACCCCGAAGCGCTTCTCGAACTCCTTGTGGACCTCGACCGGCAGCGCCGAGCCGCCGGCGGCGGCGACCCGCAGGTCGGCGGCGAGCTGCTGCACGTCGACGCCGGAGGCCTCGAGGGCGCCGAGCAGGCCCCAGTACATGGTGGGGACACCGGCGAAGAAGGTCACCCGCTCCGTGGCCATGGTCCTCAGCGCGGCGTCGGCGTCGAACCGCGGGAGCATCACGACGGTGCCGCCGAAGGCGAACGCGCCGTTCTGGATGACCGTCTGCCCGAACGAGTGGAAGAGCGGCAGGACGCACAGGTAGGTGTCCGGGCTCTCGGCGTCCGCCCCGAAGAGGTCGGTGCCCGCCAGCGCGTTGGAGAGCATGTTGCGGTGCCGCAGCTCCGCGCCCTTGGGCTGGCCGGTGGTGCCGGAGGTGTAGAGGATGACGGCCGTGTCGTCCTCGTCGACGGCGACGGTCTCGAACGCCGGCGACTGGCCGGCCAGGGACCGACCGAGGGTGTCGGTGCCCTCGATCGGCGACTCGGCGGCCGGGTCGACGGTGATGACGAAGAACTGCTCGCAGCTCTCGGTCTGGGTGAACCCCTCGTGGCCGGCCCGGCCGATGGGCAGCTCGTCGGTGCCCTGGAAGCAGAAGTACGCCTTCGCCCCGGAGTCGGCGAGGTGGTAGGCCACCTCGCGACCCTTGAGCAGCACGTTGAGCGGCACCACGACCGCCCCGGCCTTGAGGATCCCGAAGTAGACGATCGTGAAGTAGGGCAGGTTGGGACAGCTCAGCGCCACCTTGTCGCCCCGACCGATGCCGCGCGAGACCAGCAGGTTGGCGACCTGGTTGGCCGCACCGTCCACCTGGGCGTAGGTCAGGCGCGTGTCACCGAGGACGACGGCCTCGCGCTGCGGGTAGTTCTCGGCGGAGCTCTCGAGCAGCTGCGAGAGGTTGTCCACGGGCTCTCCTCGGGTCGGTGCGGGTGCTCGTCGAACCTAGCCGCCCGGGCCCCGGGTGGACAGCACCCGACCAGCCCGCCGGAGGTCGGACGCGGCCACCCGGCCGGCCAGCCTGGCGGCTGCCGCCGCGACGTACCGCAGCGGGCCCCTGCCCGCCATCTCCCCCTCGACCTCGATCCGGCACCCGCCCGGGCGTGCCTTGAAGCGCAGCACGAGCGTGCCGTCGATGCCGCCCGTGCGGGCGCTCTCGGCGAGCACGCGGTAGGGCACGAGCTCGGTGATCGCCATGGCGGCGCGCAGCCCCACCACCGTCGTCTCGTTCCAGCACATGCCGACGTGCGGCTCGGCGTCGACGTCGTCGAGCCGCACCGACATCAGGGAGGACTGCCACTCCGGCCGGTTGCGCGGGTCGGCGAGGTAGCGGAAGAGGACCTCGGGCGGGTGCGGCAGGTCGACCACGCAGCCGAACCGCGAGCCGCTCACAGCGCCGTCCCGGTGAGGAGCTCGTACGCCGCGAGGTAGCGTTCGCGGGTGCGCTCGACGACCTCGACGGGCAGCGGCGGTGGGGGCGCCTGGGAGCTGCGGTCCCAGCCGGAGGCGGGCGAGGTGAGCCAGTCGCGCACCACCTGCTTGTCGTACGACGCCTGGGGCCGGCCGGGCTGCCACGCGTCGGCGGGCCAGAACCGGCTCGAGTCGGGTGTGAGCACCTCGTCGGCCAGCACGATCGTGTGGTCGGGGCGCCGCCCGAACTCGAGCTTGGTGTCGGCCAGGACGATGCCGCGCTCGCGTGCGACGTCCTCGGCCCGGCGGTAGACCGCCAGGGTCAGCGCGCGCAGCTCCGCGGCGGCGTCGTCGCCGACCTCGCGGACGACCGCCTCGAAGTCGACGTTCTCGTCGTGGTCGCCGAGGGCCGCCTTGGTGGCCGGGGTGAAGATCGGGTCGGGCAGCCGCGAGCCGTCCTCGAGCCCCACCGGCAGGGGGTTGCCGCAGACCTCGCCGGACCGCCGGTAGTCGGCCAGTCCCGAGCCGGTCAGGTAGCCGCGGGCCACGCACTCGACCGGGAACATCGTGAGGCTCTCGCACACGACCGCGCGCCCGGCCACGGAGGCGGGCACGTCGGTGGAGAGCACGTGGTGCGGCACCAGCGTCGAGAGCTGGTCGAACCACCACAGCGACAGGGCGGTGAGGATGCGGCCCTTGTCGGGGATCTCGGTCTCGAGCACGTGGTCGAAGGCCGAGATCCGGTCGGAGGCGACCATCAGCAGCGCACCGGCGTGCTCGCCCCCGTCGAGGACGTACAGGTCGCGCACCTTGCCCGAGTGCAGGTGCGTCGCCCCCTCGATCGCCGGGGCCGGTGGGAGCGAGACATCGGGCATGGCGGCACCCTATCCGCGCCGTGGCCACGTCGGCACCGCGCACCGGGGCCTGGGGACCACGGTCCCCGGCGCCCGCGAGATGCAGGTCGACCTCTCCGGGCTCGACGGCTTCGTCGCGCTGGTGCAGCGCGCGAGCGACGACCCCCGGGCCGTGACGTCGAGCGCGGGCCTCGACAGGATGCGCGCCCGGCCGCTGCTGTCGCGGGAGGAGCGCCGGGTGCTCGAGGAGCTGGACGAGAAGGGCGGGCGCGACGACGACATGACGACCCTGGTGACGAAGGTCAGGGACGGGAAGGTCACCTGGGAGGCCGTCTTATCCGGAAAGTCCGAGCACGGGGCCCTGCTGCAGCCCATGCTCGCCCCCGCCTCGTGGCCGAGCACGAGCTCGTCCTCGCCGAGGCCTGAGAGGAGGACCTCATCGACGAGGAGGAGGGCAGCAACGTCTGACGTCGACGGCGAGCGCGACTGCGCACCGGGCTTGGTGCGCGAGTCCCTCCGGGCTGACCACTAGTTGAGCGCGAACAGCGCCGGCGATGAGCCCTCGGGGTCGCTGGTTGAGGGGAGACGGACTGCCGACGACGGGCCTTTGGTCGCTGGTTGAGGTCCGCGGAGCTTCAGCGACGAGCGCCGAACGCACAAGCCAGACGATTCCTCGTCCACAGGTCGTCCTCCGCACGCCCGGAAACGTCGGTGGTGCCTGGTTGAGTTCTCCTATGGCCACCACGACGAGCGAGCTTCCCGACACCGCGGCTGCGGTGCTCGGCTACGCCCGCTCACGCCGTGCCGCTGCCGATCGCGCGGAGGCCGACCTGCTGGTGGCGGCGTGCCAGTGGGCCGACCTCCACCCCGCCACCGAGGACTCCGCCG
>NZ_CADCUP010000176.1 GCF_902805925.1 uncultured Nocardioides sp.
ATGCCGGCTGCCGCCCCCACCTCCTGGTAGTGGCCGATGGGACCGTGCGGGTGGCTCGCGGCCCCCGGGTTGCGGCGCCGGTAGCGACGGGTGTCGAAGAGCGGGTGCGTGGGCGTGCGGAAGGCCTTGCGGCGCAGGTAGACCAGGAAGACGTCACGGCGGCCGACGTCGGCGTGGTAGGACTCGGCGAAGAAGCGGCGGTCGAAGAGCGGGTGCGGCGAGGGCCGCCTGCCGACCGGCGTGCGCAGGTAGTGGCGCACCAGCTCCAGCCGGGTGCCCCCCACCCCGGCCTGCTGCGCGTAGTACGCCTCGTCGAACAGCGGCGACCGCATCAGCCTCGTGGCGTCGGGACCGAGCCTGGCCGGCGGCGGCGGCGGGCTCGACCGCCCGTCGAGGACCCGGCCGACCGCACGCCGCAGCCGGGCGATGCCGGGCGTGCCGTCATCGCCCTGCTCCACGTGCGCGTCCACCAGTCCTGCCTTCCGGGTGCGTGCTGCGTCGTCGGCCCCCGCCCGTGCCGTGATCAGCCCAGGAGGGCGTCGACGAACGCACCGGAGTCGAAGACGGCCAGGTCGTCGGGCCCCTCGCCGAGGCCGACGAGCTTCACGGGGACGCCGAGCTCCCGCTGGACCGCGACGACGATACCGCCCTTGGCCGACCCGTCGAGCTTCGTCAGCACGATGCCGGTGACGTCGACGACCTCGCTGAACACCCGGGCCTGGATCATGCCGTTCTGGCCGGTGGTGGCGTCCAGGACGAGCAGCACCTCGGTGACGGGAGCCTGCTTCTCGATGACGCGCTTGACCTTGCCGAGCTCGTCCATGAGACCGGCCTTGTTCTGCAGGCGGCCGGCGGTGTCGACGAGGACGGTGTCGACGCCCTGCTCGGTGCCCTGCCGGACCGCCTCGAAGGCGACGCTCGCGGGGTCGCTGCCCTCGGGGCCGCGCACGACGTCCACGCCGACGCGCTCCCCCCAGGTCGCGAGCTGGTCGACGGCCGCCGCGCGGAACGTGTCGGCCGCGCCCAGGAGGGCGGTGCGATCCTCGGCCACCAGGATGCGGGCGATCTTGCCGACCGTGGTGGTCTTGCCGGAGCCGTTGACGCCCACCACCAGGACGACGCCGGGCTTGCCGTCCGCGCCGCTCACCTGGACGCGCCGGTCCATCTCCGGGTCGACGAGCGCGAGAAGCTCCTCGCGCAGCACGCTGCGGACGTCGGGAGCGGTGCCGCCCTCGACCCGGAGCCGGGTGCGCAGCCGCTCGACCAGCTGCTGGGTCGGGGCAACCCCGATGTCGGCGGTCAGCAGGGTGTCCTCGATGGACTCCCAGGTGTCCTCGTCGAGCCGTTCGCGGGTGAGCAGCGCCAGCAGGCCGCGACCCAGGGTCCCCTGCGAGCGCGCGAGCCGCTCGCGCAGCCGCACCAGCCGCGAGGCGGTGCCCTCGGGGCGCTCGACCGTCGGCGCCACCGGGGCCTCGACGAGGTCGGTGGGTGCCTCGGGGGCCTCGACGCCCGTCTCGGGAGGAGCGGTGGTGATGACGTCGGTGCTACCCGCCGGGGGCGCCGCCCCGCGGCCGCGCCCCGAGGTCAGCAGGCCGACGACGGTGAGCAGTCCGACGACTGCGATGCCGATGATCAGAAAGAGCCAGTCACCCATGCGGCAATCCAATCAGACGCGGCTCCCCGACCGGCCGCCGCCGACCCCCCCGAGGCTCAGACGCGGTGCTGACCCGGCTGTGGGTGCGGTCGGGCGTCGGGCTGGACGTCGTGCTGGACGTCGTGCTGGGCGTCGGCGTGCTGGTCCTCCTCGAGCGTCGGCAGCCTCTCGACGCCCTTCCTCATCGCATCGCCGAGCCAGGGCGCCCCGGGGACGTCGGCACCGCGGTGCGGCCAGGCGACGTAGACCACGACGCCGGTCGCGGCGACCAGGACGAGGAGCATGGTGAGGATGATGGCGGTCACGGATCGATCACTCCCGAGCGGTCGGCTGCACGTCGCCCCAGCGTGGCACACGCCGTCGGTGCGGCCGGCATCCCCGGCGTGGCGCGCGGGTCAGCCGCGCAGGAGCGGGGTGACGGCGGTGCGCACCACGTCCGGCAGGGGCACCACGGGCCGCTGCCCGGCGCCGTGGGCGTTGTCGACGTAGACGTGCACGAAGCGGCCCTCCGCGGCGGCCTCGTCGCCGTCGCCCTGGAAGAGGCCGATGCGGTAGACGACCGACGAGGTGCCCACCTTGTCCACGACCAGCCCGGTCTCGATCGGCTCGGGGAAGCCGATCTCGCGGAAGTAGCGGCAGGAGGTCTCGGCGACCACGCCGATCGCCGGCAGCCGCCGTACGTCGGTGCCCGTGGCCTGGTAGAGGTGGGCGTTCACGGCGGTGTCGAAGAGCTCGTAGTAGGTCGCGTTGTTGAGGTGGCCGTAGGCGTCGTCGTCGCGCCAGCGGGTGGTGACGGTGCGCCACGCCACGTAGTCGGCCCGGGTCGGCCCCGGTGCGCGGTCCCCCATCACGCGGCCCCGGTCACGCGCTCTCGGCGTCGCGGAGCCGCTGGCTGATGACCGCCGAGACGCCGTCGCCGCGCATCGTGACGCCGTACAGCGCGTCGCCGACCTCCATGGTGCGCTTCTGGTGGGTGATGACGAGCAGCTGGGAGTTCTCGCGCAGCTCCTCGTAGATCTCGAGCAGCCGGCCGAGGTTGGTGTCGTCCAGCGCGGCCTCGACCTCGTCGAGGATGTAGAACGGCGAGGGGCGGGCCTTGAACAGCGCCACCAGGAACGCCACCGCGACCAGTGAGCGCTCCCCGCCCGAGAGCAGCGAGAGCCGCTTGACCTTCTTGCCCGCGGGGCGGGCCTCCACCTCGATGCCGGTGTTCAGCATGTCGCCCGGCTCGGTGAGCACCAGGCGGCCCTCGCCACCGGGGAAGAGCCGGGCGAAGGTGGAGTCGAAGGCGCGCTCGACGTCGGCGTACGCCTCGGCGAAGACCTGCTCGACGCGGGTGTCGACCTCGCGGACGATGTCGAGGAGGTCCTTGCGGGTCCGCCTGAGGTCCTCGAGCTGCTCGGTGAGGAACCGGTGGCGCTCCTCCATCGCGGAGAACTCCTCGAGCGCGAGCGGGTTGACCCGGCCCAGCATGCTCAGGGCCCGCTCCGCGGCACGCAGGCGCCTCTGCTGCTCCTCGCGCACGTACGGCGCCGGCTCGGGCGGCTCCTCGCCGTCGGCGACCTCGCCGGCGAACGGCACGGGGACCTCTGGCCCGTAGTCGGTGACCAGCGCCTCGGGGTCGAGGCCGAGCTCCTCGAGCGCCCGCTCCTCGAGCTGCTCGATCCGCATCCTCTGCTGAGTGCGGGCCATCTCGTCGCGGTGCACCGAGCTGACCAGCTCGTCGTGCTCGCGACCGAGGTCGCGCAGCGCCGTGCGGACCGCCAGCAGATCCTGCTCCCGGCTGTGCCGGGCACGCTCGATGTCGCCGCGCGCCTCGGAGGCCAGCACGATGGAGTGCTCCAGCCGGCCGAGGACGACCGCGACCGCGGCACCCACGGACTCGGCCGCCCGGCCCTCGCGCAGGATGCGCTCGCGGCGCTCGCGGGCCTTGGCGCGCGACTCGCGCTCGGCGCGGGCCGACCGGAGCAGGGCGTCGGCGCGCCCGTGCAGCGCCCGGGCCCGCTCCTCGGCGGTGCGCAGCCCGAGCCGGGCGTCCATCTCACCCTGCCGGGCGGCGCGTGCCTGCTCGACCAGGCGCTCACGGTCGGCGACGTCGGGCTCCTCGTCGCTGGCCTCCTCGGCGGCGGCGAGCCGTCGCTCGAGCTCGGCGAGGCCGGCCAGGTCGTTCTCGTGGGCCTGCTCGGCGGTGGCGATGGCCTTCTCGAGCCGCTCGGCCTCGCCGCGGGCGGCGCGGGCCTGCGAGCCGTACTGCCCGAGCTCCTCGGCCACCGCGGCCAGCGTCGCGTCGGACTCGTGCAGCTTGGCGAGCGCCACGTCGCTGCGCTTGAGCGCCTCCAGGCGCGCCGACTCCAGGCGGGAGATCTCGAAGCCCAGCCGCTCCGCCGCGGCCGTGGCCTCCGCGAGCTGCTCGGTGGCCTCGTCGACCGCGGCCTGGACCTCGATCAGGCTCGGCTGGCTCGAGGAGCCGCCGGAGGCGTAGTGGGCGCCGATCAGGTCGCCGGCCCGGGTCACCGCGGTGACACCGGGCACCTCCGCGACCAGGGCGCGCGCGGCGTCGAGGTCGTCGACCACCGCGACGTGGTGGAGCAGCCGGGCCAGGGCGCCGTCGAGCGCGGTCGGCCCCTCGACGACCCCGACGGCGTACGTCGCCCCGTCGGGCAGCGCGGGCCAGGGGCGGTCGTCGGCCGGGGCTCCGCCCAGCAGCAGTCCGGCCCGGCCGAGGTCGTCGTCTCGGAGGTGCCGCATGGCGGCGACGGCGGCGTCGGCGTCGGTGACGGCGACCGCGTCGGCAGCCGAGCCGAGCGCCGCGGCGACGGCGGCCTCGAACCCCGGGCGCACCGCGAGCAGCGCGGCGACCGAGCCCATCAGCCCCGACACGGGGTCGGAGGCCGCCAGCAGCGCGCCGGCGCCGTCCTTGCGGTTGAGCCCGATCTCGAGGGCGTCCTTGCGGGCCAGCAGGCCGGTGCGCTCCCGATCGGCCTGCTGCGCCTCGTCGCGGGCCTTCGCGAGCCGCTCCTCGATGTCGTCGAGGGCGGCGACGGCCGCCTCGTGCTCGGCGTCGAGCCCCTCCTCGCCCGCGTCGAGGCCGGCGACCCTGGTCTCCAGGGCGGTGAAGTCGCGCTGCGCGCGCTCGGCCCGGGCCACGACCTCCTCGCGGGCGGCGGTGAGGCGGGCGACCTCGTCGTCGTTGGCGGCGGCGCGCGACTTGATGGCGTTGACCTGGCCGTGCAGGCGGGCGAGGCCCTCGCGGCGGTCGGCCGCCGCGCGCTGGAGGCCGGCGATGCGGCGGTCCTCCTCGGCCGCGGCGTCCTCGGCCGCGCGACGGGCCGTGACCGCCTCCTCCAGCGCGGTGCGCAACGACTCGACCTCGGCGCCGATCTCCTGCTCCTGAGCGCGCACGCGTGCCGCCTCGCCCTCGAGCTGCCCCGGGTCGCGGCCGCCGTGGTCGACGTCGTCCTCGCTCGTGCCGGCGGCGTTGCGCACCCGCTCGGCCGCCAGCGACTGCGTGCCGCGCAGCCGCTCCTTCAGCCCGGAGAGGGCGAAGTACGTCTCCTGCGCGGCCGCCAGCGCCGGCAGGTCCTTGCGGAGGGCGGCCTCCAGCGCCGACTCGCGGGCGCGGGCCTCGGTGACGGCGGCCTCGACCTGCGCGCGCCGCTCGAGGAGCAGCGACTCGTCGGCGAGCTCCTGGGTCAGTGCCGTGCGCGCGGTGACGAGGTCGTCGGCGACCAAGCGGGCCCGGGCGTCGCGCACGTCGGCCTGCACCGCGACCGCCCGCCGTGCCACCTCGGCCTGCCGGCCCAGCGGCTTGAGCTGGCGGCGGATCTCGGAGAGGAGGTCGGTGAGCCGGGTGAGGTTGCCCTCGGTGGAGTCGAGCTTGCGGAGCGCCTTCTCCTTGCGCTTGCGGTGCTTGAGGACTCCGGCGGCCTCCTCGATGAAGCCGCGGCGGTCCTCGGGGGTCGCGTGCAGGATCTGGTCGAGCTGGCCCTGGCCGACGATGACGTGCATCTCGCGGCCGATGCCGGAGTCGGACAGCAGCTCCTGGACGTCGAGGAGACGGCAGGACTGGCCGTTGATGGCGTACTCGGAGCCGCCGTTGCGGAACATCGTGCGGCTGATCGTCACCTCGGCGTACTCGATCGGCAGCGCGCCGTCGGCGTTGTCGATGGTCAGCGCGACCTCGGCGCGGCCCAGCGGCGGGCGGCCGGACGTGCCGGCGAAGATGACGTCCTCCATCTTGCCGCCGCGCAGCGACTTGGCGCCCTGCTCGCCCATCACCCAGGCGAGGGCGTCGACGACGTTCGACTTGCCGGAGCCGTTCGGCCCCACGATGCAGGTGATGCCGGGCTCCAGCTGGAGCGTCGTGGAGGACGCGAAGGACTTGAACCCCTTGAGGGTCAGGCTCTTCAGGTACACCCTGGCTCCTCCGCGGCACCTCGGCTCGACTGGACGCGGCATCCTCTCAGACACCGGCGTGGGGCCCAGCGCCGCTCACCCTACTCGTCGCCGACCGGGGCGCCGGTAGCGTCGGCGGCATGTCAGACGCCGAGCCGGACCAGCCCTCCTCCGCACCGCCGAACTTCCAGATCGCCGTGCCCGACGACCAGGCCGGCGGGGTGTGGGCGAACTTCGCGGCGGTCTCGCACAGCCCCTACGAGTTCACCATCGACTTCGCGCGGATGGACTACGCGCACCCGCGCGAGGACGGCAGCCACCAGGGCACCGTCGTGGCGCGGGTCAACCTCTCCCCGCTCATGGTCACCCAGCTCCTCGAGGCCCTGAACAGCAACTGGCAGGGGTACGCCGCCCGCTCCATGCCGCCCGAGGCGCACTGACCTCTGACCTCATCCTCGCCGACGCCCGCGTCGAGGAGCCCGCGTCGACGAGACGACGCGGGGGGCTGCTGCTGCGACACGGGGCTGGTGCGGCCCGGGGAGGGACGCTCAGGCGTGCATCATCTGCTCGAGCGCCTGGGTCTCGCGCTCGAGGAGAACGGCTGCCTGCGCTGCGGTGAGCCGGTCGTTCTCCTGCTGCAGCCGGACGACGAGCCGCTCGAGGTCGGCGACGCGGGCGCGCAGGCGGTGGTTCTGGGCGGAGAGACGGGCGGTGGTCCGCGGGTCGCTGTTCAGGTGACCGATCAGCGCCTTGGCCATGGGCGAGCCTTTCAGGTGCGGGTGGGGACAACGGCCCGTGCGGGCCGTCTTCAAGAGTCCCACCGAGGGTGCGGCGGGTCAATCCCGGCCGGTGTGGCTGTCAGCGGGCGGCCGGCGCACGCCGTCGACGCGGCACCGGCTGGCACACCGGACAGAAGTACGACGACCGGTTCATGAAGGGCGCCCGCCGGATGGGGGTGCCGCAGCGCTGGCACGGCAGGCCCTCCTGGCCGTAGGCGTGCAGCGAGCGGTCGAAGTAGCCGGACTGCCCGTTGACGTTGACGTAGAGCGCGTCGAAGGAGGTGCCGCCCTGCTCCAGGGCGGCCGCCATCACCGCCCGGGCATGGGCGAGCACCTCGCCCACCTGGGCGCGGGTGAGCCGGTCGCCGGGCCGCTCGCCGTGCACCCGGGCCCGCCACAGCGCCTCGTCGGCGTAGATGTTCCCGACCCCCGAGACGAGCGTCTGGTCGAGGAGCTGCCGCTTGACCGCGGACGGGCGCCGCCGCACGCGGGCCACGAACGCGTCGTCGTCGAAGGCGGGGTCCAGCGGGTCGCGGGCGATGTGGGCGATCTCGGTCGGCAGGCCGGCGCCCCCCTGGGACACCAGCAGCCCACCGAACATCCGCTGGTCGACGAAGCGCAGCTCGTGCTCGGGGCGGTCGAGGGTGAAGCGCACCCGCAAGTGCCTCTCGTCGGGCCGGGCCGGCGCCTGGACCAGCATCTGCCCGCTCATGCCGAGGTGGCCGAGGAGGGCGTCGCCGTTGTCGAGGGCGAGCCAGAAGTACTTGCCGCGGCGCCTGGCCGCGTCGACGCGCCGGCCGGTCAGCGCGGCGGCGAAGCCGTCGGCGCCCCGCGGGTCACGACGGACCGGGCGGTGATGGAGCACCTCGACGCGCTCGATCGTGGTGCCGACGACGTGGGTGGCGAGCCCGAGGCGCACGACCTCGACCTCGGGCAGCTCCGGCACCGCTCAGCCGGGAGGAGGGGCGGCAGAGGGGACGGCGACAGGGGCGACGGTCGCCCGGATGGCGACGTAGGCGGTCTCGGCGGCGGCCTGCTCCGCCTCCTTCTTCGAGCGGCCCTCGCCGTGGCCGTAGAGCTGCTCCCCGACCCGGACCCGGGCGGTGAAGGTCTTCATGTGGTCGGGGCCGTCGTCCTCGATGACGTACTCGGGCACGCCGAGGCCGTGCGCGGCGGAGAGCTCCTGCAGGGAGGTCTTCCAGTCCAGCCCGGCGCCCATGGCGGCGGCGGCCTCCATCAGCGGGTCGAAGAGCCGGTGCACCACCGGGCCCGAGGCCTCGAAGCCGCCGGAGAGGTGGATGGCGCCGATCACGGCCTCGACCGTGTCGGAGAGGATCGAGGCCTTGTCGCGGCCACCGGTCGACTCCTCGCCCCGGCCCAGCTTGATGTGCTCGCCGAGCCCGAGCTCACGGGCGACCCCGGCGAGGGCGCGGGCGTTGACCACCGCGGCGCGGAGCTTGGCCAGCCGCCCCTCGGAGAGGTCGGGGTGGGTCGTGTAGAGCGCCTCGGTGACGATGACCCCGAGGACGGAGTCGCCGAGGAACTCCAGCCGCTCGTTGGTGGGCAGGCCGCCCTTCTCGTAGGCGTACGAGCGGTGCGTCAGCGCGCGGTCCAGCAGCTCGGCGTCCAGGACCGGATCGCCGAGCGCGACACGCAGACTCGCGGTGGTCAGCGCGTCGCCCGGTTCAGAGAACCTGGCGACGGTCGGCGCGGGCGCCGTACTGGCCGCACTGACCGCACGCACGGTGCGGCAGGTGCTTGGCACCGCAGGCGGGGTTCGCGCAGGTCACGAGGGAGGGCGCGACGGCCTTCCACGCCGACCGACGGTGGCGCGTGTTGCTGCGCGACATCTTCCGCTTCGGGACAGCCACTGTTTTCTCCTCACACGGGCCGGAGGTCCGGCCATCACTGGTTCTGGTCGCGATCCGGCTGGAGGGCCTGGAGGCCCGCCCACCGCGGATCGATCGCTGCGTCGTGCCCGTGACCGGGATCGTCCGCGAGCCGCGCGCCACACTCGACGCACAGGCCCGGACAGTCGTCCCGGCACAGCGGCTGGAACGGCAGTGCGAGCACCACCGCGTCCCGCAGCAGGGGTTCGAGGTCGAGCAGGTCGTCCTCGAGCTTGCTGGCCTCGTCGTCGAGCTCCTCGTCGGAGTCGTCGTGCCGGATGTCGTCGTAGACGTACAGCTCCTGGAGATCGACGACGAGCTCGTCCTCGATGGGCTCCAGGCACCGCACGCACTCGCCGTGGAGCACGGCCTGCGCCGTACCCGTGACCAACACGCCCTCCATGACCGCCTCGAGGCGCAGGTCGAGGTCGACCGGCGAGCCCTCGGCGACACGGAGCACTTCGATGCCGAGTTCTGGCGGGGCCGGAACGGTGACGACCACCTGACGCTGGGACCCCGGGCGGCGACCGAGCTCGCGAGTATCGAGCACGAGCGGCGCTCTCGGGTCCAGGCTGTTCAGGGCTCAACTCCAGTCCGGCACGACAGAACCCATGAATCCTAACGGGCGGGCGTCGACGGGACCAAAACGCACCGGACCGCACCGCCTCATCGGCTCACTGCTCGCGCGTGCGCTCGGCCAGCCGCTCCCTCAGCAGGTCGTGCACGAAGCCGGGCACCAGGCCGGCGACGTCGCCCCCGAACGCGGCGACCTCCTTGACCAGCGAGGAGGCCAGGAAGGAGTACTCGGGGCTCGTCGGCACGAACACCGTCTCGATCGGCGCGAGGCTGGAGTTCATCTGCGCCATCTGCAGCTCGTAGTCGAAGTCGCTCACCGCCCGCAGGCCCTTCACGATGGCGACGATGTCGTGCTCCCGGCAGAAGTCGGTGAGCAGCCCGGCGAACCCGTCGACACGCACGTTGGGCAGGTCGCGGCAGGCGGTCCGGAGCATCTCGATGCGCTCGTCGGCGGTGAACAGGCGGTTCTTGGAGGCG
The DNA here is from genome assembly GCF_902805925.1 of uncultured Nocardioides sp. Lineage (GTDB taxonomy): Bacteria > Actinomycetota > Actinomycetes > Propionibacteriales > Nocardioidaceae > Nocardioides. The sequence goes on from NZ_CADCUP010000176.1 coordinate 9,771, forward strand.
TTGACCCCCACCGCCACCACGACCTCGTCGAACAGGGACGCCGCTCGCCCCACGATGTCGAGGTGTCCGTTGGTCACCGGGTCGAACGAACCGGGGCACACGACACGACGGCGTGCGGGCACGGGCTACTCCTCCGGGTTGGTGGCGGCGCGACCGTACCAAAGCATCGTCTCGCCGTACCTGCGCTGCCGCTCCCCCACCAGCCCCTCGGGCCAGGTGAGCGGCTCGCCGCGGGAGGAGCGCTCGACGACCACCAGCGCTCCGGGCACCAGCCAGTGGTGGCCCACCAGCGCCGCCAGGTCGGCGACCACCCGGGACGACGCGTGCGGGTAGGGCGGGTCGAGGAAGGCCACGTCGTACGGCGCGGACGGCACCGTGGCCAGCGCGGTGGAGACCGAGGCGGTGAGCACGTGGGCGCGGGCGTCGAGCGCACGGGCGTTGTCGGCGACGAGCGCGGCGGTACGCCGGTCCTGCTCGACCAGGGTGACCACCCCGGCGCCCCGCGACCAGGCCTCGAGGCCGACGGCGCCCGACCCGGCGTACAGGTCGAGGAAGCGCAGGCCCGACAGCGAGCCGCACCACGACTCGATCGCCGAGAACAGCGCCTCCCGCACCCGGTCGCTGGTCGGCCGCGTGGCCGCGCCCCTGGGTGTCTGGAGCCGGCGACCTCCGGCACTCCCCCCGATGATCCGCGTCATGCCCCTATGACTTCTCCATGAACTCAGACTCGCGGGTCTTCTCCATCTCGTCCACCACGCGGGCCAGCGCGGGCGCCCGCTCGAGCGCGGGGTCGTCGGCGAGCAGCTCCTCGGCGGCCCCGCGGGCGCGCACGATCGTCTTCTCGTCGCGCAGCACCCGCAGCGACACCAGGCTGGAGCGGAAGCCGCTCTGGTTGCGGCCGAGCACGTCGCCCTCACGGCGCTGCTCGAGGTCGACGCGGCTGAGCTCGAAGCCGTCGGTGGTCGCGGCGACGGCGTCGAGCCGCACCCGGGCGTCGCTGCCGGCCTCGGACCGGGTGACCAGCAGGCACAGACCGGGGTGGCCGCCCCGGCCGACGCGCCCACGGAGCTGGTGGAGCTGGGAGACGCCGAAGCGGTCGGCGTCCATGAGCACCATGGCCGTGGCGTTGGCGACGTCGACGCCCACCTCGATGACGGTGGTCGACACCAGCACGTCGATCTCGCCCGCGGCGAAGGCGCGCATCACGGCGTCCTTCTCGTCGGGCGGCATCCTGCCGTGCAGCATCCGCACCCGCAGGCCGGGCAGCCGCTGCGTCGAGAGCTCCTCGACCAGGTCGGTCACCGCGGCGAGCGCCTGGCGCGGAGCCACCGGCGCGCCCTCGTCGTCGAGGTCGAGCTGGTCGGTCTCGCCCTGCTCGGGCTCGTCGCCGCTGATGCGGGGGCACACGACGTAGGCCTGGTGGCCCTTCTCGACCTCCTCGCGCACCCGGTGCCACACCCGGTCGATCCAGTGCGGCTGGTCGACCAGCGGCACGACGCTGGTCTGGATCGGGGCGCGTCCGGCCGGCAGCTCGGAGAGCACGGAGGTCTCGAGGTCGCCGAAGACGGTCATCGCCACCGTCCGTGGGATCGGGGTGGCGGTCATGACGAGCACGTGCGGGGGGCTGCCGGCCTTGTCGGTGAGCGCGGCGCGCTGCTCGACGCCGAAGCGGTGCTGCTCGTCGACGACGACGAGCCCGAGGTCGGCGAAGGTGACGCCCTCCTCGAGCAGCGCGTGCGTGCCGAGCGCGATGCCCGCCTCCCCGCTGGCCATCGCGAGCATCGCCTCCTGGCGCTGCGCCCTGCCCATCGAGCCGGTGAGCAGGACGACGCGGGTGGCCTCGGGGGCACCGCCCAGCATGCCGCCGGCCGCGAGGTCGCCCAGCATCGCGGTGATGCTGCGGTGGTGCTGCTGGGCCAGCACCTCGGTGGGCGCCAGCAGCACGGCCTGACCACCGGAGTCGACCACGCGCAGCATGGCGCGCAGGGCCACCAGCGTCTTGCCCGACCCGACCTCGCCCTGGAGCAGGCGGTTCATGGGGTGGCTCTGCGCCAGCTCCTCCTCGAGGAGCTCCCCGATCTCGCGCTGGCCGTCGGTCAGGGTGAACGGCAGCCGGGCGTCGAAGGCCGTCAGCAGTCCTCCCCCGCCGGTGCGGGCCTGGGCGCCGAGGGCGCGCTGGGCGGCACGGCGCCGCGCCATCACGAGCTGGAGGATCAGCGCCTCCTCGAAGCGGAACCGCTTCTGCGCGGCCCCCAGCTGCCGGTGGTCGTCGGGGGCGTGCACCCAGCGCAGGGCCGCCATCACGTCGAGCACGCCGTAGCGCTCGCGCAGCTCCGGGGAGAGGACGTCAGGCACGTCGCTGACGACGTCGAGGGCGAGCTGGACGGCCTTCTGGACGTCCCAGGAGTACACCCCTGCCGTCACCGGGTAGATCGGGAGGAGCCCCTTGAGGCTGGCCGCCAGGCCGCCCTCCGCAGCGTCGGCGTCGTCGCCCTCCGTCGCCCCGAACATCACCGAGTGCGGCGAGGCGAGCTGCCAGGACCCGGCGAAGCGCTGCGCCTTGCCGGTGAACATGCCGCTGCCGCCCACCGCCATCCGCCGCTGCTCGTTGTCGGCCTGGGTCTTGTGGGGCAGGAAGAAGGAGCAGGTGAACGAGGGCCCGTTGGTCTCGATGCGCACCTCGACGCGGAAGCCCGGCTTGCGGGTCCGCTTGTTCAGGAACGAGCGGACCTCGCTGCGCGTGACCCGGCCCACGACGCTGAGCAGGTCGCCCTCTCGCGGCTCGGCCACCTCGGAGAGCTCGGTGGTCTTCACGTAGCGGCGCGGGAAGTGCCAGACGAGGTCCCCGACGGTGGCGAGGCCCAGACCCTTGGAGATGGCGTCGCGCTTCCTCACCGAGCGCCCGAAGACGCTCGCGATCGGCGAGTCGGGGGTGATGGCGACCATGGCTGCCGGGGCCTACTCGACCGACACCAGGAGGGGGTAGCGCGCCTGGCCGCCGTCGTACACGACGACGTCGACGTGCGGGTGCTCCGCCTCGACGTACGCCGCGCACCGGCGTGCCAGCTCCTCGGCACCCTCCTCGGCGCCCGCCACGATCGTCACGAGCTCGCCGCCGCCGCCGAGGAGACGCTCGAGGACGTCGACCGCGACGGCGTGCAGGTCGTCGCCCACGACCGCGAAGTCGCCGGCGATGACGCCGAGCACGTCGCCGGGCCGGCACGGCCCGGCCATGGTGATGGCCTGCCGGACGGCGACCGTGACGGCGCCGTGGCGGGTGTGCCGGGCGGTGGCGGTCATCTCCAGCACGTCGGCGTCCAGCCGGCGCCCCGGCTCGTGCACGGCGGCCGCCGCGAGGCCCTGCACCTGCGCCTGGGTGGGGATCACCACGACCGTCACGTCGCCCGACTGCTCCGCCGTGCGGGCGGCGACCTCCGCCACGCGCACCGAGTCGGCGTCGTTGGGCAGCAGGACCACCTCGGCGGCGCCGCACGACTCGATGGCCGCCAGGACCTGGCCGGACGACGGTCGCTGCCCGGGCCCGCCGTGCACGACGATCGCGCCGGCCTGCTCGAAGAGCGTCGCCAGGCCGGGACCGGCGGCGACGGCCACCAGCCGCCGTCCGGTGCGGGTGGCGGCCGGGCGGCCGGCCACCTGGTCGGCGAAGTGGGTCACCCGCACCCGGTGCGGCCGGCCGGCGGCGATGCCGGCCTCGATCGCCGCGCCGACGTCGTCGACGTGGACGTGGACGTTCCACAGGCCCTCGCCGCCGACCACGACGAGGCTGTCGCCCAGCGGGGCCAGCGACGTCTTGAGCGCCGAGACGGCGGCGTCGTCGGCATCGAGGAGGTACATCACCTCGTACGCCGGCCCGTCGGGCCCGAGGCCGTGGCCGGCGACCGGCGACGGGATCCGGGGCCCGCCACCGCGACGCGGCGAGGTCGTCAGCGGGCGGCGCCCGGTGAGGACGGTCTCGGCGGCGTCGAGCACCACGCTCAGGCCCCGGCCTCCGGCGTCGACCACGCCGGCGTCGGCCAGCACGCGGAGCTGCTCCGGCGTACGCGCCAGCGCCTCGCGGGCGGCCGCCGCGGCGGCCGAGAAGACGTCGCGCGCCCGCGCCGCCGGGACGGCCGCGCTCACCAGGGCGGCGTCGCTGGCGGCCCGGGCGACGGTGAGCATCGTGCCCTCCACGGGCGTTCCGACGGCTGCGTAGCTGGCGTCGGTCGCCAGCCGCAGGGCGTCGGCCATCACGACGGCGTTGCGCTCCTGGGCGGTGGCCGAAACCAGGCGCGAGACGATGCCGCCGAGCAGCTGCGAGAGGATCACCCCGGAGTTGCCGCGCGCGCCGAGCAGCGCCCCGCGCGAGAACGCGGCCATCGCGGCCGGGAAGTCGGCGCCGTCGGCGACCGCGGCGCGGATCGCGTCCCGGGCGGCCGAGACGGTGAGGAACATGTTCGTGCCCGTGTCGCCGTCGGGCACGGGGTAGACGTTGAGGGCGTCGATCTCCTCCCGCGCGGCGGCCAGGGTGTCGGTCGCCACGTCCACGAAGCGCAGCACGGTCGCGAGGGTGATGCCGTGCGGCACGGTCTCCATGGCCACCCCCTCCTGGTGCGCACCGCCCCCGGACGCGCGTCGAGTGCCACAGGGTAGTGCCCGGTGGCGACACCGCGGCGCCGGGACGCCGGACGTGCGATGGGCCCCGCGAGCAGGTGCTCGCGGGGCCCGTCGGTCAGCGTGGGATCAGCGCGAGACCTTGCCGGCCTTGAGGCAGCCGGTGCACACGTTCATGCGCTGGGGGGTGCCGTTGACCGTGGCACGCACCCGCTGGATGTTGGGGTTGAAGCGACGCTTCGTAATCTTGCGCGACCACGGCCGGTTGTTGCCGAAGCCGGGCTTCTTGGCGCAGATGTCACAGACGGCAGCCACCGGGTACTCCTGAGGTTCGTTGATTCATGTCAGAGGGCCCGCCATGGCCGACCGGGCCGGCGAGCAACCGCGCAAGAGTATCCGACAGCCCGGCGAACGCTGAAATCGCACGGGCCCGGTCAGAAGTGCACCCACCCGGTGGGGCCGTCGTACGCCGCGCCGTCGACCGTGACGCCCTCCCCCTCGCGCACCTCACCGACGACGGTCCAGCCGTCGGGCACGCGGTCGGGCGGGAACGTCGCGAGCAGCGCATGGTCGTCGCCACCGCCCAGCACGAACCTCATCGGGTCGGCACCCAGGGCCGATCCCACCGCGTGCAGCGGCTCGGGCACCTCCAAGGCGGCGCGGTGGAGGTCGAGGGTCACCCCCGACTCCTCGGCGAGGTGACCGGCGTCGGACAGCAGGCCGTCGGAGACGTCGATCATGGCGGTGGCGCCGGCCTGGGCGGCGGCCTGCCCGGCGTCGTACGGCGGCTCCGGGCGCCGGTAGGCCTCGACCAGCACCCGGGGCGAGCGGAAGCCGCGGCCCAGGACGGCCAGCCCGCCGGCGGCCCAGCCCTGGCGCCCGCACAGGGCCACCACGTCGCCGGGCTCGGCGCCGGACCGCAGCACGGGGCTCTGGGCGCACGAGCCCATCACGGTCACGGCGATCACCACCTCGTCGGCGCGGGTCAGGTCGCCGCCCACGACGCTGGCACCGACCAGCGCGCACTCCTCGGCGAAGCCGCGCGCGAAGTCCAGCGCCCACTGCACCGGCAGGTCGGCGGGCGCGGCCAGCCCGACGGTGAGCGAGTGGGCGCGCCCGCCCATCGCGTTGACGTCGGAGAGGTTCTGGGCGGCGGCCCGGTGCCCGACGTCCTCGGCGCTCGCCCAGTCGCGGCGGAAGTGCCGGCCCTCCACCATCAGGTCGGTGGAGACGACCACGTGGCCGCTCCGGATGCGCAGCACCGCCGCGTCGTCGCCGGGGCCGACCAGCACGTGCTCGCCCTGCTCGAAGATGCGGGTGAGGGCGCCGATCAGGCCGAACTCCCCGGCGTCCGCCAGGGTCGCGTCGGCGGGGAACGGGGGCGTCGCGGACGGCTGGGAGGGCATGGCCCCATCCCACCAGACGACGGGCGGAAGGCGTGTCACCGGTGCGCGCGGGAGGGCTGTCGGGCGCCCGACGCTGCACGGTAGGTTGGCCGCGACAGCCGCACTACGAGACCGAGGAGTCCTGATGGTCGTCCAGGCCTACATCCTGATCCAGACCGACGTCGGCAAGGCCGCCGAGGTCGCCACCGCCATCGCCCAGGTCAAGGGAGTGACGCTCGCGGAGGACGTGACCGGGCCCTACGACGTCATCGTCCGCGCGGAGGCCCGCAACGTCGACGAGCTCGGCAAGCTCGTGGTGTCGAAGGTGCAGAGCCTCGACGGCATCACCCGCACCCTCACCTGCCCGGTCGTGCACATCTGACCGGGTTGCCCATCACCGCGTCCGTACGACGCCCCGGACCGTCTCGGCTCCGGGGCGTCGTCGCGTGCGCCCTCCTGCTCGGGATGGCCGGGTGCGGCTCGGAGGTGTCCATCGAGGACCGTGAGGTCCCCGCCGGGGAGGCCGCCGTGTGCCGCGAGCTGCTCGACGACCTGCCCGACACCGTGGCGGGGGCGCAGCGGCGTTCCGTCAGTCCCGACGACGCGCTGGGTGCCGCCTGGGGCGACGACCCGGCCCTGGTGCTGGAGTGCGGCACGACGATGCCCGCGTCCTTCGACGAGTTCGCGTCGTGCACCGTGGCCGACGGCACGCAGTGGTTCGTGCCGGACGATGCGGCGATGGAGGACCTGGGCGCCGACATCACCGTGTGGTCCCTCGGCTACGAGCCGGTCGTGCAGGTGCGCGTCCCCGGCGTCTACCGCCAGCGCTCCGACGTCGTGCTGAAGGAGCTCGGCGGGCCCGTCACCGCCGAGCTGGAGCTGGTGAGGCCCTGCTCGTGACGAGCCGGGCTCAGCGCAGCCCGGTGCCGCGCCGCAGCGCCAGCTGGAGCAGGCGGTCGACCAGCGCCGGGTAGTCGAGGCCGGACTCGGCCCACATCCGCGGGAACATCGAGGTCTGGGTGAAGCCCGGCATCGTGTTCAGCTCGTTGACGACGAGTGAGTGGTCGGGCATGACGAAGAAGTCGACGCGGGCCAGGCCCTCCCCGGAGACCGCCTCGAAGCAGCGCACGGCGAGCTCGCGCATCTCGGCCTCGACCTCGGCGGGCAGGTCCGCGGGCACGTCGAGCTCGGTGTGCTCCTCGGGCAGGTACTTGGCCGCGAAGTCGTAGAACTCGTGGTCACCGCCGATGCGGATCTCGGCGGGCCGGGTGGTCTCGACACCGCCGTCGAGGGTGCCCAGCACCCCGCACTCGACCTCGCGGGCCCCGACCGCAGCGACCTCGACGAGCACCTTGGGGTCGTGGCGGAACGCCTCCACCAGCGCCGCGTCGACCTCGCTCGCGTCGTGGACCTTGCTGATCCCGATGCTCGAGCCGCCGCGCGCGGGCTTGGCGAAGGCCGGGAAGCCCAGCGCCGCGATGCGCTCGCGGCAGCCGGTCGCGTCGGCCCGCCACTCCCGCTCGGTGACCGTGACCCCGGGCATGACCGGCAGGCCCGCCGCCTGGAGGACGATCTTGAGGTAGGCCTTGTCCATGCTGACGGCCGAGGCGAGCACGCCGGCACCGACGTAGCGGACCCCGGCCATCTCGAACATGCCCTGGATGGTGCCGTCCTCGCCCCACGGGCCGTGGAGCACCGGGAAGACCACGTCGACCTCGCCCAGCGTGCGGGGCGTCGCCGAGGGGGCGCTCACCACGATGTCGGTGCGGCCCTCCTCGCGCAGCAGCGCGATGGAGTCCCCGTCCCCGTCGACCTCGGGCAGCGCGCCGGGCGTGGTGAGCCGGAGCCGGGAGGTGTCGGAGGACTCCAGCACCCACCGCCCGTCGGCCGCGATGCCGACCGGCACGACGTCGTAGGTGTCGCGGTCGATGGCGTCCATGACGCTCCCCGCCGTGATGCAGGAGATCGCGTGCTCGGAGGAGCGGCCGCCGAAGACGACGGCGACGCGGGGCTTGCGGCGGCTGGACTGGCTCATCGGCGTCGACCCTAGCCGCCTAGGGTCGTCCCCATGCCCGCGGACTCACCCTCGAACGCCCTCAAGCCCAGCACCGTCGCCGTCACGGCCGGCCGCCCGCCCCACGAGCCGGACGCGCCGCTCAACACCCCCATCACGATGGCCGCGACGTACGTCGCCGGCGGCGACCTGGAGTACGGCCGCTACGGCAATCCCACCTGGACCGCGGTCGAGGACGTCATCGGGCAGCTGGAGGGCGGTCGCTGCCTGGCCTTCTCCTCCGGGCTGGCGGGCGTCGCCACGGTCCTCGACCTGGTCGGCAGGGACGCCAAGGTCGTGGCCCCGCGCCACGCCTACAACGGCACGGTGATGCAGCTGGCCGACCTGGAGTCGCGCGGCCGCCTGCGCGCGGAGCTGGTCGACATCACCGACACCGAGGCCGTGGTCCGCGCCTGCGACGACGCAGCCCTGGTGTGGCTGGAGTCCCCGACCAACCCGGCGCTGGAGATCGCCGACATCGCGACCATCACCGCCGCCGCGCACGAGGCCGGCGCCTACGTCGTGGTCGACAACACCTTCGCCACCCCTCTGCTGCAGACCCCGCTGGCCGACGGCGTCGACGTCGTCGTGCACTCGGCCACGAAGTACCTCGGCGGCCACAGCGACCTGCTCATGGGTGCGGTGGTGACGAGCGACGAGGAGCTGTACGCCGTGCTGAAGGGCCGCCGGGACCTGCTCGGCGCCGTGCCCGGCACGCTGGAGGCGTGGCTGACCCTGCGTGGGCTGCGCACGCTCCACCTGCGCGTCGAGAGGGCGCAGCAGAACGCCATGGAGCTGGCGCGTCGGCTGGCCGAGCACCCGGCCATCGGCGAGGTGCGCTATCCCGGCTTCGGCGGCATCCTGGCGGTGGTCCTGGCCGGAGGCGCGATGGCGGCCGACCTGCTGACGCGCAAGACCCGGCTCTGGGTGCACGCCACCTCGCTGGGCGGCGTGGAGTCGACGTTCGAGCGCCGCCGCCGCTGGAAGACCGAGGCCGCCACGATCCCCGACGGCCTGGTGCGGATGTCGGTGGGCATCGAGGACGTCGACGACCTCTGGGACGACCTCGTGCGGGCGCTCGACACGCTCACCGCGGGCTGACCCGCACCTCCCGCCGGTCGAGGTACGAGGAGCACCGGGGACGAGCTGCATCGTCGAGGCCGTGCACCGCACCGGGTCTCGACGCGCTCGTGCGACCTCGTCCCTCGGTCGGGCCGGGCCGTCTCATCAGTCCGTCTCGGCCTTGGTGTCCCGCGCGATGAAGCTCTCCATCATGTCCGGCGCCGTCAGCTTCCCGGCGACCACGTCGTCCACGTGCGCGGCGATGGGGGCGTCGATGCCGGTGCGCTCGGCCAGGGCCCGCAGCGACGAGCACGACTTGGCACCCTCGGCCACCTGGCGGCTGGAGTCGTAGATGTCCTGGGTCGTCATGCCCTCGCCGAGCTTCACCCCGAAGCTGCGGTTGCGCGAGAGCGGCGAGGAGCAGGTGGCGACCAGGTCGCCGAGCCCGGCGAGACCCATCAGCGTGAGCGGGTTGGCGTCCAGCGCCATCGCCAGGCGGGCGGTCTCGGCCAGGCCCCGGGTGATCACCGATGCTGTGGTGTTGTCACCGAAACCGAGGCCGACGGCCATGCCGACGGCGAGCCCCACCACGTTCTTGTAGGCGCCTCCGAGCTCGCAGCCGAGCACGTCGACGGAGGTGTAGGGACGGAACGCCGCGCTGTGGCACAGCGCCTGCAGCCGGCGCGCGACGTCCTCGTCCTCACAGGCGACCACGGAGGCGGCCGGCTCGCGCCGCGCGATCTCGCGGGAGAGGTTCGGCCCGCTCACGACGGCGATGCGGTCGGGGCCGGCGCCCGTCTCCTCGGCGATGACCTGGCTCATCCGGTCGAGCGAACCCAGCTCGACGCCCTTCATCAAGGACACGATGGGCGCGGTCGGCGGCAGGGCCGGCGCCCACTCCTGGAGGTTCGCGCGGAACGTCTGGGACGGCACCACCATGAAGACCGCCTCGGCCCCGGCGGCGGCCTCCTCCGGGTCGTGGGTGGCACGGATCGACCGCGGCAGCTCGATGCCGGGCAGGTAGTCGGCGTTCTGGTGGGTGGCGTTGACGGAGTCGCAGACCTCCTCGCGCCGGGCCCACAGCGTGACGTCGTTGCCGGCGTCGGCGAGCACCATCGAGAAGGCGGTGCCCCACGACCCGGCGCCGAAGACCGCCACCCTGCTCCTCGACGGGCTCACCGCTGGTCCTTCCGACGCGGGCTCCGGTGGGGGTTTCCGATCGCGGTGACCCCGGCGGTGCGCGGGTCGAAGCGCTCGGCCGGCGCCGACTCGCCACGGATGTCCTCCACGAGCGCCACGATGGCCGCCATGATGCGGTCGGTCGCCTGCCGCACGACGGCCGGCGTGATGTCGAGGGCCCGCAGGTCGTCCAGCGGCACAGGGTCGCCGGCCTTCATCACGATCTGCTTGGGCGGGAGGAGGTCGGGCCTCGTGGAGTACGGCGGCAGCAGGTGCTGGGCGCCCCACTGCCCCACCGGGACCACCGGGACGCCGGTCGCGAGCGCGAGCCGTGCGGCCCCCGACTTGCCGCGCATCGGCCACAGGTCCGGGTCGCGGGTCAGGGTGCCCTCCGGATAGACCACGACGCACTCGCCGGCCTCTATCGCGGCCACCGCCGCGGCGTAGGCGCCGGCGGCCGAGGCCGTCAGCCGCTCGACCGGGATCTGGCCGGCGGCGTGCAGGAACCCGCCGAGCCAGCGGTTGCGGAACAGCCCGGACTTCGCGAGGTAGCGCGGCAGCCGACCGTGGTCGTAGACGAAGTGCGCGCTGACCAGCGGGTCGGCGTGCGAGATGTGGTTGAGCACGACGATGCACCCGCCCGTGGCCGGGATCTTCTCACCGTCCACCCAGGTGCGCCGGGTGACGGAGAGCAGCGTGGGCTTGACGATCGAGGCAGCGAAGGTGAAGGCCCAGCCCCGCTTCTTCTCCAGCTTGCGAACCCGCACCGACGCCCTCGTCCTTCTCGTGTCCCGTCCCGCGCCGCAGCCCCCTGCGACGTGCAGTGCAGGCTACTCGCTCGCACGCCGACGGTACTGGCAAGATCGTGGCGATGTCC
>NZ_CADCUP010000177.1 GCF_902805925.1 uncultured Nocardioides sp.
GGGTGGCGAGCAGGGCGTCGACGTACGGCGCCGGGTGCGCTCCGCGGGGGATCGTGCCGGCAGCGACGAGCCGTCCCCGTCGTACGACGGCCACCTCCCAGCCGAGGTCGGCGGTCGGCCGGGCGGCGACGAGCTCCGGCACGTCGGTGAGGGACTGCAGGCGCTGCAGCTTGGCGGCGGCACGGACGAAGGCCGTGAGGCGGTCGCGCTGCGCCGCCGCGTCCTCGAAGCGCTCGTCGGCCGCCAGGCCGGCGATCCGCGCGGTGAGGGCCTGCACGACGGCGGCCGGGTCGCCGCCGACGGCAGCGCGGTAGGCCGCGGCGTGGGCGGCGTACGCCTCGACCGACTCGCCGGCCTCCGGGCCGAGGCAGGGCGCACCGCACCGGCGCATCTCGGCGAGCACGCAGGCGGCGGACGGCCGGCGCGGCGACAGGCGGGTGGTGCACTGGCGCAGCGGCAGCGCCTCGTGCACCGCCGCCACGGCCAGCTCGGCCGTGGCGGTGCGGCCGAACGGGCCCAGGTAGCAGGCGCCGTCGTCGAGGACCTGGCGGACGAGCGACAGCCGTGGGAAGGCCTCGACCGTCAGCTTGACCCAGACCGCCTTGTCGGGACGGGTGCTGCGCCGGTTGTAGCGGGGGGTGTGCTCGGCGATCAGGCGAAGCTCGCGGACGTCGGCCTCGAGCGAGGTGCTGCAGACGACCGGGTCGACCCGTTCGGCGACGGCGACCATCTCGGCCATGCGCGTGCGCTGCTCGCTGGCGGTGAAGTACTGCCGCACGCGCCCGCGCAGGTTGGTGCTCTTGCCGACGTAGAGCACCCGGCCCCGCCCGTCGCGGAACAGGTAGACCCCGGGCAGCGCCGGCAGCCCGTCGGCGAGGTGGCGCTTGCGGCGCTGCGCGACGCTGACCTGGCTGGAGAAGGTGCGCAGCTCCTCGAGGCTGTGCACGCCGAGCCCGCCGAGCCGGGCGATCAGCCCGTGCAGGACGTCGACCGTGGCCCGGGCGTCGGACAGGGCGCGGTGGTCGGGGGTGGTCGAGGAGCGGAAGAGCCGGGCCAGGGTGGCCAGCTTGCAGTTGGGCGCCTCGTCACGCGTGAGCACGCGGCGGGCGAGCCGGGCGGTGTCGACGGAGTCGTGGCCGGGCCAGGGGATGCCCAGGCGGGCGCAGCCGGCCTTGAGGAAGCCGAGGTCGAAGGGGGCGTTGTGGGCGACCAGCACCGCGCCGCGGCTGAACTCGAGGAAGGCGGGCAGCGCCTGGTCGAGCCGGGGGCTGCCGGCCACCATGGCGTCGGTGATGCCGGTGAGGACCGCGATGAACGGCGGGATCGCCGCGCCCGGGTTGACGAGCGTCTGGAACTCGCCGAGCACCTCGCCACCGCGGACCTTGACGGCACCGATCTCGGTGATCTCGCACGCGTGCGCCGAGCCGCCGGTCGTCTCGAGGTCGACGACCACGAAGGTGGTCTCCCGCAGCGGGCTGCCGAGCTCGTCGAACGTCGCCTGCACCGGGACGGCGAGCGGTGTCGTGGGCCCCGGCGGGCGGGGGAGCAGCGGTGGTGCGGCGGGCATGGGTCGGACGGTAGGGGCGCCCTCCGACAAGCCCAGGGCGCGACGCGCCGAGCCGCCCGGAGGGCGTCGGGGTCAGAGCAGGCCGCGGCCGGAGACGAGCCCGCGCAGGACGAGCCCGAGGCCGACGAGGACCACGACGCCGGCCGTCCCGAGCGGCAGCAGGCGGGCGAGGGAGCGGCCGGGCCCGAGCGACCAGCCGCGGCGGTCGAGGGCCGCGCGCGCCCGCAGCAGCAGCAGGCCGGCGGCGGTGAGGGTCACCGCCATGCCGACGCCGTAGGCGACGACCAGGACCACGCCGAACCAGGCGCGCCCGAGGGCGGTGGCGCTCAGCAGGACCAGCAGCGCGGACGGGCTCGGCACCAGACCGCCGGCGACGCCCATCGCGGCGAGCGAGCGCCAGGACAGCGGCCCGTCGGGCAGCGGGGCGTGGGTGTGCGCCCGGCCGCCGTGGGAGTGGGTCAGGGGCCGGGTGACCACCGCCGTTCCGCCACCGGCCGGGTGCTGCTCCGGGCTCGTGACGCCGTCGGAGTGCGGGTGGTCGTGGTGGTCGTGGTGGTCGTGGCCGTGGTCGTGGTCGTGGTCGTCGTGCGGGTGGTCGTGGTGGTCGTGGTCGTGGTCGTGCGGGTGGTCGTGGCCGTGGTCGTGCGCGCCCCGGCGGCGCCGCAGCGCGAGCACCACCAGGTAGCCGCCGACCAGGGCGAGCAGCACCCCGGACAGCACCTCCGTGATCGGCACGACCAGCTCCGGGGCGGCCAGCGCTCCCAGGGACAGCAGCAGCCCCAGCAGCAGCACGCTGGCCGTGTGGGTGAACGTCACGACGGCGCCGAGGTGCACCGCCTGGCGGCGGGTGCCGCGCTGCCCGACCAGGTAGGCGGCCATCACCGTCTTGCCGTGCCCCGGGGCGAGCGCGTGCAGGACGCCGAAGACCACAGCGGCGGCCAGCGACAGCAGCGCGAACGGGACCGTCAGGTCCTTGCGGCCGAGGAAGTCGGTGAAGGTGCGCGAGAGCCGGTCCACGCCGCGCGGCGCCACCTCGTCGGCCGCCACAGGTCCGTCGCCGGGCAGCGCGGTCGTGCAGGACGCGTCCCCGTCCACCTGGAACTGCACCGACGTGACGTCGACGGGGGACTGCAGCAGGTCCTCGGGGTACTGCGTCAGCAGCGCGGAGGGGCTGTCGTCGACGACACCCGCACCGCGGAGCGGCCCGCAGAGCGAGCCGGCGCTGACCTCCCGCCAGCCGTTGCGCTCGCGGGCGACGGGGTCGTCGAAGCGGACCTGCTGGCGGGGCCGTCCCTCCGCGGTGAAGGAGCACTCGAGGCGGGTGACCGGCAGCCCGGCGGCGCCCTCGGTGCCCTCGCCCGACGAGCCGACCAGGCGCAGGGCGGTGGCAGCGCCGTCCACCTCGAGAGCCAGCTCGGGGCCGACCCGCCCGCACTCAGCCGCGGCGTACGCGTCGAGCTCGTCCTCCGACAGCTCGCCGTCGCCGTCGGTGTCCGCGCCGGAGCGGGGCTGGGCGAGCGCGACGCTGGGGATCTCGGCGAGGTCGACGACGTGCGTCACCTCGACGCCGTCGCTCGTCACGACGACCCGGTCGGCGGTGTTGACGGTGAAGTTGCCGAGCGGGTGGGCGGACGCAGCGCCCGCCGGCAGCAGGACGAGCACGGCGGTGCCGAGCAGGACAGCGGCCGTGCGCCTCACGCGGAGTCCCCCGTCCGTCTGCCGAACCTGCCGTCAGACCTTCGCAGCAGCCGGCCGAGCGGTTGTGCCTCGCGCACGGCGTCATTCGACCACCGATCTCCCACGTCGCGCAGCCCGACCCGCGACCCGGTGCGCGTACGGTCACCCGCATGACGCAGCCGGCGGTGCCTGGTCAGGCCGGGCCCGTGTCCCTCGAGCCGGGCGGCTCCACGCTCGCCGACGAGCTGGCGCGGCTCGCGCGCTCACTCCACGAGCAGCCGGACCTCGACGAGACCCTCACCGCGATCGTCACGGCGGCGGTCGCGACGGTGGCCGGCGCGGAGCACGCCAGCATCTCCTCCGTACGCCGCCGCAGGGAGGTGCACACCGTCGCGTCGACCGGACCGCTGCCGCGGGCGGTGGACCAGGCGCAGTACGAGACGCAGCAGGGACCGTGCCTGGACAGCCTGTTCGAGCAGCGGACCGTCCGGATGCCCCGGCTGGCCGAGGAGCACCGCTGGCCGGACTTCGTCAGGGCTGCGACGGAGCTGGGCGTCGGCAGCATGCTGGCCGTCCAGCTGTACGTCACCGGCGACGACCTCGGGGCGCTGAACATGGTGAGCACCGCCGTGGACGCCTTCGACGAGGAGGACGAGCACGTCGCGCTGCTGTTCGCGACGCACGCGGCGGTGGCGATGGCCGACGCGCAGGCGACGGACCGGCTGGAGCGCGCCGTCATGTCCCGGGACCTGATCGGTCAGGCCAAGGGGATCCTGATGGAGCGCTTCCGGATCACCGACCACCAGGCCTTCCTGCTGCTGGTGCGGGCCAGCCAGACGTCCAACGCCAAGCTCACCTCGGTCGCGGACGAGCTGGTGCGCAGCGGCGTGCTGCCCAGCCGCAACCCGGCTGGCGACCCGGTCGGCTGACCGCCGCAGGCGTCAGGTGACCGTGAACGTCGCGACCATGTCGGGGTGCGGGTCGCAGATGGCGACGTACTCGCCGGGCTGGAGCGTCACCCGCCAGACCACCTCGCCGGTGCCCGGGATGGGCGTCGTCTCGTCGACGCCCGGCCCGGTCAGGTGGAAGTTGTGCAGCGTGGCGAGGTCCTGCACGCGGAGGTCGTAGTCGCCGGCCGGCAGCGACTCGACCGGAGCACCGGAGCTGTCGGTGAGCACCAGCTCGAAGCCCTCGGGGTCCTCCGGCGTGCCGACGGCGCCCTCGAGCAGCGGGACGGACCCGCCACCGGGCGCCTCCGCGGGGGGCGACGCCGCCTCCGGCACGGGGGTGGGCGCCGGGGCTGCGGTGGCTGCCGCGGTCGG
>NZ_CADCUP010000178.1 GCF_902805925.1 uncultured Nocardioides sp.
CGAACCCGCAGACACTGCTCCTCACCGGCCTCACCCGCGACGGCGTCTACCTCGTGGAGGACGGCGAGGTCACCGGCGCGGTCAACAACTTCCGGTTCAACGAGAGCCCGGTGGACCTGCTGTCCCGCTTCACCCACGCCTCCGCGACCGTGCCCGCCTTCAGCCGCGAGTGGGGCGACGACTACTTCAGCCGGACCGCGATGCCCGCCCTGCGCGTGCCCGACTTCAACATGAGCTCGGTCAGCCAGGCCCGCTGAGGGCGTCGGCTCAGCGGCGCCCGCGCACCAGCGCCTGCCAGGTGTCGGCCGCGACCACGCCCGTCGCCGCCAGGCCGGCAGTGCCCTGGTAGTCGCGGACGGCGGCCGCGGTGGCGGGATGCATGAGGACCTCTCGCGGGAGTCGGTCCACGGACCCTAGTCCGTCGCACCCGGCCGAACGCGGGTGCAGCGCCGGCCCGGTCAGCCCTGCCGGTCGAGGCGGTGGGCCTCCGGCTCCCTCTCCCCGGGCCGCACGTCCATCCCGACGCGGTCCTTCTGGCGCGGCACGACGACCTCCTGGGCCTCCTCGTCGTCGACCGGCAGGTAGAAGCGGATCATGGCGCCCCGCCCCACCGGTGCGCACCCTGCTCGCTGCGTGCCATGTGCCTCTCCTCCCCCGGTCCATGGCGGGACCGTCGGGTCCGAGGACCCTGCCCCGCAGGCTAGGACCGGTCCGGGAGCAGGGACAACGGCGACGCGCAGAGGTCTAGACAGGCGGGCCGCCGGGAGCCGTGGTCACCCGCCTAGTCACTCGGTGAGGTCACTCGGCGAAGGCCTCCGGCGGCGGGCACGCGCACACCAGGTTGCGGTCGCCGTACGCCTGGTCGACGCGGCCCACCGGCGGCCAGTACTTGTCGGGGTCGACGCCCGCGGGGAAGGCGCCGAGCTCGCGCGGGTAGGCCCGGTCCCACTCCCCCACGAGCGCCCGCGAGGTGTGCGGCGCGTGCCGCAGCGGGGAGTCCTCGGGGCTCCACTCACCCTTGCCCACGCGGTCGATCTCGGCCCGGATGGCGATCATCGCGTCGCAGAAGCGGTCGATCTCGGCCAGGTCCTCGGACTCGGTCGGCTCCACCATCAGCGTGCCGGCCACCGGGAACGACATGGTCGGTGCGTGGAAGCCGTAGTCGACCAGCCGCTTGGCGACGTCGTCGACGCTCACGCCCGTGTCCTTGGTGATCCCGCGGACGTCCAGGATGCACTCGTGGGCCACCAGCCCGCTGTGGCCGCGGTAGAGCACCGGGAAGTGCTCGCCCAGCCGGGCGGCGACGTAGTTGGCCGACAGCACCGCCGACGCGGTGGCGCGGGTGAGTCCCTCGGCGCCCATGAGCCGGATGTAGGCCCACGAGATCGGCAGGATGCCCGCCGAGCCGTACGGCGCGGCGCTGATCGGACCGATGCCCTCCCGCTTGGCCGTCTCCGGGTGCTGGGGGTGCGAGGGCAGGTACGGCGCGAGGTGCTCGCGCACCGCGACCGGGCCCACGCCCGGCCCGCCGCCGCCGTGCGGGATGCAGAAGGTCTTGTGCAGGTTCAGGTGCGAGACGTCGCCGCCGAACTCGCCGGGCCGGGCGAAGCCGAGCAGCGCGTTGAGGTTGGCCCCGTCGACGTACACCTGGCCGCCGTGGGCGTGCACGATCTCGCACAGCTCGGTGATGGTGTTCTCGTAGGCGCCGTGGGTCGAGGGGTAGGTCACCATGATCGCGGCCAGGTCGTCGGCGTGCTTCTCGCACTGCGCGCGCAGGTCGTCGAGGTCGACCGACCCGTCGTCCCCGGCCTTGACCACGACCACCCTCATGCCGGCCATCACCGCGGAGGCGGCGTTGGTGCCGTGGGCGGAGGACGGGATGAGGCACACCGTGCGTCCCTCCTGGCCCGCGGCGCGGTGGAACCCGCGGATCGCGAGCAGGCCCGCGAGCTCGCCCTGCGAGCCGGCGTTCGGCTGGATGGAGACCCGGTCGTAGCCGGTGACCTCGGCCAGCCAGCCCTCCAGGTCGGCGACGAGCCGGCGGTAGCCCTCGGCGTCCGCGGCGGGTGCGAAGGGGTGCAGGTCGGCGAAGCCCGGCAGGCTCACCGGCTCCATCTCGGTGGTGGCGTTGAGCTTCATCGTGCAGGAGCCCAGCGGGATCATGCCGCGGTCCAGGGCGTAGTCGCGGGCCGAGAGCCGGCGCAGGTAGCGCAGCATCTGGGTCTCGCTGTGGTGGCTGGAGAAGACCTCGTGCGTGAGGTACGGCGTGGTGCGGCGCACGGGGGCGGGGAGCAGGTCGTCGATCCCGGCGTCGAGCACGCCGACGTCGATGGAGACCCCGAAGGCCCGCAGCACGCTGGTGAGCGTCGAGCGGGTGGTGGTCTCCGAGGTGGACACGCCGACGTGGTCGTCGTCGACGTGGCGCAGGTGCAGCCCCAGCGCCCGGGCCGACGCGATCACCTCGGCCGCCCGGCCCGGCACCCGCACGGTCAGGGTGTCGAAGAAGGAGTCGTTGACGACCTCGATGCCGGCCGAGCGCAGCGCGCCGGCGATCAGCGCGGCGTAGCGGTGGGTGCGGGTGGCGATCGCGGCCAGCCCCTCCGGGCCGTGGTAGACGGCGTACATGGAGGCGACGACGGCCAGCAGCACCTGGGCGGTGCAGATGTTGGAGGTCGCCTTGTCGCGGCGGATGTGCTGCTCGCGGGTCTGCAGGGCCAGCCGGTAGGCGCGGCGGCCCTCGGAGTCGATGGAGACCCCCACCAGGCGCCCGGGCAGGTGCCGCTCGTGGCCGGCGGCCACGGCCATGTAGCCGGCGTGCGGACCGCCGTAGAAGAGCGGGACGCCGAAGCGCTGCGAGGAGCCGACGACCACGTCGGCGCCCATCGCGCCGGGCGCCTCGAGCAGGGTCAGGGCGAGCAGGTCGGCGGCGACGACGGCGAGGGCGTTGCGCGCGTGGGTCTCCTCGATGACCGCCCGGGGGTCGAGGATCCGGCCCGACGCGCCGGGGTACTGCACGAGCACGCCGCACAGCTCGCCCTCCGGCAGGCCGCCGGCGAGGTCGGCCACGACCACCTCGATGCCCATCGCCTCCGCGCGGGTGCGCACCACCTCGATGGTCTGCGGCAGCGCGTCGGCGTCGACCACGAACGGGCCGCTGGCCTTGCGGTTGGCGCGACGCACCAGCGTCATCGCCTCGGCGGCGGCGGTCGACTCGTCGAGCAGCGAGGCGTTGGCGGTGGGGAGGCCGGTCAGGTCGCCGATGACGGTCTGGAAGTTGATCAGCGCCTCGAGCCGGCCCTGCGAGATCTCCGGCTGGTAGGGCGTGTAGGCGGTGTACCACGCCGGGTCCTCGAGCACGTTGCGCCGGATCACCGGGGGCGTCACCGTGCCGTGGTAGCCGAGCCCGATCATCGCCTCGGCGGGCCGGTTGCTCGCCGCGAGGGTGCGCAGCTCGCGGGCGGCGGCGTCCTCGGAGACGGCGGCGGGCAGGTCGAGGGAGACCGACTGCCGGATGCCGCCGGGCACGGCCGCGGCCATCAGCTCCTCGAGGGTGTCGAACCCGACGGCCTTGAGCATCGTGGTGACGGCGTCCGCGTCGAGGCCGATGTGCCGGTCGGTGAACGGCAGGGCGGCGTCGAGCTCGGCGAGGGTCTGTCGCTGCGGCATGTGAGGGTCTCCAGGGTCGGGGCGAGGTCCCCTCCCCCTCTGTCACCACGTCCGGTCCCGCGACGGGCTCCACAGTTGCCTGCTCCGCGCGGTCCGGGTGCCTGAGAGGTTCCGGGGAGGAATTGCCCCTTCGGCGCACGCCCCGTCTCGCAGGAGACGGTGTCGTGACTCTCCCGCGCGGGATGGTCAGCACCGACGAATCTACCAGCGTCCCTCCAGCGAAGCCCGTCGCGGACGCGCCGGGGATCGAGCGAGCGGGCCGGCCCCGGACGTGGGCGGTGCGTCAGCCCGCGCTGCGGGTCGCGCGCCGCGCGGCGAGCTCGTCGCCGGCGGTGGTGCTCCCGACCGCGCTGTCGGCGGTGCGCTCGCTGGGGAGGTCGGCCAGCGTGCCCTCGATCTCGCGCCAGACGCCGCCGATCGCGATGCCGAAGACCCCCTGCCCGCCCTGGAGCAGGTCGATGACCTCGTCGTTGCTGGTGCACTCATAGACCGAGGCGCCGTCGCTCATCAGCGTCACGCGGGTCAGGTCGTCGGTGCCCCGCTCGCGGAGGTGGGCCACGGCGGTGCGGATCTGCTGCAGCGAGATGCCGGCGTCGAGGAGCCGCTTGACGACCTTGAGCAGCAGGATGTCGCGGAAGGAGTAGAGGCGCTGCGAGCCGGAGCCGCTCGCCCCGCGCACGGTCGGCTCGACGAGGCCGGTGCGCGCCCAGTAGTCGAGCTGGCGGTAGGTGATCCCGGCGGCGTTGCAGGCCGTGGGACCGCGGTAGCCGGTGTCGACGGGGAGCGGGGAGACGTCGTCGGTGAAGAGCAGGCCCTGCTCACCGGCCAGGTCGACGGCCTGTGCGGCCTGGGCCTGTGCGGCCCGGTCCTGCTCGTTCTCGTTGACGCCCACGGCGAT
>NZ_CADCUP010000179.1 GCF_902805925.1 uncultured Nocardioides sp.
TAGGCCATCCCGTCGCTGGGCGCACTCGAGGAGCCGCCCAGGGCGTGCACGCCGATCCAGTAGACGCCGGCGGCCTCGCCGAGCGCGTCGTACGGCACCGTCACGGTGAAGAGCGCCGAGTCGCCCGCCGCGAGGCTGGGGACGGTGAAGTAGGTGCCCTCGTCGATGATCCGGTCGCCGACGTAGAGCTCGGGGTCGCTCTCGGCCGCGGTGGCGAGCGTCGCGGCGTCGGTGATCGGCTCGGGCGAGGTGAACCCGTACAGGTTGATGCCGGACCACGTCTCGGACGTGGTGTTGGTGACGCTCCCGGTGATCGTGGTGTCGGTACCGGCCTGGACCACGGAGGGGGCCATCGTGGCGATGGACACCTTCAGCGGCGTGCCCGCGGCCGCCGGGGCGGCGCCCGAGGGCGCCTCCACCCCCACCACGGCACCCATCGCCGCCACCACCCCTACGAGGGCAGCAGTCAGCGGACGGGGGCGGAACACGCATCGACTGTAGTGCCGCCGTCCGCGTCGACCGAGCAGGCCGCACGGATGCCCGCCAGCCGCCGCCTCTTTCGTAGACTGGCCTGTCGTGTCAGACGCCACCGCCCCTCATCCCGAGCCCGCCACCCCCACGGCGCCGCTGTCGATGGTCGAGGTGCAGCGGTCGGTGGCCCGGGAGCTCGACCGGATCGGCCCGGTGATCGACGAGCTGGGCGACCGCTTCGCCGCCGCCGGGGAGCAGCTGGCACTGGTGGGCGGACCCGTGCGCGACGCCATGCTCGGGCGCCTGCAGAACGACCTGGACCTCACGACCTCGGCGCGGCCGGAGGTCACCGAGAGGCTCGTCTCGGGCTGGGCCGACGCCGTGTGGGACATGGGCCGCGACTTCGGCACCATCGGCTGCCGCAAGGGGCCCTGGCAGGTCGAGATCACCACCTACCGGGCCGAGAGCTACGACCCGGGCTCGCGCAAGCCCGACGTCGACTTCGGCGACACCCTCGCCGGCGACCTCGGCCGTCGCGACTTCACCGTCAACGCGATGGCGGTGACCGTGCCGGGCCGGGAGTTCGAGGACCCGTACGGCGGCATCGCCGACCTCGCGCAGCGGGTGCTGCGCACCCCGGGCACCCCCGAGGACTCGTTCTCCGACGACCCGCTGCGGATGATGCGGGCCGCTCGCTTCGCCGCCCAGCTCGGCTTCGACGTCGCGCCCGAGGTCGTCGCGGCGATGACGGCGATGGCCGAGCGCATCTCGATCATCTCCGCCGAGCGGGTGCGCGACGAGCTCGTCAAGCTCGTGTGCGCGCCGTACCCCCGCCGGGGGCTCACGCTCCTGGTGGAGACCGGGCTCGCCGCGCTGGTGCTGCCCGAGCTGCCCGCGCTCGCGCTGGAGCGCGACGAGCACCACCGCCACAAGGACGTCTACGAGCACACGCTGACGGTGCTCGAGCAGGCCATCGACCTGGAGCGCGCGCGCGGCGGCCCGGACGCGCCGCCCGACTTCGTCTCCCGCTTCGCCGCCCTGATGCACGACGTGGGCAAGCCGCGCACCCGGCGCTTCGCCGGCGACGGCACCGTGACGTTCCACCACCACGACGTCGTGGGCGCGAAGATCACCCGCAAGCGGATGAAGGCGCTCCGCTTCTCCAACGACCAGGTGGACGCCGTCTCCCAGCTGGTCGAGCTGCACCTGCGCTTCCACGGCTACGGGTCGGGGGAGTGGACCGACTCCGCCGTACGCCGCTACGTGCGCGACGCCGGCGACCAGCTCGAGCGGCTGCACATCCTCACCCGGGCCGACTGCACCACCCGCAACCAGCGCAAGGCCGACCGGCTGCGACGCACCTACGACGAGCTCGAGGAGCGCATCGCCCGGCTCTCGGAGCAGGAGGAGCTGGCCTCCATCCGGCCCGACCTGGACGGCACCCAGATCATGGAGGTCCTCGGCATCGGCCCCGGCCGCGAGGTCGGCGAGGCCTACCGCTACCTCCTGGAGCTGCGGATGGACCACGGGCCGCAGGAGCCTGCCGCGGCGCGGGTGGCGCTGCTGGAGTGGTGGGCTGCCCGCGAGTAGGTCGCGGAGCGGCTACGAACCTCACCCGAGCAGCCGCTGCACCGCCTCCCCGACCACCCGGTCGTCGGCGCCCAGCGCCCGGGCCCGCGCGACGTACGACGCGGCGAGCTCGTCGATCCGGGTGCGGCGGTCGTCGGTGACCGGTCGGGCCGAGCGCGTCACCCGCGTGCCGCCGCCGCGCCGCGACTCCAGCAGGCCGGCCGCCTCGAGCTCGCGGTAGGCCCGCGCGACGGTGCCGACGGCGAGCCCGAGGTCACCGGCGAGCTGGCGCAGCGGGGGCACCCGGTCACCGGCGGCCAGCCGGCCGACGGCGATCAGGTCGGCGAGCTGGCGGCGTACCTGCTCGAACGGCGGGGTCGGGTCGTCGGGGTCGACGACGACGAGCGCACTCACCGCACCGGGGTCGGGTCGGTCACCTGCAGCCGGTCGTTCAGGAACAGTCGGACGGCGCACCAGCAGGCGACGAGGAAGGCGACGGGGACGCTGATCGCCAGCACGGCGGACACCGGCTCGGCCCACACCGGCGCGCACGGGACGCCGGCGAGCGAGGAGGCGGCGGTGATGGCGATGCCGACGTGCGTGGCGGCCACCGCGAGCCCGGAGGCGGCGACGATCACGGTGAGCGACCGGACCCGCAGGGCGTCGTCGGCGTCCTCGTCGGCGGCGAAGCCGCGGGGGCGTCGTACGACGACCCTGGCGGCCACCGCGGCGACCAGCGCGACGACGGCCAGCACCCCCAGCAGCGGGACGCTGTAGTCGCTCCCGGGGTAGGGGCCGTGGCTACCGGCCATGACGCCGGGGACCACACATGAGTAGGAGTCGCCTCCGTCGGCCGTGGCGGTGGTGAGCGCGAGGGTGACCAGGTGCAGCGCCAGCAGCGCCGCGAGCGCCAGTCCGAGCGGACGGGGCACGTAGGTCCGGACCCGCCGCGCGCGCAGCGAGGCGCTGCGCGGACCAGGGGTGCGTCGGGGTCGGACCACGGTCTCGCCGAGGGCCACTCCGACCACGATGCCGAGGCCGGTGATCGCCGGCGCGAGCATCAGGCCGCGCCCGCGGTCGAGCGCGGACGCGGCGGCCACCGCGGCGACCAGACCCACCGAGCCGCCGAGGACCCGGATCCCCACGACCCGGGACCACTCCCGGGTCGGCGCCACGGGTCGGCGCCGTCCCAGGGCAGCGACGCCGACGCCGATCACGGCCAGGGGCACCACGAGGAGCATCGCCAGCTCCACCATCCCGACTCCGAACACGACCCCACCCCTTGTCCCACCTGGTTGATACAAGGGCGAGGATGCGGCAGAGCCCGGTTTGTGTCAATGCTTTAACACAAACCGGGCTCTCCGGGTGGGTGGAGCCAGGCGGTCACTCGCCGCGGATGAACTTCTCCAGCTCGGCGCGACCGAGGTCGTCGGGCATCTGCACCGGCGGGGACTTCATCAGGTAGGTGGAGGCCGGGATGATGGGGCCGCCCACGCCACGGTCCATCGCGATCTTCGCGGCCCGGACGGCGTCGATGATGATGCCGGCGGAGTTGGGGGAGTCCCAGACCTCGAGCTTGTACTCGAGGTTGAGCGGCACGTCGCCGAAGGCGCGACCCTCGAGGCGGACGTAGGCCCACTTGCGGTCGTCGAGCCACTGCACGTAGTCGGACGGGCCGATGTGCACGTTCTTGTCGCTGATCTTGTCGGCGAGCTCGCCCTTGAGGTTCGACGTCACGGCCTGGGTCTTGGAGACCTTCTTGGACTCCAGGCGCTCGCGCTCGAGCATGTTCTTGAAGTCCATGTTGCCGCCGACGTTGAGCTGGTAGGTCCGGTCCAGCGCGACGCCGCGGTCCTCGAAGAGCTTGGCCATCACGCGGTGGGTGATGGTGGCGCCGACCTGGCTCTTGATGTCGTCACCGACGATCGGGACGCCGGCGTCCTCGAACTTCTTGGCCCAGACGGGGTCGGAGGCGATGAAGACCGGGAGGGCGTTGACGAAGCCCACGCCCGCGTCGATGGCGCACTGGGCGTAGAACTTGTCGGCCTCCTCCGAGCCCACCGGGAGGTAGGACACCAGCACGTCGGCCCGCGCGTCCTTGAGGGTCTGGACGACGTCGACCGGCTCGGCCGCCGACTCCTCGATGGTGGCGCGGTAGTACTTGCCCAGACCGTCGAGGGTGGGGCCGCGCAGGACGTCGACGCCCAGGGTGGGGACGTCGGCGATCTTGATGGTGTTGTTCTCGGAGGCGTTGATCGCCTCGGAGAGGTCCTTGCCGACCTTCTTGTCGTCGACGTCGAAGGCGGCGACGAACTCCACGTCGGAGACGTGGTAGTCACCGAACTTGACGTGCATGAGGCCCGGGACGGTGTCCGCGGGGTCGGCGTCCTTGTAGTACTCCACGCCCTGGACCAGGGAGGTGGCGCAGTTGCCGACCCCCACGATTGCCACTCGAACCGAACCCATCCGGGTCTCCTTCTTCACTAGTGCGCTGCTATTCGGTGTTCTCGGGCGCCGGCGCGGGGACGGCCCGCTCGGCGTTGATCAGGTCGGACAGCCAGCGGACCTCCCGCTCGACCGACTCGACCCCGTGACGCTGCAGCTCTGCGGCGTAACGGTTGACTTCCTTCTGCGTGCGGGCCAGGTCGGTCTGGACCCGGTCGAGGCGCTCCTGGAGGCGAGTACGGCGGCCCTCGAGGACGCGCAGCCGGATCTCCATGTCGGTGCGGCCGAAGAACGCGAAGCGGATGTCGAAGTTGTCGTCCTCCCACGCCGTGGGACCGACCTCCGCCATCAGCCGCTCGAACTCGGCGTGGCCCTCCGCGGTGACCTCGTAGACGATGCGCGGGCGCCGGGTGACCGGTGCCGGGTCACCCGTGGCCTCCTCGATGAGGTCGGCGCGCAGCATCTTCTTCAAGGTGGGGTACAGGGAGCCGTAGGACAGCACCCGGCCCCACCCGAGCATGAGGTTGAGCCGCTTGCGCAGCTCGTAGCCGTGCATGGGTCCCTCGTGCAGCAGTCCCAGGACTGCGAGCTCGATGGTCTCCGCGCGACGTGCCACGCGACCTATCGTAGCGATATATCCGGAGCACCGGAAACGTCAGGATGTCGGGCGCTGCGTGGCGGTTCACTACCCTTACCGCCGTGAGTGCCAAGCGCCGAGCCGACGGTCGCCCCGTGACCACGCGCCCCCAGCAGCCCCCCGTGACGACGAGGCAGCGCCTGCGTCGCGCGCTGAAGTGGCTGCTGGTGGTCGTGCTGGTCGGGGCGCTCCTGGGTGCTGCGTCGTTCGTGGTGCTCTACCAGACCATCGACGTCCCGGACCCCAACGAGGACTTCGAGACCCAGACCAGCTTCGTCTACTACGCCGACGGCAGGAGCGAGCTGGGCCGGTTCGCCAACCAGAACCGCGACTCCATCCCCCTCGACGAGATGCCCGACACGATCAAGGACGCGGTGATCGCCGCGGAGAACCGGTCGTTCTACACCGACCAGGGCATCGACCCCAAGGGCATCGTGCGCGCGGCCTTCTCCAACGCCAGTGGCGGCGCCACCCAGGGTGCGTCCACGATCACCCAGCAGTACGTCAAGATCCTCTACCTCACCAGCGAGCGCAGCCTGCAGCGCAAGATGACCGAGGCGATCCTGTCGCTGAAGATCCAGCGCGAGGTGAGCAAGGAGGAGATCCTCGAGGGCTACCTCAACACCATCTACTTCGGTCGCGGCGCCTACGGCATCCAGGCCGCGGCCCAGGCGTTCTTCGACAAGCCGGCCGCCAAGCTCGGGCTGCGCGAGTCGGCGGTCCTCGCCAGTGTGCTCAACAACCCCAGCAACCTCGACCCGGCCAACGGCAAGGAGGCCAAGGACGCGCTGCGGGTCCGCTACGCGTACGCCCTCCACGGCATGGCGGAGATGGGCAAGATCTCCGAGGGTCAGGCCGAGCAGGCGGCCAGGCGGCTGCCGAGGTTCCCCGAGATCGAGGCCGAGAGCCAGCTGGGCGGCCAGCGCGGCCACATGCTGACCCTGGTCCGCGACGAGCTCAAGAGGCTGGAGTTCACCGACGCGCAGATCGACGGCGACGGCCTGCGCGTCACCACGACGTTCACCGCCTCGGCCATGAGGGCGGCCGAGGACGGCGTGCTGGCCCAGCGCCCGGAGGGCTTCGGCGACAAGCAGCTGCACATCGGCGCCGCCCTGGTCGAGCCCGGCAGCGGCGCCGTACGCGGCTTCTACGGCGGTCAGGACTTCCTCGACTCGCAGATCAACTGGGCCGCGACCGGCGGCATGGCCGGCTCGACCATCAAGCCGCTGACCGTCGCCGCGGCGATCAAGCAGGGCTTCAGCCTCAACGACTCCTTCGAGGGCAACTCGCCCTACGAGTTCCCCGACGGCCTGACCGTCAACAACGAGGGCAGCGGCACCGACGGCCTGGGCAACGACTACGGCTCCGGAGTGAGCCTGGTGACGGCCACCGAGCAGTCGATCAACACCGCGTTCGTCGACATGACGGCGGGCATGGACGACGGCCCCGAGGCGATCTACGACATGGCCCGGGCGCTGGGCGTCCCCGGCGACAAGCCGTCCAACAAGTACCCCGGCATCCCGATGCGCTCGGTCGACTTCATGCCCGACGACACCCTGATCACCCTCGGCCGCGGGCGCGTCAGCCCGATCAACATGGCCAACGCCTACGCCACCATCGCCAACGGCGGCGAGCGGGCCGACGCCCACGTGATCGAGAAGGTCGTCGGCAAGGACGGGGAGGTCCTCTACAACCGCGGGGACCGCGCCCGCCCCGCGGTCGAGGAGGACATCGCCGCCGACGCCTCGTACGCCATGCAGCAGGTCGTGCAGAGCGGCACCGGCCAGGCGGCGCTGGCGCTGGGCCGGCCGGCCGCCGGCAAGACCGGCACGGCGACCGCGCCCTCGAGCAGCGGTGAGGAGGACTTCGTGTCCTCGGCGTGGTTCGCCGGCTACACCCCCCAGCTCGCGGCCGCGGTGATGTACGTCCGCGGCGACGGCGACGACCAGCTCGACGGCTGGCTGCCGTCGTACTTCGGCGCCGACTACCCCGCCGACACCTGGACGGCGATCATGCAGCAGGCGACCGAGGGCATGGAGGTGGAGGACTTCCCGGAGCCGGCGTACGTCGACGGCGAGGCGCCGTCCGACGGCTACGAGTACGTCCCGCCGCCGCCTCCGCCGTCCCCGACGCGCGTGCCGCCGCCGCCGCCGAAGCCGTCGGACAAGCCGACCAGGACGCCCGACCCGGCGCCGACGCCGACCCCGACGCCTCCTCCGCCGACGCTGCCTCCTCCTCCGCCGCCTCCTCCGACGCCTCCTCCGCCGCCGCCGGCCCCTCCGACCGTGCCGCCGCCTCCGCCCGTCCCGCCGCCGACCGCTCCGCCCACCTGAGCAGCCGGTGACGGGCGAGCCCACGGGGGACGACCTGGCGTCGCGGGTGCACCCCACCCGCGACGACGCTGTCGTGGCGGCCCTGTCGGAGTCGGTGGGCGGGCCGATGGGCGACCACGCCGCCGCCCACCGCTTCTGGAGCCCGGTCCGGGTGCTCCTCCTCCTCACCGCGCTGTGCTTCGCGCTCGGCATGGTGCAGAAGGCCCCGTGTGCCAACTCGGTGTGGCAGAACGGCACCGAGAACTACAACAACATGTGCTACTCCGACCTGCCGCCGCTCTACTACGGCCGCGGGCTCTCGGACGGCCACTGGCCCTACACCGACGACCCGGTGGTGCGCGGGCAGTTCGAGGTCATGGAGTATCCCGTCGGCATCTCCTACTGGGCCTGGGCCACCGCGGAGGTGACGCGGGCCGTCGCCGGCGACGACGCCGCCCGTGACGTGCTGACCGAGGCGCGGCTCTACACGGCGGTGAACGCCGTCGGCTTCGCCCTGCTCGCGCTGCTGGCCACCTGGTTCCTGGCCGGGGTGAGCCCCCGCCGGCCGTGGGACGCGGCCGGCTTCGCGGTGGCGCCCACCCTGGCCCTGACGGCGCTGATCAACTGGGACCTGCTGGCGGTGACGCTGGTGGCCGCGGCGCTCTGGGCGTGGGCCCGCGACCGTCCCGTGCTCACCGGTGTGCTCATCGGCCTCGGTACGGCGGCCAAGCTCTACCCGCTCTTCCTGCTCGGCGGGATCCTGGTGATCTGCCTGCGCCGGCTCAGGACCCGGCGAGCGGGGGAGTCCGACCCGCTGCTCGACCTCGGGGCGGTGGCCGGGTCGGCGGCCGTGGCGTGGGCGGTGGCCAACGCGCCGGCGTACCTCTCGGGGCCCGCCCAGTGGAGGGTCTTCTGGACCTTCAACTCCGAGCGCGGGGCCGACCTCGGCTCGATCTGGTTGGTGCTGCAGCAGGCCTTCGACCACACGATGACCACCGACGTCATCAACGCGGTGTCGTGGATCTTCTTCGGTGCCTGGTGCCTCGGGGTGCTCGTGCTCGGCCTCCGCGCGCCGGCCACGCCCCGCCTGGCCCAGCTGGGGTTCCTCGTGGTCGCGGGCTTCCTGCTGGTCAACAAGGTCTACTCGCCGCAGTACGTCCTGTGGCTGCTGCCGCTGGCGGTGCTCGCCCGGCCGCGCTGGCGCGACCTGCTGGTGTGGCAGGCCGGCGAGGTCGTCTACTTCGCGGCGGTGTGGTGGTACCTCGGGGAGTACCTCGCACCGGCCGGGGGAGGTGACTCCGGGTTCTACTGGCTGGCCATCCTGCTCCGGCTCGCCACCCAGCTCTACCTGGTGGCGGTGGTGGTGCGCGACGTGGTGCGGCCCGGGCGCGACCCGGTGCGCCCGCCGGCCCGGCCGGTGTGGTCGCTCAGTCGATCGTGACCTCGTCGAACGTCGTGGCGGTGTAGCGCACCCGCACGTCGATCCGGTCGCCGACCTGCGGCACCCGGGCGCCCGAGGGCAGGAAGAGCATGGAGGCCTGCATGTGCGGCGGCTCGGCGAAGCGCCGCTGCTTGCCGTCGATGGAGTACGGCGACCGCACGAAGCCCACGGCGTCCAGGCCGCCGCGCGCCAGGGTGGCCGCCCTGGCCTTGAGCGAGGACTCGCCGGTCGGCGCCTCGAGGCCGATGCCGTGCGCCGTACCGCCGGAGACGATGAGCAGGTGGCCCGACTTGGGGGCGGTGCGGCTGCGGTAGCCGAAGGCGTCGCCGCGCTCGACCGGGTGCGCGTCGAGCACGGTGGCGGTGACCCGCAGGGCGCTGCGATCACCCAGCCAGAGCCCGGTGCCTGTGCGGGGGCGGATGGTGAAGTCGGCGTAGGAGGTGCGCAGCGTCGCGAGCTCGGTCGCGGTGAGGTGGCTGACCCACACGGTGCGCGTGGGGACGCCGGACCCGACGACGTCGTTGAGCAGCCGGCGCACCTCGCCGAGGTGCGATCCCTGCTCCAGCGGCAGGTGCAGCGCGATCCCGTCGAGCCCGGCGCTCGCGCGGAGCGCGTCGAGGTCGAGGCTGCGCAGCTCGCGCCCCGTCATCCCGTGCCGCTGCATGGAGGTGAGCAGCTCGAGCACGAAGCGCGCCTGCGGGTCGTGGGCGCGCAGCGCCGCGAGGTCCTCGGCCCGGCTCACGGTGTGGACGACCCGCTTGGCGACGGCCGGTTCGAGGTCGAGCGCGGGGCCGAACGGGCGCCACGGGGTGAGCACCAGCAGGTCGCCGTCGAAGCGGGTGGCGACCTGCGGCAGCTCGACGTAGGTGCCGACGGCGATGGTGTCGACGCCGAGCCACTGGGACTTGCGCGCCAGCCGGCCGGCGCCGAAGCCGTAGCCGTTGCCCTTGACGACCGGCACGATCCCGGGCGTCCGGTCGACGACGCCGCGCAGGTGGCTGCGCCAGCGGTCGCCGTCGACGGAGAGGGTCAGGGTCACGATGAGCGCCGCTTCATGTAGAGGTCGAAGGCCTTGTACAGCGGCCTGTTGAGCGGCAGGTCCCACTCGCCGGCGTACTCGACGGCCTGCCCACCGGTGCCCACCTTGAACTGGATGAGGCCGACGTGCGGGTCGTCGGCGTCGAGGGTGTCGGTGATGCCGCGCATGTCGTAGATCTCGCAGCCGGCCGCGAGGGCGTCGCCCATCATCGCCCACTGGATCGCGTTGGAGCCGCGCACCTCCCTCTTCTGGGTGGAGGAGGCGCCGTAGGAGTACCACGCGTGCGCGCCGACGCGGATCGCGACGGTGGCGGCGACCAGGTCGGCGCCGTGGCGGGCCAGGTGCACGACGATGCGGTCGGGGTCCTCGGCCGCCAGGGCGTCGTACATCGTGGTGAAGTACGACAGCGGGCGCGGGGTGAACCCGTCGCGCTCGGCGGTGTGCACGTAGAGGTCGTGGAACGCCTTGAGGTCTGCCGAGCCGGCGCCGCGGGTGACCTCGACGCCCTCCTTGGCGGCCTTCTTGATGTTGCGGCGCCACTGCTGGTTCATGGCCGCCAGCACGTCGTCCTCCGTGCGGCCGGCGAGCGGCACGTGGAAGTTGAACTGCGGCTGCCCGGCCGCGAAGCCGCCCTCGACCGCCTGGGGCCGCCAGCCGAGCTCGTGCAGCTGGGAGACGACGGCGGCACCGGTCTGGTCGCGCTCCAGCGGCGGCACGTCGTCCAGGCGCCGTACGGCGTCGTTCGCGATGCCGTCCTTGACCTGCGCGGCGCTCCAGCGGCGGGTCACCACGGGCGGCCCCATCCGCACGCCGAAGGCGCCCTTCCTCTTGAGGTGGGCCGCGAGCGGGGTGAGCCAGGCGGCCAGGTCGTCGGACTCCCAGTCGATGACCGGGCCCTCGGGCAGGTAGGCGAGGTAGCGCCTGAGCCGCGGGAGCTGCCGGTAGAGCACCAGCGCCGAGCCCACCACGTGGCCGTCCTGCTCCCAGACCACCGACTCGCTGCGCCACTCCGGCTTGACCTGCGCCCACGCGGGGGTCTGCAGGAAGCTCGCGGAGGGCCGGCTGCGGAGGTGGGCGAGGTGCTCGGCGGGGGAGCCGGTGCGGAGCTGCAGGGAGGAGGGCGACACGGCCCCGAGGCTACCCGCCGGGGCCGGGGTCGCCTCGATCCCGGGAGCCGAGGAGCCGCCCCGAGCGGCGCGGGCGGGCTCCCGCGGGCGCGGGCTCATGGCGACGGCGGGGCGGCACCGGACGAGCCGGTCACAGCCGCTCGCGCAGCCAGGCGAGGTCGGCGGTGTGCTCGTCAACACCGCCAGGCGTCTCGCACACCACCGGGGCGCCGGCGTCGCGGACGACCGCCGCCAGCAGGTCGGGGTCGATCGTGCCGGCCCCGAGGCTCGCGTGCCGGTCGGCGCCGGAGTCGAAGGAGTCGCGGCTGTCGTTGCAGTGCACCAGGTCGATCCGGCCGGTGATCGCGAGGACGTCGTCGACGACCGTCTCGAGCGGGTTGCCGCCGGCATGGGCGTGGCAGGTGTCGAGGCAGAGGCCGACCTGCTCCGCCCCGTCGGTGCCGTCGATGGCCGCCCACACGCCGGCGATCCGCTCGAGGTGGCGCGTCATCGCGTTGTCGCCGCCGGCGGTGTTCTCGATGAGCAGGGGCAGCTTCAGGTCGGTGGCGGCGATCGCCTTGCGCCAGTTGTCGAAGCCCGTCTCGACGACCCGGGGGTCGCCGGCCTTGTTCTCCACGTGGCCGCCGTGCACGATCAGCCCCTTGGCGCCGATCTCGGCGGCGGCGTCGACGTGCTGCTGGAGCAGCTTGCGGCTCGGGATCCGGATGCGGTTGTTGGTCGTGGCGACGTTGACGATGTAGGGCGCGTGGACGTAGAGGTCGATGCCGGCCGCCTCGGCGTCGGCCCGCAGGGCCTCGGCGCCACCGGGGTAGCGGACCTCGGGACCCTTGAAGCCCTGCGGGTCGCCGAGGAAGAACTGCACCAGCGTCGTGCCGCGCGCCGTCGCCTCGGCGATCGGGTCGCTCTGGTCGACGTGGGCTCCGATGCTGATGCTCATGCGAGCAGTCTAGGAACGCCCACCGACAGCTCAGGACCGGTAGACCCGCCCTCCGAGCTTGACGCCTCGTCGTCGGGTGGTGCTGGCATGCGCGCTCCTGGGTGGGTGGTCCATCGTCACACCGAGAGACGCCGTGAGCCGGCCATCGGTAGGTCGCCTCAGCGCAGCATCGAGGTGGCGGCCACCACGCAGGCGAGGGTGATAAGCAGCGAGGCGGCGATCTGCAGCCGGGCGGGCAGCGGCACCAGGAGCTCGTCGGGAGCCGACCCGAGCCGGTCGGGCGTGGCCGGCCCGCCGGCGTACGGCGGATCGAGGCGCTGCAGGATGCGCAGTGCCTCGTCGGCCCGCGCGGGACGAGCCTCCGGGTCGGGCGCGAGCAGCCGCTCGAGGAGGGGTCGCAGCCGGCCGGAGGGGATCCGCGGCGCCCGGCTCGGGTGGATGCCGGTGAGGAGGTGCAGTCCGACCGCACCGACGGAGTAGAGGTCCTGGCGCGGGTCGGGGGCTGCGCCGAGGGCCTGCTCGGGCGCCATGAACCCCGCGGTGCCGATGGCGCCCGGCACGCTGGTGAAGCGGTCGCCGGTGAGGACGGCGGCGACGCCGAAGTCGGCGATGCGGACGTCGGGGGCGCCGTCGAGGGTGGGCGCGAGGAGCAGGTTGCCCGGCTTGATGTCGCGGTGGACGACCCCGGCGGCGTGCACCGCCGCCAGGCCGCGCAGGACCTGCTCGAGCACCCGGGCGACGTAGCCCTCGGGCAGGGGACCGTGCTCGGCGAGCAGCGACTGCACGGACCCGCCGGTGACCAGCTCCATCACGATGACGACCAGCTCGTCCTCGGCGACCCAGCCGGTCGGGGCCAGCACGTGCGGATGACGGATGCGCACCGCCTGCTCACGGACGAACCGCACCAGCAGCGCGTCGCTGTGGTGACCGAGCACCTTGGCGGCGACGAGGCCGCCGGTGCGGCTGTCACGTGCGCGCCAGACCGACCCCATGCCCCCGGTGCCGACCTGGTCGAGCAGGATGTAGCGACCGGCGACGAGGGTCTCGGGAGGACGGGTCCGGAGCATGCCCCGACGCTAGCGACGACCGGCCGGCCGTCGGTCCGCTCGTCCACAGGCAGCGATTCCGTCCGCGGCGGGGTCCGCTGCTAGCCTGGGGCGTCCTTCGTCACGCCCATCCGTGTGGTGCGTCGACGTTGACCACGGCCCCGACGATCGTCGTACGCCGTGAACGCAAGCCCTCCTGCCACGGAGAGACCGTGGCCGCCGAGTCCAGAGGAGGTGGAGACCGCTTTGCGTGCCTATGAAGTGATGGTCATCCTCGACCCCAGCCTTGAAGAGCGCACCATCGAGCCGTCGCTCGACAAGTACCTCAACGTCATCCGCAAGGATGGTGGCACCGTGGAGAGCGTCGACGTCTGGGGACGTCGCCGCCTCGCCTACGAGGTCAAGAAGAACGCCGAAGGCATCTACGCCATCATCTCGATCCAGGCCGAGCCGGCCACGGTCAAGGAGTTCGACCGCCAGCTCACCCTGAACGAGTCCATCCTGCGCACGAAGGTCATCCGCCCCGGCGCTCGCTGAGCGTCTGTGGATGAGCTCTTCCGCATGTCGGTGGCCTCGGCGACGATGACCACCGGCAGACAACCCAGGACCAGATAGGACACCTGAACATGGCAGGCGAGACCGTCATCACCGTGGTCGGCAACCTCGTCGACGACCCGGAGCTGCGCTTCACCCCCTCGGGTGCCGCCGTGGCCAACTTCCGGATCGCGTCGACCCCGCGGACCTTCGACCGGCAGTCCAACGAGTGGAAGGACGGCGACGCGCTGTTCCTCTCCTGCTCGATCTGGCGCCAGGCGGCCGAGAACGTCGCCGAGTCGCTCCAGAAGGGCATGCGGGTGGTGGTGCAGGGCCGGCTCAAGTCGCGCCAGTACGAGACCCGTGAGGGTGAGAAGCGCACCGTCATGGAGATCGACGTCGACGAGGTCGGCCCCTCGCTGAAGTACGCCACCGCGAAGGTCACGCGCACCACCCGCCAGGGTGGCGGAGAGGGCGGCTACTCCGGTGGCGGCTTCTCCGGTGGCGGCGGCGGTGGTGGTGGCCAGGGCGGCGCCGGCAACGCCCACGACCCGTGGGCCACGCCCGCCCCCCAGGGCGGCTCCGGCGGCGCCGGCGGCGGATTCGGCGGCCAGGGCGGCAGCTCCGGTGGCGGCCAGTCCGACCCGTGGGGCGCACCCGGTGTCGGCTCGTCCGACGAGCCCCCCTTCTGATCCTCCGCACGACCCATCCGAATACACCTCAACCATTCCGCCTCCGTACCCACTCGGAGCCGGGCTTCTAGAGAGGAAGCACCACAATGGCCAAGGCAGTGATTCGCAAGCCCAAGAAGAAGGTTTGCCAGTTCTGCAAGGAGAAGGCGACCGGTGTCGACTACAAGGACACCACGCTCCTCCGCAAGTTCATCTCCGACCGCGGCAAGATCCGCGCGCGTCGGGTGACCGGCAACTGCGTCCAGCACCAGCGCGACGTGGCCATGGCAGTCAAGAACGCCCGCGAGGTCGCTCTGCTGCCCTACACGTCCACCGGGCGCTGAGGGGAGACGAGACCATGAAGCTCATCCTGACCCAGGAAGTGACCGGCCTCGGCGCTGCCGGCGACGTGGTCGAGGTCAAGGACGGCTACGGCCGCAACTACCTCGTCCCGCGCGGTGTCGCGATCCGCTGGACCCGCGGCGCGGAGAAGACCGTCGACTCGATCACCGCGGCTCGCTCCTCGCGCGCCGTCCGTGACCACGACCACGCGGTCCAGATCAAGGCCAAGCTCGAGGCCGAGCCGGTGGCACTGAAGGTCCGCTCGGGCGAGAGCGGTCGCCTCTTCGGCTCCGTCACCTCCGCCGACATCGCCGCCGCAGTGAGCGCCGCCTCCGGCGAGGCCGTCGACAAGCGCACGATCGTGGTGGGCAACCCGATCAAGTCG
The DNA here is from genome assembly GCF_902805925.1 of uncultured Nocardioides sp. Lineage (GTDB taxonomy): Bacteria > Actinomycetota > Actinomycetes > Propionibacteriales > Nocardioidaceae > Nocardioides. The sequence goes on from NZ_CADCUP010000179.1 coordinate 14,957, forward strand.
CTCGGCAACCACGAGGTGTCGGTCAAGCTGCACGACGAGGTGCTCGCCACGGTGGCGCTCAACGTCATCCCGGCCTGACCTCCAGCTCCACCAGCGGCCCGTCGCCCCTCCGGGGTGGCGGGCCGTCCTGCGTCCTCCCGGACGCCGGGCGGTCGCGCTCCCCGCGCTCCGTGGGCGTTGCAGCCCGGAAGCGAAGGAGGCCCGGGCTCACCTCGGCGCTCAGGCGCCGGTGACGAGCCACGCGTCGTCGCGGGCGCGCCGGGTGAGCAGCCAGCACCGGCCGCCCATGAACGCCACGGTGAACGTGACCCACACCCACACGAGGGAGTGTGTCGCGTAGGCCGTGACGAGGATGGCGGGCGTGGTGAGGGCGAGCACGACGACACCGGCCCAGGCGAGGTAGCGGCCGTCGCCCGCGCCGATGAGGACGCCGTCCAGCACGAACACGACCCCGGCCACCGGCTGTCCGAGGGCGGCGACGACGAGCACGGGCACGAGCAGGTCGTGCACCTGCGGGTCGTCACTGAACAGCAGCCCGAGGAACGGGCTGCCCGCGGCCAGGAGGACACCGCAGACGACGCCCGCGCCGATGCCCCACCGGATCATCTGCGTGGTCACCTCGCGGGTGCCGACCACGTCGCCGGCGCCGAGGTAGCGGCCGGTGATCGCCTGCGCCGCGATGGCCAGGGCGTCCAGCGCGAAGGCCAGGAACGTCCAGATCGTGAAGGCCAGCTGGTGGGTCGCCACCTCCGTGGCGCTGCCGTCGCCGGCCACCACCACGGCGTACGTCGTGACGAGGAGGGCGGCGCGCAGGGAGAGGGTGCGCACGACCAGGGGTACGGCGGCCCGGGCGGCCGCGGTGATGCCGGGCCGGTCGGGGGTGAGCGAGGCGCCCTCCCGGCGGGCGGCGCGCACGACCACCCACACCAGCGCCGCGGCGGAGGCCACCTGGGCGCCCACGGTGCCGATCGCCGAGCCGGCGATGCCGAGACCGTCGATGCCGCCGACGCCGTACACGAGGAGCAGGTTGAGCACGATGTTGAGCCCGTTGCCGACCACGGCGACGACCAGCGGGGTGCGGGTGTCCTGCAGCCCGCGGAGCACCCCGGTGGCGGCCAGCATGAGCAAGAGTGGCGTGGTGCCGAGCAGCGCCAGGCGCAGGTACGTCGCGGCGTGCCCGGTCGTCTCCTCCCCGGCACCGAAGGCCTCGACGAGCGGGTTGGTCAGCAGCACGCCCAGCGCCGTGGCGGGGAGCCCGATCACCACCGCGAGCCACAGCCCGTCGACGCCCTGGGCGAGCGCACCGCGGAGGTCGCCGGCGCCGAGGCGGCGGGCGACGCTGGCGGTCGTGCCGTAGGCCAGGAAGACGCACAGCCCGACGATGGTCTGGAGCACGGCCGCGGCGATGCCGAGCCCGGCGAGCTCCCTGGTGCCGAGGTGCCCGACGATGGCCGCGTCGGCGAGCAGGAACATCGGCTCGGCGACCAGCGCGAGGAACGCCGGCACGGCGAGCCGGACGATCTCCCGCCCGCGACCGCGGGCCCGCTGCTCGATCACGCGGCAAGCGTACGCCGGGTAATGAGCACCTTGGGTCGGTGGTCCCTACAGCGGGCGGCCATCGTCCTGTGCATGACCGGTGGGTAACTCCCGGCGGGCACGGCTTGTCGACAAAGCAACCGGCCAAGCCCACATGTCGAGAAGATGAACGGACCAGTCCGGAGACTTCTCGCCGTCCACACCTCGCGGGCAACGTCGCCGCAGGTCAGCAGGGGCATGACCGCTGGGAACGGTCGGTGCTCCACAGGCTCCTCCCCAGCCGGTGCACACCGTTCAGCGTGTCGTCCCGAGGTTCAGCCCGGTTATCCACAGGCCCTGTTGACAAGGTGGTGTCACCGGACCACCGAGGCGACGTAGCCTCGCCGGGGCCAGCGGTCGGGAGCTCGTCAGGAAGCGTGCCCGCGACGGCTCCGGGAGTGTCGGTGCCCGGTCCTAGCCTGCAGACCAGACGCGACCCAGGGAGCAGCATTGAGCATCACCGAGGACGACCTGCGAGGGTCCCCGCACGCGGCGTACGACGACTGGGGCGACGGCCCCTCGCCGTTCGCGCCGGGCGAGCAGACCTCGCGTCCAGGCGACCGCACGCCGCCGCAGGACAACGCCGCGGAGCAGAGCGTGCTGGGCTCGATGCTGCTCTCCAAGGACGCCATCGCCGACGTGTCCGAGGTGGTCCGCGGCGTCGACTTCTACCGGCCCGCGCACGAGATCATCCACGACGCGATCATCGACCTGTTCGGCCGCGGCGAGCCGGCCGACCCGGTGACCGTCGCCGCAGAGCTCCAGCGGCGGGGCGAGCTGCAGCGCGTCGGTGGCGCGCCGTACCTCCACACGCTCTCGGCCAACGTGCCGATCGCCGCCAACGCCTCCTACTACGGCGAGATCGTGCGCGAGAAGGCGATCCTGCGCCGCCTCGTCGACGCCGGCACCAAGATCGTCCAGATCGGCTACGCCGGCGAGGGCCAGGTCGACGACGTGGTCGACCAGGCCCAGGCGGAGGTCTACAAGATCACCGACCGGCGCACCGCCGAGGACTACGCCCCGCTGAGCGACATCATGAACGGCGTCCTCGACGAGATCGAGGCCATCGGCAACCGCGAGGCGGGGCTGTACGGCGTCCCGACCGGCTTCGCCGACCTCGACGACCTCACCAACGGCCTGCACAAGGGCCAGATGATCATCGTCGCGGCCCGCCCCGCGATGGGGAAGTCGACGCTCGCGCTCGACCTGTGCCGCGCGGCCTCGATCCAGAACAACATGACCAGCGTCTTCTTCAGCCTCGAGATGACGCGCTCGGAGATCACCATGCGCCTGCTCTCGGCCGAGGCGAAGGTGCCGCTCAACCACATCCGCAACGGCAACATGAACGAGGACGACTGGGACAAGCTCGCCAAGAAGATGGGCGAGGTGTCCAGCGCGCCGATGTTCATCGACGACTCGCCCAACATGACCATGATGGAGATCCGTGCGAAGGCCAGGCGGCTCAAGCAGCGCCACGACCTCAAGCTGATCGTCATCGACTACATGCAGCTGATGAGCTCGGGCAAGAAGGTCGAGTCACGCCAGCTCGAGGTGTCGGAGTTCTCCCGCCAGATCAAGCTCCTGGCCAAGGAGCTCGAGGTGCCGATCATCGCGCTCTCCCAGCTCAACCGCGGCCCCGAGCAGCGCAGCGACAAGCGCCCGATGATGAGCGACCTGCGCGAGTCCGGCTCGCTGGAGCAGGACGCCGACATGGTGATCCTGCTGCACCGCGACGACGTCTACGAGAAGGAGTCCACCCGCCCCGGCGAGGCCGACCTGATCGTGGCCAAGCACCGCAACGGCCCCACCCGCGACCTCACCGTCGCCTTCCAGGGCCACTACTCCCGCTTCGTCGACATGGCTCACTGAGGCGTCTCGTCCAGCTGCGCGAGAGTCTGATGGAACGACGCACTCACAGGGTGCGATCCGCAGCTGCATGAAGCGGCCAAGAGCGCCGACTCCCGTCAGACGGAGGCGAGGAAGGCTTGAACCCGCTGCATGAGCAGCGCAGCGGCCTCCGGGTCGTACCCGGCGAGGGAGGAGTCGGCGAAGAGGTGCTGATCGCCGGGGTAGACGAACAGCTCGGCGCCAGCCGTGGAGCCGGCGAGCTCGCGTGCGGCCGGCAGGTCCTCGTCGAAGAACTCGTCACCTTCCTTGCCGTGGATCTGCACCGGCACCTCCGAGGGCCACGTCTGCCCGAACTCCGAGACCGGGAGACAGGAGTACATCAGCAGTGCCCCGCGGGCACCGGGCCGCGTCTGCGCCAGCCGCTGCGCGATCGTCACGCCGAAGGAGAATCCACCGTAGACGAGCTCGGGGCCGAGGTCGTCGGCCACGGCGGCGCCGCGGCTCCGAATCGTGTCCAAGCCGAGCTCTCGAGCGAATCCGAAGCCCTCCTCGATGCTGTCGAACGTCCGGCCCTCGAACAGGTCCGGCGTGTGCACGGTGTGCCCGCCCTGGCGGAGCGTGTCGGCGAACCCGCGGACTCCGTCGGTCAGGCCCTGGATGTGGTGGTACAGCAGCACGTCGGCCACAGCGCGGTCTCCTTAACGAACGATCCAATATGTTGGTACGTTCCGGAATGCTAGTCTGTCGCGCCATGGCGGACAACCCCCCGGACTACGAGCTGGCCGACCGGATGGCGCTCACGAGGCCGGACCAGGTGAAGGCCATCGGCCACCCGCTCCGCACGATGATCCTGCAGCTCCTCCACGAGCGGGCCGCGACCGTGACCGAGCTTGCTGAGGCAGTCGGACGGCCGAAGAGCACGGTCGCGCACCACGTGGAGGTGCTGAGGCTGAACGGCCTGCTCAGGGTGGTACGCACGCGGAGGGTACGGGCGATCGAGGAGCGCTTCTACGGGCGCACCGCGCGGATGTTCCACGTCTCAGCGGAACCATCCCCCGCCGGGGAGGCGATGCCGGGCGACTTCAACGACTTCGAGGTAGCGGCACGCGAGTCCGCGACGGCGTTCGAGCAGGGGAGACTGTGGGGCTTCATCCGGCATGCACGCATCACGGAGGACCAGGCATCCCAGTTCTGGGACCGCATGGCCGGGCTGGTCGAGGAGTTCGACCGATTGCCGAGGGCCGGCGAGACCATGTACGGGTTCGCGATCGGGCTCTACCCCACGAGCCACCCGACTCTCCCCACAGCGGAGTGACGCCGTTGATCAGCGACCCGCCTGTGACACTGCCCGTCGCCCGGACGACACGCGAATCCCCGTCATCACCCGTCGTACCACTCAGGGCCTGGGTCTGCGAAGGCCTCCTTCGTCCACCGGAGCAAGGCCGTCCGGCACAATCGGACTACGGTCGGGACACCGCTGATGAAGGAGAGACCCCATGACCGAGGCACGCGACCCCTCCACCGGAAGTCAACCGGGCGACTTCGACGTGCCCGACTTCGACGGACTCCTCGTCCTGATGGCGAACGCCGTCGGCAAGCTCGACACCGGCAGCACCATGGCGATCACCCTGAACGTCCGTGGCGCCACCATCAGCGGCACGATGATCGCGGCCCAGGCCTGGCG
>NZ_CADCUP010000180.1:0-4923 GCF_902805925.1 uncultured Nocardioides sp.
GACGCCGTGCGGCTCACCGAGCACGCGGGCCTCCACGGCGAGTGGCTGTGGACGCTCGTCCACGTGTGGCAGGCGACCGTGCGGCTGCTGCGCGGGTCGCCCGCGGACGCCGTCCCCCTCCTGGACCGGGCGCTGGTCGCGGCGCGGCGTCGCGAGGACCCCCTGGCGATCTTGGCGGTCAGGTCGAGGAGCGTGCCCACGGGCAAGGTGCTGGTGCGCGACAAGGGACGCACCATCGCCCGCGCCAGGCTGGCCGCCTCGGACCGCGGCCGGGTCACGGTGCGGCTGCCGAAGCTGCGCCGCGGCAAGCACGTGCTCGTCGTGCGCTACCAGGGCTCGCCGACCGTGGCGGCCTCCTCCTCGGCGGCGCGCTCGGTCAGGCTGCGCTGAGCCACGTCCGTCCCACCGCACCGCCCGGGCCACCCCGCCCGGGCGGTGCGGCGCCGATCGGGACCCGCACCGGTGTCGTGCAGCGGCTGTGGATGCGGGGCGGCGGGGTGTCGGTCACGGTTGACACACTGGGCCCATGCCCGACACCGAGACCGTCGCCCACGACGTACGCCGCGCCGCCGAGGAGCACCTGCGTGCCCTCGTCGGGCCCCGTGACGGGCAGGGCGAGGCCCGGCTGCGCGACGACCAGTGGTCGGCCATCGAGGCACTGGCCGTCCACCGTCGCCGCTCGCTCGTCGTGCAGCGCACCGGCTGGGGCAAGTCGGCGGTCTACTTCGTGGCCACCCTGCTGCTGCGGGCCCAGGGTGCCGGGCCGACGATCATCGTCTCCCCGCTGCTCGCGCTCATGCGCAACCAGATCGCGGCCGCCGAGCGCGCCGGCATCCGTGCGGTGACGATCAACTCCACCAACATCGAGCAGTGGCAGCCCATCCACGACGCCATCGCGGCGGGCGAGATCGACGTGCTGCTGGTGAGCCCGGAGCGGCTCAACAACCCCGGCTTCCGTGACGAGGTGCTGCCCCGGCTGGCGGCGACGGCCGGCCTGCTGGTGATCGACGAGGCGCACTGCATCTCCGACTGGGGTCACGACTTCAGGCCCGACTACCGGCGCATCCGGACCCTCCTGGCCGACCTGCCCGAGGGCATCCCGGTGCTCGCCACGACGGCCACCGCCAACGCCCGGGTCACCGACGACGTGGCCGAGCAGCTGGGGCACGACGTCCTGGTGCTGCGCGGCTCGCTCGACCGCGAGTCGCTGCGGCTGGGCGTGGTGCGGCTCACGACGGCCCAGCAGCGGCTGGCGTGGCTGGCCGACCACCTCGCGGAGCAACCGGGCTCCGGCATCGTCTACTGCCTCACCGTGGCACAGACGCAGGAGGTGGCCGACTACCTGCGCTCGCGGGGCCACGAGGTCGCGGCGTACTCCGGGCAGACCGAGACCACCGAGCGGCAGGCGCTGGAGGAGGCCCTGGTCGAGGGGCGGGTCAAGGCCCTGGTCGCCACGAGCGCCCTCGGCATGGGCTTCGACGCGAGCCTGGGCTTCGTGGTCAACCTCGGGGCGCCGGCCTCCCCGGTGGCCTACTACCAGCAGGTCGGCCGTGCCGGCCGCGGCACCGACGACGCCACGGTGGTGCTGCTGCCGGCGATCGAGGACCGCGACATCTGGGCCTACTTCGGCTCCCTGGCCTTCCCGCGGGAGGAGCTGGTCCGCCAGACCCTCGACGTGCTCGCCGCCTCCGAGAAGCCGCTGAGCACCGCGGCCCTGGAGACCCACGTCGAGCTCAACCGCACCCGCCTCGAGACCATGCTCAAGGTGCTCGACGTCGACGGTGCGGCCCGGCGGGTCCAGGGCGGGTGGACCGCCACGGGGCAGCCGTGGGCCTACGACGCCGAGCGCTACGCCCGGGTCGCGGAGGCGCGCGAGCGCGAGCAGCAGGCGATGCTCGCCTACCTCGACACCGACCGCTGCCGCATGCAGTTCCTCCGCGACCAGCTCGACGACCCCGCGGCGGAGCCGTGCGGGCGCTGCGACACCTGCGGTGGCCTCACGCTCTCGAGCGCGGTGTCCGAGTCGGCCGTCTCCGAGGCGCACGAGCGGCTCAGCCGGCCCGGCGTGGTCGTGGAGCCGCGCAGGATGTGGCCCACCGGCCTGGCGAGGCTGGGCATCGACCGCAAGGGCAAGATCGGCGCCGGCGCCGAGGAGGGCCGCACCATCGCCCGGCTCACCGACCTCGGCTACGGCCAGCAGCTGCGCGCCCTCTTCGCGCAGGGCGTCCCCGACGGCCCGGTGCCCGTGCCCCTGGCCCGGGCGGTCGTGGAGGTGCTGGGCGACTGGCAGCCGAGGGTCGACGGCATCGTGTTCGTCGAGTCGGTGCGTCGGCCGACGCTCACCCGTGACTTCGCCGAGGGGCTCTCCCGCTACCTCCGCGTGCCGGTCGTCGGGTCGTGGGCGGTCACCGACCCCGGCGTGCCACCCGAGGCGGGATCCATGAACTCCGCCCAGCGCGTCTCGGCGGTGGCCCGCCGGTCCACGCTGCAGGCACCCGGCGTGGCCGGCCGCGTCCTGCTGGTCGACGACCTGGTCCGCACCGGGTGGACCCTGACGGTGGCGGCCGTCGCGCTGAGGCAGGCCGGGGCGGAGGCGGTGCTCCCGCTCACCCTCGCCACCGAGAGCTGAGCGGCCGGCGACTCGCCACCGCCCGGGGCACCGGGCCGGACGTCAGTGACCCACCATCGCCGCCGGGTCGACCGGCTGCTCGACCGGCTTGCGCGGCAGGAACCACGCAGGGATCAGGCAGCAGGCGACCAGCACCGTGGCCACGACGAAGACGGTGGCGAACGAGCCGGCCATGTGCTCGAGCGCCCCGGCCGGGGTGCTCGCGGTGTTCTTCTTGAGCTCGTTGGTCAGCACCACCGAGAACAGCGCGGTGCCCATCGAGGCGGCCACCTGCTGGACGATGTTCATCAGCGTCGACCCGCGGGCGATCGTGAGCGGCTTGAGCGTGGCCAGGGCGGAGGCCATGATCGGCATCATCGTGCCGCCCATGCCGAGGCCCATGACGAAGAGGGCCCCGAGGATGAAGGCGTAGGAGGTGTCGGCGCCGATCCGGGTGAACATCGCCATGCCGACGGTGATGACGGCGATGCCCGTCAGCACGATCCTGCCCGGGCCGATCCTGTCGGCCAGCACGCCGGCGACCGGCATGGTGATCATGGCGCCGATGCCCTGCGGGGCCAGCAGCAGGCCGGCGCCCAGCGCGTCCTCGCCACGTACCTGGATGAAGTACAGCGGGAAGAGCAGGCTGGCGCCGAAGAAGGCGATGGCGAACAGCGACATCGCCAGCACGGCCACCGTCATGTTGCGGTTGGCGAACAGGCGCAGGTCGACGAGCGGGTGGAGGTTGGCCCGGCGCAGCGCCCACGGCACGAACGCCGCGATCAGCGCGATGCCGAGGAGGGAGGTCACGAGCACCTCGGTGGCCAGCACGGTGCCGTGCTCGGGGATCGAGGAGACGCCGTACAGGAAGAGCGCGAGGCCGGGGGAGAGCAGGACCATGCCCAGCCAGTCGAAGCTCTCGGACGGCTCGACGCTGTCGGCGGGGAGCACGAGGACGGCGTAGACGAGCGCGGCGATGCCGATCGGGAGGTTGATGAGGAAGATCCAGTGCCACGACGCGGCGTCGATGAGGTAGCCGCCGAGGATGGGGCCGAAGATGGGGCCGAGCAGCATCGGGATGCCCAGCACGGCCATCACGCGGCCCACCCGCTCGGGACCGGCGGCGCGGGTCAGGATCGTCATGCCGAGCGGCATCAGCATGCCGCCGCCGAGGCCCTGGAGGACGCGGTAGAGCACCAGCTGCTCGAGGCTGCCGGCGGTGGCGCACAGCACGGAGCCGGCGGTGAACAGCGCCACCGCGAGCAGGTAGAGCCGCTTGGTGCCGAAGCGGTCGGCGGCCCAGCCGGTGAGCGGGATGACCGTGGCGAGCGCCAGCGTGTAGCCCGTCATGGTCCACGCCACCTCGGCCGCGGTGGCGTCGAACTCACGCTGGAACGTCTCGAGGGCCACCGACACGACCGTGATGTCGAGGATGGACATGATGGCGCCGAGGACGACGACGCCCGCCACGACGAGGACGCTCCTGTCGAGGCGGTCGGTGGGCGTCGGCGCGACCGCGTCCGACCCGGTGGAGGGCTTGATGCTCACCATCCGAGGGTATGGATTCTGGCCCCACCCGGCCAACCTGTGGCACGTGCACGTCACGTGACGTGCCCCACGCGGAGCGCACCGTCGGCGCCGGCCGTTAGCGTCGGGTCCTCCACACCTCTCACCGGAAGGCCACTGCGTGAGCTTCGTCCCCGTCACCGGCGCCGCCACCTTCCGCTCCGGCGCGCCACCGCGCGACGGGGTCGTGGAGTTCCGCGACGACCGCCGCACGGTCAGCCTGCCGGTGCGCGCGGCGCTGCCGGTGCTGACCCGGGCCCGGGCGGGCGACGAGGCGCACCCGAGCGTGCGCCTCCTGGCCGGAGCCGCCCTGCTCGGCATGCGGCTGGTGGCGGCCGGCAAGTTCCAGCCGGACCCCGCGGAGGGGCGGTGGCGCCCGGCGGGCCTCGGGACCGACGACGACGACCGGATCGTCCGGCTCTCGCAGTCCTTGGCGTACGGCGACCTCGACGCCGCCGGGGCCGAGGGCATCGCCCGCCGGATGATCGACGCGGTCGTCGACGCGATGCCGCGCAGCGCGCCGCACGCCGCGGCACGGGCCGTCGAGCGACCGCCGTCGGCGGTCCGCGTGCCGCCCGGTGGCGACTACGCCGCCCGCCTGCAGGCGAGGCTCGCCCGGCACCGGGCCGCGGTGCCCGACAACCGGCCGCAGCTCGTCAGCCTCTCCCTGCGCGTGGAGGCCGAGGAGGAGGAGCTCGCGGCGGGCGCGCGGCGGCCGGTGGCTCCCGTGGCCGCGCAGCGCCACACCC
>NZ_CADCUP010000180.1:4933-19816 GCF_902805925.1 uncultured Nocardioides sp.
GCTCCACGTCTGCGACGCCGGGGCGCTGTTCACCGAGTCGGGCCCGGACGCCGGTCACGGGTTCGGCGACCGCGCCCGCACGCATGCCAGCGTGGCGCTGCGGGCGGCGGCCGACGCCTGGCCGGTCCTCGAGCGGTTCCTCGAGCTGCGGGTGCCCGACCAGGTCACGCTCGACACCGACGAGCTGGTCAGCCTGCTCGACCACGGCGTGGCCGACCTCGAGCAGCGCGGGGTCAGCGTGCTGTGGCCGCGCACGCTGGGGCGCGACCTCACCGCCACCGCGGTGCTCGACCGCAGGACCGCCCCCGGCAGGCGGGAGGAGCCGTTGAACACCGGCGTGTTCGGCGCGGAGGCGCTGTTCTCCTTCGACTGGCAGATCGCGCTGCACGGCGAGCCGCTGGACGAGGACGAGATGGCCCGGCTCACCTCCGCGGCCGTCCCGATGCTCAAGCTGCGCGACAACTGGGTGATCGTCGACCCGCGCATCGCGCGCAAGGCCAAGAAGCGGCTCGTCCGCACCGTCAAGCCGGTGCAGGCCCTCGCCGCCGCGCTCACCGGCGTGGTCGAGATCGACGACCTGCCCGAGCAGGTGATCGTCGGGGCGTCGCTGCTCGAGGTCCGGGAGCGGCTCGCCGGCGCGGCGACGCGAGAGCCGGTGGCCGTGCCCCCGGCGCTGCGGGCCGAGCTGCGCGACTACCAGAGGCACGGCCTCACCTGGCTCGCCGAGCTCACCACGCTGGGACTGGGCGCCTGCCTGGCCGACGACATGGGGCTGGGCAAGACCGTCACCCTGATCGCGCTGCACCTGCACCGCGGGTCCGGGCCGACGCTCGTGGTGTGCCCGGCCTCCCTGCTCGGCAACTGGGAGGCGGAGATCCGCCGCTTCGCCCCGGGCGTCGCCGTACGCCGCCACCACGGGGCCGGCCGCGACCTCGAGGGGCTCACCGGCGGGTTCGTGCTGACCACGTACGGCACGATGCGCAACGACGCGGCCGCCCTGGACCGGGTGGGCTTCGACCTCGTGGTGGCCGACGAGGCGCAGCACGTCAAGAATCCCCGGTCCTCCACCGCGCAGGCGCTGCGCTCGGTCGGCAGCCGGGCGCGGGTCGCGCTCACCGGCACCCCGGTCGAGAACAACCTCACCGAGCTGTGGGCCATCCTCGACTGGGCCACCCCCGGCCTGCTCGGCAGCCGCAACGCGTTCCGCAAGGTGTGGGCCGCGCCGATCGAGGCCGGCGTCGACCCCGACAAGGCGCGTCAGTTCGCCGACCTGATCGGTCCCTTCCTGCTGCGCCGCCGCAAGTCCGACCCGGGCATCGCACCCGAGCTGCCCGCGAAGACCGAGACCGACCACCTGCTCGGGCTGACCCGCGAGCAGGTGGTGCTCTACGAGTCGTTCGTGCGCGACAGCATGGAGCGCATCGAGCGGGCCGACGAGGACGTCCGGCGCGGACTCGTGCTCAAGCTGCTCACCGGTCTCAAGCAGATCTGCAACCACCCCGCGCACTTCCTCAAGCAGGCCAACCCGCGCCTGGCGGGCCGCTCCGAGAAGCTCGACCTGCTCGACGAGGTCCTCGGCACCGTCCTGTCCGAGGACGGCGCCGTGCTCGTCTTCACCCAGTACGTCGCCATGGCGAGGCTGCTGGAGCGCCACCTCGAGACGGCCGGGGTGCCGCACCAGCTCCTCCACGGCGGCACGCCGGTGCGCGAGCGCGAGGCGATGGTGGCGCGGTTCCAGGCGGGCGAGGTGCCGGTCTTCCTGCTCTCCCTCAAGGCCGGCGGCACCGGCCTGAACCTCACCCGCGCCGACCACGTCGTCCACGTCGACCGTTGGTGGAACCCCGCGGTCGAGGACCAGGCCACCGACCGCGCCTACCGCATCGGGCAGACCAAGCCGGTGCAGGTGCACCGCCTGGTCACCCAGGGCACGATCGAGGAGCGGATCGCCGAGCTGCTCGCCCGCAAGCGGGCGCTGGCCGACTCCGTGCTGGCGCGCGGCGAGACGGCGCTGACCGAGCTGTCCGACGCCGAGCTGCGCGACCTCGTCGAGCTGCGCCCGGTCGAGTCCTCGCCGGACGGCGCATGAGCACGGTCATCCACCCGCGCTTCCGCGCGAGGTCCGGTGCCCGCGGGGCCACCTGGTGGAGCAAGGCGTGGGGCCGGGCGATGGAGGAGTCGGCCTACGCCGTGGAGGACCTCCGCGCCGGCCGGGCGCTGGCGCGCCGCGGGGCGGTGGGGCACATCTCGGTGTCCGAGGGCGGGTTCGTGGCGCCGGTCGACGAGGGCGACGACACCTTCACCGTCGAGGCCGCGGTCGAGCGGCTCGACGCCGCCGCCACCGCCATGTTCGTCGACGTGGTGTCCGGGGGAGCGGGCCGCATCGCCAGCCTGCTGGCCGGCGACCTGCCCCACCCCTTCGTCGAGGCGGTCGAGGAGTCCGGCGTGGAGCTCCTGCCGTACGCCGGCGAGCTGGCCTGGAGCTGCTCCTGCTCGGCCTGGATGGACCCCTGCCGCCACGCCCTCGCGGTCGGCACCCAGGTCGGCTGGCTGGTGGCCACCGACCCGTTCGTGCTGATCCAGCTGCGCGGGCTGGCCAGGGAGGAGCTGCTGGCCCGGCTGCAGGCGCTGGGCGGGGCCACCGGGCATTCGGGTGACGACCGGGGTCGGGGTGTCGACGACCTCGACACCGGGCTCGACGCGGCCCTGCGCGCCGCCCGCATCCTGGAGGTGGCCGACGACCCCGACCGGGGCATCGACCACCTGGTGTGACGGCTACCCGGCGTGGGCGACCGCCGCCTCCACGCCGAGCGCGGCCAGCGCCATCGAGGACAGCAGCTCCCGCATGGCGTCCTCGGGCAGCAGCACGCTGTGCGGGGTGGAGTTGAGCAGCCCGAACGCGACGTGCGCCATCGCGCGGGCCCGGTCGAGGCCGGTGCCGGGGTGACGGCGCTGCAGCTGCGCGGCCCACAGGTCGACGTACGCGCGCTGGAGCGTGCGGACCTGCTCGCGGGCGTCGCCGGGCAGGGACTCCCAGTCCCGGTCCTGCACGACGATCAGCGACCGCTGGCGCAGGGCGAAGTCGGTGTGCCGGTCGACCAGGGCGCGCAGCGCGTCGGCGGGGTCGTCGTGGGCGGCGACCCGCTCGCGCCCGAGCCGCAGCAGCTCCTCGGAGATCGAGACCAGCATCTCGGCCAGCACGGCGTCCTTGGACGCGAAGTGCTTGTAGATCGCGGGGCCGGAGATGCCGCACGCGGCCCCGAGGTCGGCGATGGAGACGCCGTGGAAGCCGCGCGCCGCGAACAGCCCCGCGGCGGTGTCGAGGATCTGCTCCCGGCGGCCCATCCGCTCAGGTTAGCGGTCGCTAACCTGTGAGGTGGCCCGTCGCGCCAGCGCGAGACGCGCCAGCACCGGACGCGCGTCGGGCGCTCCGGGGAGCGCCGCCACGGCGTCGAGGACCGCACCCGCGTCGGCGACACCGAGCAGCCGCTCGAGCTTGGCCCGGACCTCGTCGGGACCGAGGGGGAAGTAGTGGGCGTCGCCGAGCGGGTTGGGCGCGCCCAGCCCGACCACGCTGCCGTCGGCGAGCTCCACCCGGACCTCGGTGCACCGCAGGTGGGGCAGGTGGGCGTCGAGGGCCTCGTCGACCACCACCTCCACCCGGTCGCTGAAGGCCTCGGCCCGGGCGAACGCGGCGGAGCCGGGCTCCATGGTCGAGGGGTCGACCGTGCCGCTGACGACGGCGGTGGCCACCACGAACGGCAGGGAGAACATCGCGGCGAGCCGGTTGCGGGGGTGCCGCCCCAGCAGCGGGCGGGCCAGCGAGTGCGTGCGCACCCGGACCGCCACGACGTCGTCCGCCCGCCACGCCCCGCCGGCCAGCAGCGCCTGGACGAGGTCGATGGCCGGGTGTGTGTACGAGCAGGCGGCGTGCTGCTTGAGGTAGCCCTCCGCGGCGAGCCAGCGCTCCCCGAGGTCGCCGACCAGGGACTCGGGGTCGAGCTGCCCGACCAGGCCGCCCAGGGAGTGCGCGGTCGTGCCGGGGTTGTCGACCAGGCCGGCCAGGGCGAGCCGGGCGGCGTGCAGGCCGGCGATGTTGGCGCCCGCGATCCACAGGTTGCGCGTGAAGTCGCCGTCGAGCACCGTCCCCCACGGCGTGACGTGCACCAGCCCGGTGGACGCGTCGATCGCGGCGGCCACCTGCTCGGGGGTCGCGTCGAGCAGCAGGGCGGCGGCGCAGGCGGCCCCGGTGGCGCCCCAGTGGCCGTGCGGGTGCCAGCCCTCACCGCTCGTGGTCGCCCGGCCGAAGCGCGCCGCGACCTCGTAGCCCACGGCGACGGCGGTGAGGAAGCGGTCGCCGCTGACCGGGCGCCCGGCCTCCTGGGCGGCGGCGACCGCCGCGAAGAAGACGTGGGCGGCGGGGTGCCCGGCGGCGTACTTGTTGCCCTCGTCGAGCTCCAGGGAGCACGCCGCGACCGCCGCCAGCCGGGCACTGGTCTCGGGCGAGGTGACCACGTCGGTGCCCGGGAGCGGGGCCGCGCCCGCAGGGAGGGGCCAGGCCTCGACCAGCGCGGCGAGCTCGGGCGTGCGCATCCCGGCGACGGTGACGCCCGCGAGGTCGGAGACCAGGAGGGGAAGCCGATCGCTCACGGCGGCGGGCAGGGCGGCATGCTCGAGGCCGACGGCGAACGCCGAGAGCCGGGAGATCGCCGCGGCCGTCTGTTCCTGTCGCCGGAACACCGATCCGTCACCCACACCTGCACGCTACGGCGGCTGAGCGCCGTGGTCAACGGTCCGCCGCCGGACGCCCTTCCCTTGCACCGGCACGGGGCGCTAGGGTGAGGCCCCGACCATGTTTCTCTTAGCGGAACGGTGATCGTGTGTCCTCGGATTCCCCGTCCCTCGGGCTGCCCCTCGAGGGCCTGCGCGTGCTGGACGTCTCGACGATCCTGGCCGGCCCTCTGTGCTGCCAGCTGCTCGGCGACTACGGCGCCGACGTCGTCAAGGTCGAGCACCCGACGTACGGCGACAGCATGCGCGGCCACGGCCACAGCAAGGACGGCGTGCCGCTGTGGTGGAAGGAGATCAGCCGCAACAAGCGGACGGTGGCGATCGACCTCAAGCACCAGGACGGCGCCACCGTGCTGCGCCGGCTCGCCGCGACCGCCGACGTGCTGGTCGAGAACTTCCGGCCCGGCACGCTCGAGCGCTGGGGCCTGGGCCCCGAGGTGCTGCAGGTGGAGAACCCCGGCCTGGTGGTCGTGCGGCTCACCGGCTTCGGCCAGACCGGCCCGTACGCCGACCGCCCGGGCTTCGGCACCCTCGCGGAGGCGATGAGCGGCTTCGCCGACGCCACCGGCGAGCCCGACGGACCGCCGACCCTGCCGGCGTTCGGGCTGGCCGACAGCATCTGCGGCATCGCCGCGTCCTCGGCGGTGATGATGGCGCTGCGCCACCGCGACCGCACCGGCCTGGGCCAGGTCGTCGACATGAACATCCTCCAGCCGATCATGACCGCGGTGGGCCCGGCGCCGACCGTGTGGCAGCAGCTCGGCGTCCTCGAGCCGCGGCACGGCAACCGCTCCACGAACAACGCACCGCGCAACACCTACCGCACCTCCGACGACCGCTGGGTGGCCGTCTCCACCAGCGCGCAGCGGATCGCCGAGCGGGTGCTGACGCTGGTCGGCCATCCCGAGGTCGTCGACGAGCCGTGGTTCGCCAGCGGCCACGGCCGCGCCCAGCACGTCGACCTCCTCGACGGCTACGTGGGTGCGTGGATCGCGGAGCGCACGCGCGAGGAGGTGCTCGACGCCTTCACCGAGGCGGGCGCGGCCATCGCGCCGGTCTACAACGCCCAGGACCTCACGGAGGATCCCCACGTGCGCGAGACCGGGATGCTGCGCGAGGTCGACGACGACGACCTCGGCCCGCTGCTCCAGCACGACGTGATGTGGCGGATGAGCGAGAGCCCCGGGCGCATCCGCTGGACCGGGCGCGCGCTGGGGGCCGACACCGACGAGGTGCTGGCCGAGCTCGGCCTGGCGGCAGAGGAGATCGCCGGGCTGAGGGACGCGGGGGTCGTGCGATGAGCGACCCGCTGCTCGAGGTCGTGCAGCGCGGCCTCGAGGTCGTCGACCTCGGCCGGCAGCTGCGCGTGGGCATGCCGCAGTCGCCCAACCACCCGCAGTTCTGGCACACCCTGCCGCGCCGGCACGGCGACATGGTGCGCCCTGACGGCGGCTCGGCCGCCAACGACCTGATCACCACCGGCACCCACGTCGGCACCCACATCGACGCCCTCTCGCACGTCTCCCACGACGGCCTGATGTTCGGGGGCGTCGACGCCGTGGCGGCCGGCATCGGCGGCAGGTACGACGAGCTGGGCGTCCACACCATCGAGCCGATGGTGCGCCGCGGCGTGCTCCTCGACGTGCCCGCGCTGCTCGGCACCGAGCACTGCGAGGGGGGCTACGAGATCACGGTGGCCGACCTCGAGGGCTGCGAGCGGCGGCAGGGCCTCACCGTCGGCGCCGGCGACGTCGTGCTCCTGCGCAGCGGCTGGGGCCGGCTCTTCGCCGACGGCGCGCCCTACCTCGGTCGCGAGACCGGCGTGCCCGGCATCGGCGAGGCGGGCGCCACCTGGCTGGCCGACCGGGGGGTCCATGCCGCCGGCGCCGACACCATCGCCTTCGAGCGGCTCGCCCCCGGTGGCGGCCACACCCTGCTGCCGGCCCACCGGGTGCTCCTCGTCGAGTCCGGCATCTACATCGTCGAGGCGCTCGACCTCGAGGGCCTGGCGGCGGCGGGTCACAGCGAGTTCACCTTCGTGCTGGTGCCGCTCAACATCCACGGCGCCACCGGCTCCCCGGTCCGCCCGCTGGCGCTGGTGGCCCGGTGAGCACGCTGGCCGAGCAGCTCGGCGCCTTCGCCGCCGGCACGTCGTACGACGACCTGCCCGAGGCGGTCGTCGCGAGCGTGCGGATGCGGGTGCTCGACACCCTGGGCATCGCGGTGGCCGCAGCGCCCCTGGAGACCAGCCGGGCCGCCCGGCGCTGGGCGGCGGGCCAGGGTGGCGCGCGGGGCGCCTCGGCGGTGGGCGTGCAGCAGCGGCTCCCGGCCGGCCTCGCCGCCTTCGTCAACGGCGTCCTCGCGCACTCCCTCGACTACGACGACACGCACCTGCCCTCGGTGCTCCACCCCAGCGCGACGGTGGTGCCGGCGGCGCTGGCCGCGGCCGAGCGCGCGGGCGCCGACGGCCGCACGCTGGTGCGGGCGATCGCGGTGGGCCTGGAGACCTGTGTCCGGCTCGGGATGGCCGGCTACGACGAGGAGGCCGGCAACTCGACCTTCTTCGAGCACGGCCAGCACGCCACCTCCATCTGCGGCGCGATGGGCGGCGCCGTGGCAGCGGCGGTCGTCGAGGGCGACGAGGCGCAGGTCGTGCACGCGCTGGGCGTCGCGGCGTCGATGGCCTCCGGCATCATCGAGGCCAACCGCACCGGGGGCACGGTCAAGCGCATCCACTGCGGCTGGGCCGCCCACTCCGCCGTGTCCGCCGCCGAGCTGGTGGCGCACGGGCTCACCGGCCCGCCGACCGTGCTGGAGGGCCGCTTCGGGTTCTTCCAGGCCTGGCTGCACGGGCGGTACGACGCGCAGGCGGTCACCGACGGGCTGGGCAGCGACTGGGCGGTGCCCGGCATCTTCTTCAAGCCCTACCCCGCCAACCACTTCACCCACGCCGCCGTCGACGCGGCCGCCGCCCTGCGCGAGGCCGGCATCCGGCCCGGCGACGTGGAGCGACTGGTCCTCGGCGTACCCGCTCCCAACCTGCGCACCATCGGCGAGCCGATCGAGGTGAAGCGGGCGCCCGAGACGGGCTACATGGCGCAGTTCAGCGGGCCGTACGCCGTCGCGGTGGGCCTGCTGGGAGGCGGCGGCCTGGGTGCGGGCCTCGACGACTACACCGACGAGCTGGCCCGCGACCCGGAGCGGCGGGCGGTGATGGCGAAGGTCGACGTGGTCGCCGACGACCGCTGCACCGCGGTCTTCCCCCGCCAGTTCCCGGCCGTGCTGACCGCGCGTCTCCACGACGGTCGTGAGGTCGTCGAGGAGGTCCTCACGACGCGAGGCGGCCCGGAGCGGCCGCTCTCCTTCGACGAGCTGGCCACGAAGTTCCGCGACAACGCCGGGCGCACGCTCCCGGCGGAGCAGGTGGAGGCGCTGGCCCGCGCCTGCGACGACCTGGACCACTGCACCGACCTGGCTGCGCTGCTGCGGCCGCTGACCCTGGTGGACCCCGGCCACGTCGCCGGGTCCACCGCCGACCCACCCGAGGATGAGGTAGCCGATGTCCAGCCATGACCTGGTGATCAAGAACGCCCTCGTGGTCCGCCCCGGGGCCGAGGCCCCCGAGCGGCTCGACGTCGCCGTCGAGGGCGGCAGCTTCGCCGCCTTCGAGGAGTCCATCGACCCCGGCGACGCCGAGGTCCTCGACGCCGGCGGGCGGCACCTGTTCCCCGGCGTCGTGGACGTGCACCAGCACTGGGGGATCTACAACGAGCTGGGCGAGGACGCCGACTCCGAGAGCCGGGCCTCCGCCCAGGGCGGCGTGACCTCCGGCATCACCTACATCCGCACCGGCGCCTACTACCTCAACCGCACCGGCCCCTACCGCGAGGTGTTCCCCGACGTGCTGGCGGCCGCCGAGGGCCGTGCCTACATCGACTACGGCTTCCACGTCGCGCCGATCCTGACCGAGCACATCGACGAGATCCCCGAGCTCATCGCCGACCACGGCGTGCCGTCGTTCAAGATCTTCATGTTCTACGGCAGCCACGGGCTGCACGGCCGCTCGGCCGACCAGGCGTCGTTCCTGATGATCCCCGAGGACCAGTCCTACGACATCGCCCACTTCGAGTTCGTGATGCGCGGCATCCAGGCCGCCCGCGCCGACGAGCGGTTCGCGGCCGACCGCGACCACATCTCGCTCTCGCTGCACTGCGAGACCGCCGAGATCATGCGGGCCTACACCAGGCTCGTCGAGCAGGAGGGCACGCTGACCGGCCTCGAGGCCTACAGCGCCGCCCGCCCGCCGCACTCCGAGGGCCTGGCCATCACCATCGCCTCCTACCTCGCGCACGAGACCGAGCTGCCGACGATCAACCTGCTGCACCTGAGCTCCCGCAAGGCGATCGAGGCGGCGATGATGATGCAGTCGACGTTCCCGCACATCGACTTCCGCCGCGAGGTCACGGTCGGCCACCTCCTCGCCGACTTCCACACCGCCAACCTCGGCGGCAAGGTCAACCCACCGCTGCGCTCGCCCGAGGACGTCGAGGCCCTGTGGGAGCACCTGCTCGCCGGCCACTTCTCCTGGGTCACCAGCGACCACGCCTGCTGCAAGGACGAGACGAAGTTCGGCGAGCCGCGCGACGACGTGTTCGTGGCGAAGTCGGGCTTCGGGGGCACGGAGTACCTCCTGCCCGGCATGGTGAGCGAGGGCCGCAAGCGCGGGCTCTCCTACAACCGCATCGCCGAGCTCACCGCCCGCAACCCCGCCCAGCGGTTCGGCATGGGCACCAAGGGCGACCTCGCCGTGGGGTACGACGCCGACTTCTGCCTCGTCGACGACACCGTCGACTACGTGGTGCACGCCGAGGACTCGCTCTCGACGCAGGAGTACACACCCTTCGAGGGCTTCGGCCTGACCGCCAGGGTCACCGACACCTACCTGCGCGGCGAGCCGGTGCTGCGCGACGGGGCCGTCGTCGGGCAGCCGCGGGGCCGGTACGTCCGTCGCTCGGGCGCCTGAGGCCGGCGTACGTCAGCGGGAGCGGCGGCCGGCTGCCTGGTGGCGGGCCAGGGTCTCCCGGGCGGTGC
The DNA here is from genome assembly GCF_902805925.1 of uncultured Nocardioides sp. GTDB lineage: Bacteria > Actinomycetota > Actinomycetes > Propionibacteriales > Nocardioidaceae > Nocardioides. The sequence continues at coordinate 14,813 of NZ_CADCUP010000180.1, forward strand.
GGACCGTGGCCGCGTCGACCATGCGCCCCTCGGCGTCGACGGTGACCCCGCCCTGCGCGGCGTCGAACCGCTCCAGCACGTCCCGGGCTCCGGCGACCTCGTCGGCGCCCGGCGTGAGGACGTCGTGGATGACGGGGAGCTGACCGGGGTGGACGGCCGTGCGCGAGCGGAAGCCCAGGTCGCGCAGGTGACGGGTCGTCGTGCGGAAGGCGTCGAGGTCGCGGAAGGCCGTCGAGGTCGGGGCCACCGGCGCCGCGCACCCGGCAGCGGCGCAGGCCATCACCACCTGCACCCGGATGGCGTCCACCGCCGCGGCGGTCGCCTCGCTGCGAGCCATCCGCAGCTCGCCGAGCAGGTCGGCCTCACCGATGCCGACGGTGGTCAGCCGCGGGTGGGCGGCCAGCGCGGCGAGGTCGGCGAGCGCCCCCGCGCTCTCGAGGAGCCCCACGACCGGCACCGGCTCGCTGCCCGGACGACGCTCGGCCTCCAGGGCGCCGAGCTGCTCGGCGGTGTCGTGGAGGGAGGCCAGCGTGCACTTGGCCAGGAAGACGCCGTCCAGCGCCTCGGTCACGGCCGCGTCGAGGTCGGCCTCGAGGTGGTCGGGGTCGATGCGCACCCACTGCTCCGGCCGCGTCCGATCGGCGGCGCCCAGCCCTCCGAGCCAGGCGGTCACGGCCTCGCGCGCCGCGTCCTTGCCGGCCGGCGGCACGGCGTCCTCGAGGTCGAGCACCAGCGCGTCCGCCGGCCCGTCGTACGCCTTGGCGAAGAGCTCCGGGCGGCTGCCGGGGACGTAGAGGAAGGAGCGGGGCAGCGTCGCGGACATCAGGCGGCCGCCAGTGCCGCGGTGATGGCCCTCGCCGCCGTGACGACGAGGCGCACGTGGTCCTGGTGGCCCTCCTCGCCGTACCGCGAGACGGGGCCGGAGGAGCTGATCGAGCCCATCACGTTGCCGCCGGCGTCGAAGAAGGGCGCGGCGATGGAGGCGGCGCCGGTGCCGCGCTCGTTGAGCGAGCTGGCGTAGCCGTGCTCGCGGATCGCCTCCAGCGCGGCGACGTACGCCTCGACGTCGAGGTCGGTCCGGAGCGCCCGCAGCTGGCCGACCGCCTCGTCGACGAAGACGGTGGGGAGGTGGGCCAGGATGGCCCGGCTCGAGGCGCCGGAGTGCAGGGGGAAGCGGGGGCCGAGCTCGACGACCATCTTGACCTCCTGGGGGCTCTCGAACTGGTCGAGGTAGATGCGCTGGTGGCCCACGAGCACGGAGAGCGTCGTGGTCTCGAGGGTGTCGTCGCGGAGCCGGCGCAGGATCGGCGAGGCCAGTGAGCGGATGTCGAGCTGGCTCCACGCCTTGGCGGCCAGCGTGGTCGCCGTCGGCCCCAGGACGTACGTCGACCCGCGGGCGGCCTGGAGCAGCGAGCGGGAGGTCAGCGACTGGAGGATCCGGTGGACGACGGCCTTGCTGAGCCCCAGCGAGCGCGCGATCTGGGTGACGCCGAGCGGGTGGCTGGCCTGGGCGAAGAGCAGCAGCACGTCGGCCACCCGGTCGGCTGACTCGGTCCCGCCATTGCTGTCCTGTCGGACGGCCGTCGTTCCCTTGACCATGTCGAGCCTCCCCCATTGCGTTCCGCTTGGCGGAACTCTAGCAGTGGTGACTGCCAGCAGCCAGACCCTAGCCACCAGCGTGCCAGCGTGCCATACTCCGATGGATGACCCGATTCCCACGTGATCTTGCTCTCGCTGAGCGAAACAGCAGGTCGCGCGATCGTTCCTCTACGAGGAACGAGTCCTGATGCCCTCGCGGCACGGAAGGCAGGCCCGTCAGATGAAGCTCACCGGAGTGGCAGCACTCGTCCTCGCCTCCACCGCCCTGGCCGCCTGCGGGGCGGACGACTCGGGCGGCGGCAGCCGCGGCGGAGGCGGTGACGGCGGCGACATCGTCATCGGCTCCGTGCACCCCATGACCGGTGCGCTGGCGGGTGTCGGCGGCCTGATGAACGGCGGGGCCGAGCTCGCCGTCGCCGACATCAACGCCGACGGCGGCATCGAGGCCCTCGACGGGGCGCAGCTCGCGCTGGCCGAGGGCGACAGCCAGGGCAAGGCCGAGATCGGCCAGAGCGAGGCGCAGCGGCTCATCAGCGAGGGTGCCGTCGCCCTCGTGGGCACCTACCAGAGCGACGTCACGCAGAACGTCGCCGCCGTCGCCGAGCGCGCCGGGGTGCCGCTGGTGATCGACGTGGCGGTCGACGACGCGATCCTCGAGCAGGGATACCAGAACACCTTCCGCATCCAGCCCGACGCCACCAGCATGGGCGAGGCCGGCGCCGACGCCCTGGTCGCGATGGGCGAGGCCAGCGACGCCCCCGTCGACACCGTCTCCTACATCCACATCGAGGGCTCCTTCGGCCAGAGCGTGTTCGACGCGTTCCAGCAGCAGGCCGAGAGCCAGGGCGTCGAGGTCGCCGCCGAGGTCACCTACGACGGCACCAGCTTCACCGACGCCACCACGCAGGTCCGTGAGGCCGCGGCCGCCGACCCCGACGCGATCGTGGTGACCGGCTACTACCCCGACGCCCTGCTGATCGCCAACGCGATCGACGCGCTGGCCCCCGACGTCGACGCCGTGTACGGCGTGGCCAACGGCGGCTTCGACGACGGCTCCTTCCCCGCCGACGCCGGTGCGGGCGGCGAGGGGCTGCTGAGCGCGAACTACCACTACGCCGCGACGAGCGACCGCGCCGCCGACATCCGCACCCGCTTCGAGGAGGAGTACGGCAAGCCCATGGAGACGGCCGCGATGCTGTCCTACCAGGCCGTCGAGGTCATCGCCGAGGCGCTCGAGGCCGCCGGCAGCGACGACCCGACCGCCGTGCGCGACGCCATCGCCGAGCTGGAGCTCGACGACCCGCTGCTGGCCTTCGACGGCCCCATCATCTTCGACGAGACCGGCCAGAACGAGAACGCCACGGTGATCGTGATGCAGATCCGGGGCGGCAAGGTCGAGCAGGTCTTCCCCGAGGAGTTCAAGACCGCGGACCTCGTCTACCCGACCGAGTGAGCGGGGCGCAGCGCCGATGAGCTCCACCATGCAGACCGGGGCGCCCGGTGACGCGGACGCCGCCGAGCAGCGCTCCGGCGGCTCCCGGCTGGCCGCGGTCCGGGTCCCGCTGGCGGTGCTCGGCGCCGTCGTCGTCGCGATCGCGCTCGTCTACGCCGTCGGCGGCCGCGACGCCGGCCTGGTGACCCAGTCGATCGTCACCGGGCTGCTGCTCGGCGGCGTCTACGCCCTGGTCTCCATCGGGCTCACGCTCATCTTCGGGGTGCTGGGCATCGTGAACTTCGCGCAGGGCTCGATGCTGAGCCTGTCGATGTTCCTCGTCTACTCGCTGGTGACCTCGGTCGGCCTGCCGGTCTACGTCGCGACGCTGGTGGCGATCCCGCTGATGTTCCTCTTCGGCGTCCTGGTGCAGTCGCTGCTGCTCAACCGGCTCACCGCGACGGGCAACCACGACGGTCCGCTGCTGGTCACCCTCGGCCTCTCGCTGCTGATCGTCAACGTCCTGCTCATGGTGTACGGCGGCCGCCCGCTGCGGGTGCCGGGCTCGGTGAGCGGCTCGGTGACCGTCCTGGGGGCGATCGCGTCGTACGAGCGGCTGATCGCCTTCGCCGGCGCGCTGCTCGTCGCGGTGCTGGTCACCCTGCTGCTGCGCCGGACGTCGTTCGGGCTCTCGATCCGGGCGGTGTCCTCCAACACCCAGGGCGCGGCCCTGGTCGGGGTCAACGTGCGCCGGGTCTACGCCCTCACCTTCGGCATCGGCGCGGCCTGCGTGGCCGTGGCCGGGGGTCTGCTCGCCCCGATCCTCAGCCTCACCCCCTCGGTGGGCGAGCAGTTCACGATCCTGGCGTTCGTGATCGTGGTGCTGGGCGGCCTGGGCAGCGTCACGGGCGCCACCGTCGGGGGCCTGGTCATCGGCCTGGTGCAGACGGTGGGGGCGCTCTACCTGCCGGGCACCGGGTCGCTGGTGCTGGTCTTCGCGGTCTTCGTGCTCGTCCTCTTCTTCCGTCCCCAGGGCATGTTCGGAGCGGCGCGATGACCGACCGGCCGGCGACCACGACCACCAGCAGGGAGCGACCGGCGCGGCCGGACGTCTCCGCCGACGACCCCCGCCTGCGCGACCGCACGGCCCTGCGCAGCTACCTGGTGCTCGCCGGGCTCGCGGTCGTGCTGGCGATCGTGCCGCTGCTGCTCGACGACCAGGGCGAGACCATCGCGGTCCGCACGCTGGTCTTCGCGATCATGGCCGTGGGCTGGAACCTGATGAGCGGGTACGGCGGCATGTTCAGCTTCGGCCACGCCGCGTTCTTCGGCATCGGCGCCTACATGGACGCCTACCTCCTGGTGGAGCACGGCATCTCGCCGTGGGTCGCGATGGTCGCCGGCGCGGTGCTGTCCGCGGCGGTCGGCATGCTGATCGCCTTCCTGTGCCTGCGCTACAAGCTGGCCGGCGCCTACTTCGCGCTCGCGACCTTCGCCTTCGCCCAGATGTTCCTGCTGGTGGTGCAGAACCTCGACGTCCTGCGTCGTACCGAGGGGTTCAACGTGCCGATCCTCCCCGAGGACTCGCTGTGGATGCTGCAGTACGCCCAGGGCAGCGACATGTACATCTGGATCCCGGCGGCGATCCTCGTGCTCGCCCTGGCGGGCGTCATCGCCTTCGTGCACTCGCGGACCGGGCAGTACGTCCAGGCCGCGCGCGACGACGAGGTGGCCGCCTCCTCGCTGGGCATCAACGTGCTGCGGGTGCGGCTGGTGGCCGTGGGCCTCAGCTGCGCGCTCACCTCGGTGGCCGGCTCGTTCTACGTGCAGTACTTCTTCTTCGTCGGCCCCGAGCAGGCCTTCGGCTCCGCGGTCTCGATCCAGGCGATCGTCCCTGCGGTCATCGGCGGCATCGGCACGGTGTGGGGGCCGGTCCTCGGCGCCCTGGTCGTCGGTCCGCTCTCCGAGCTGAT
>NZ_CADCUP010000181.1 GCF_902805925.1 uncultured Nocardioides sp.
CGGGAGCGGCCAGGAAGAGCGACAGCAGCAGCACCCACCCGAGGACGGGGATCAGCGACGGAGCGACCCGGCCACCGGCCAGCAACGAGGTGACGGCGGCCGCCGCGGCGTAGCCGAGGAAGAAGGAGGCGACGGCGCCCGGGACTGTCCAGTCGCGCGCGCCGTCGGAGATGGCGTGGGCGTCCGGCCCGGAGGCCGACACCGCCTCCCCCAGGCGCATCGCGGTGCGCCAGACCGCCCAGGCGCAGATCGCGGTGAGCCCCAGCGGCACGACGCCGACCAGGACGCCCTCGACGACCAGTCCTGAGCCGTGGGCGGCCAGCCACCCCAGGGCACCGGCCCGCATGCCGTCGCGGGGCGCGCCGTGCGCGCCGGCGTCGCTGAGGAACCACCCGATCACCCCCACCGCCAGGCACACGAGCAGCGTCGTGCCGGCGGCGACCGTCCCGGCCAGCGACCCCAGCAGCGCGACCGGCCGGCTGCGCGGCGCGGGCGCAGGCGTGCCGGTCGGGCTCGGACGGGCAGGCAGCAGAGAGGTCATGGCTCCGCCATCTTCGCCCGCGCCCCGCTCCGGCCGGGGCCCGCCACGCCGCGACCGGACGATCCACGGTGACCGGCGACCTTCCGGGTTGATGTGTGGGATCCGGGGTCGGCGCCGTAACGTTGGATGGTCATGAGGCAGCCGGACGACTTCGACGCGTTCTACGCGCAGGCACGCGACCGCGTGCTGCTGGAGGCCTATGCCCTGACGGGCGACCTGCCGGTGGCGCGCACCGCGGTCCGCGACGCGTTCTCGGTCGCCTGGCACCACTGGCGCAAGGTGTCCCGGCTCGAGGATCCCGAGGAGTGGCTGCGCCCCTTGGCGTGGGGTCGCGCCCAGCGCCGGCACTCCGCCCGCGTCGGGCACCGGGAGAAGGGCCTCGACGACGACGCCCGCGCGACGCTCGAGGCGCTGTCGAAGCTGACCGTGCCGCAGCGCAAGGCACTCGTCCTGACGCTGCTGTCGCCCCTCTCGCCCGAGGCGGTGTCCCGCGAGGTCGGGCTGCCGCAGTCCGAGGTCGAGCGCGAGCTGCGCACCGCCACCGACCAGTTCGCCGTCACGCGCGGCACCGGCACGGTCGGGGTCCAGGCCCACCTCGAGCACCTGCGCACCGTCACCGGGACCGCCCGCTGGCCCCGGGCCTCGGTCGTCCGCCGCGCGGGCGCGGCGCGCCGTCGTACGCACACCCTCGTCGGGGTGGCCGGCACCGCCCTCGTGCTCGTCGCGGGCGGCATGTTCGTCACCCGGGGCGACACCGCGCTCGCCAGCCTCGACGGCGAGAGCTTCGAGAGCCCGCTGGTGACCACCGAGGCGCTGGACACCGACACCGACACCGACACCGACACCGGCCCCGTCCTCACCGACGACGTGCTGCTGGCCGCCGGGGACCTGCGAACGCTCGACCGCGACCTGACCTGGACCGAGGCCGGCACCCACGACAACGCCGGCGGCGACGGTCTCGCCCTGCCCTGCCAGCAGCAGCGGTACGCCGACCCGCGGGGCCTCGGCGCCTTCGTGCGCACCTTCGACGGTGCCGGCGAGCAGCCACGGGTGCGGGGCGGGGGGAAGGCCACCCGCGCCCCGGCGACCTCGGCGGCCGGCTGGGAGCTCGTGGAGCTGTCCGGCTCCCAGAGGGCCGCGCGGAGGGCGTACTCCAGGGTCGGCGAGTGGTACGCCGGATGCCTCGAGGACCGCATGCAGCTGCTCTCCGCGCACCGGATCGGCCAGCTGGGCGACGAGGCCCGGCTCTTCACGCTGCGCGCCTGGAAGGGCGACCCCCGCACCCTGCGCGTGGGCGTCGCGCGCAGCGGCCAGGTCACCGTCACCACCGTCACCCGGGTCGACGGCCTCGTGCCCGACCCGCGCAAGCCGGTGGCCGTGCTGGCCAGAGCCGTCAACCGACTGTGCTCCTCCCCGGGCGCGGGGTCCTGTGCCGGCATGCCGGCCGTGAAGCAGGTCGCCGTCCCCCGGGCCGGCCGCGTGCCGGGCATGCTGAGCGAGTTCGACCTCCCGCCGGTCGCCCGGGCCCCCGGGCCCTGGATCGGCACCGAGCCGGTGCGGGCGCGGGTCAACGTCGCCTCCACGCGCTGCGACCGCACCCGGTTCACCGGCGAGGGCATCAGAAGCAACCTCACCCGCACCTTCCTCTTCCCCGCCGTCGCCAGGGCGAACGAGTTCGGCCTCACCGAGACCGTCGGCGTCTGGTCGCCGGCCCGAGCCCGTGCCTTCGTCACCGGGGTCCGCGACCGCGTCGCGCAGTGTGCCGAGAGCGCCCTCGGCACCGAGGTGCGGCAGCTGCGCGACGTCGCCGGCAAGAACACCGACGTGACTGCGTGGAACATCACCATGGAGATCTCCGACAAGGACTCGGTGCAGTTCCTGATGGCCATCATCCGCAGCGGCGGCACCGTCGCCCAGGTCGGCTTCGTCCCCTCCCGCACGATGTCGATGCAGCGCGGCGACTTCCTCGCAGTGGTCGACCGCGCACTGGTCCGCCTTCCCCGCCTCGGCGAGAGAGGCGGCCCGCGCCGCTGAGGAAACGACGCGGCCGGCCCCGCTCGCGCGGGACCGGCCGGGTCGGGGTGGTGCGGTGGTCGCCCTGCAGGCGCAGCCGTCAGCCGTTCTGCAGGATGTCGCGCATCAGGGCCGCGGTCTCGGACGGCGTCTTGCCGACCTTGACGCCCGCGGCCTCCAGGGCCTCCTTCTTGGCCTGCGCGGTGCCGGAGGAGCCGGACACGATCGCGCCGGCGTGGCCCATCGTCTTGCCCTCGGGGGCGGTGAAGCCCGCGACGTAGCCGACGACCGGCTTGGTGACGTGCTCCTTGATGTAGGCGGCGGCCCGCTCCTCGGCGTCGCCACCGATCTCGCCGATCATCACGATCGCCGTGGTCTCGGGGTCCTTCTCGAACGCCTCGAGCGCGTCGATGTGGGTGGTGCCCACGATCGGGTCGCCGCCGATGCCGATGGCGGTGGAGAAGCCGAAGTCCTTGAGCTCGTACAGCATCTGGTAGGTCAGCGTGCCCGACTTGGACACCAGGCCGATCGGGCCCTTGCCCGCGATCGTGTGCGGGGTGATCCCGGCCAGCGACTCCTCGGGAGTGATGATGCCCGGGCAGTTGGGGCCGATCATCCGGGTGTCCCCGTGGTTGCCGGGCCCCTGCAGGTAGGACCACACCTCGGCGGTGTCCTGCACCGGCACGCCCTCGGTGATGACCACGAGCAGGCCGATCCCCGCGTCGATGGCCTCGATGCAGGCGTCCTTGGTGAACGCAGGCGGCACGAAGACCACCGAGACGTCGGCACCGGTCTCGGCCATCGCCTCCTTGACGTTGCCGAAGACGGGCAGCTCCTTGCCGCCGAGCTCGACCGTGGTGCCGGCCTTGCGAGCGTTGACGCCGCCGACGATGGTGGATCCGGCCTGGACCATCAGGGTGGTGTGCTTGACGCCCATCCCGCCCGTCATGCCCTGGACGATGATCTTGGAGTCCTTGTTCAAGAAAATGCTCATGGGATTCTCTCCGTCCTCAGGCGCTCTGGTTGTGGGCGGCCAGCTCGGCCGCTCGGTCCGCCGCACCGTCCATGGTGTCGATCTGGGTCACCAGCGGGTGGTTCAGCTCGTCCAGGATGCGCCGCCCCTCCTCGACGTTGTTGCCGTCGAGGCGTACGACGAGCGGCTTGGTGGCCTCGTCGCCGAGGATCTGCAGCGCGCCCGCGATGCCGTTGGCGACCTCGTCGCAGGCCGTGATGCCACCGAAGACGTTCACGAAGACCGACCTCACCTGCTCGTCGTTGAGGATCACGTCGAGGCCGTCGGCCATCACCTGCGCGTTCGCGCCGCCGCCGATGTCGAGGAAGTTCGCCGGGGTGACCCCGCCGTAATTCTCGCCGGCGTAGGCGACCACGTCGAGGGTGGACATGACCAGACCCGCGCCGTTGCCGATGATGCCGACGGCACCGTCGAGCTTGACGTAGTTGAGGCCCTTGTCCTTGGCCTTTGACTCCAGGGCGTCGGCCTCCTCGCGGACCTCGAACGTCTTGTGCTCGGGGTGGCGGAAGTCGGCGTTCTCGTCGAGCGAGACCTTGCCGTCGAGCGCCTCGAGCTTGTCACCGGTCAGGCGGGCGAGGGGGTTGACCTCGACCAGCGTGGCGTCCTCCTCGGTGAAGACGGTCCAGAGCTGCTGGATCATGGTGATCGCCTGGTCGCGGAGCTCGGCGGGGAAGCCGACCTCGTCCGCGATGGCGGCGGCCTTCTCGGCGTCCACGCCGGTGCCGGCGTCGATGGCGATCTTCTTCACCGCGTCGGGGTTGGTCTTGGCGACCTCCTCGATCTCCACACCGCCCTCGACGCTCGCGATGCACAGGTAGGAGCGGTTCGACCGGTCGAGCAGGAAGGAGAAGTAGTACTCCTCCTCGATGGAGGCACCGGCGACGACCAGGACGCGGTTGACCGGCAGCCCCTTGATCTCCAGCGACAGGATCGCGCGGGCGGCCTCCTCGGCCTCCTCGGGCGTCTTGGCGACCTTCACGCCACCGGCCTTGCCGCGGCCGCCGGCCTTGACCTGCGCCTTGACGACGACGACCCCACCGATCTCCTCCGCGGCCGCACGGGCGGCCTCGGGGGTCTCGACGGTCTTGCCGAGCGCGCCGGCCACTCCGTGCTTGGCAAAGAGCTCCTTTGCCTGGTACTCCATCAGATCCATGAATCGTCAGCCCTCTTCTTCTCGACGGTGGGGAGGTGCCACGGGTCAAATCCCTTGGAACCCTAGACCCGCAGCCGGGGCCCGGGCCACCGGGGGCCCGGGGGGCGGACGGGCCCGTCACGTCGAGCGGGCCGCCGGACGGCGGCCGCGACCGGCTACTCGTGCTCGGCCTGCTCGTGCTCGGCGAAGTGCTGGGCGACCCACCCGGTGATGTCGCCGGTGGTGGCGCCCGGGGTGAAGACCTTGGCGACCCCGAGCCCCTCCAGGACAGGGATGTCCTCCTCGGGGATGATGCCGCCGCCGAAGATGACGATGTCGGAGGCGTCGCGCTCGGCCAGCAGCTCGGCCAGCTTGCGGAAGAGCGTCATGTGCGCCCCGGAGAGCACCGAGAGGCCGATCAGGTCGGCGTCCTCCTGGATGGCGGTCTCCACGATCTGCTCCGGCGTCTGGTGCAGGCCGGTGTAGACGACCTCGTGCCCGGCGTCGCGCAGCGCCCGGGCGACGATCTTCGCGCCCCGGTCGTGCCCGTCGAGACCGGGCTTGCCGACGACGATCCGGATGCGGCGTACGGAGGGTGTCGCGCTCATGCGCGCACGCTAGCCGACGCGGCACCGAGCCGGCCGCAGGCCCGTGACGGTCGACACACCGCGTCCACGGAGCGGGCGCGGCGGGCCTCGGGCGCCCGGGATGCTCATCCACGACCGACGGCGGCGCGAATTTTCGCCGTCGTGACCGATCCGTTACAGTCGCACGCGTTGTCTTTCCCCCGGACGCAGTCGAGGTACACCTTCTATGGGTCAGCACCGAGCAGCACGCGGTTCACGCCGCGCCCCCTCGGCGACGACGTCGGTGACCTCCGGCTCCTCGGCCCCGGCGAAGCACACCGCGCCCGGCAAGCCGCTCCTGCGCCGGCTCCCGTCAGCGCCGGTCCTGGTCGGCGTCGCCGCCCTCGCGATCTCCGCCGGGGGCGCCATCAGCGCCGTTGACCCCGACCGGATCTCCAGCCGGCTCGACAGCACCAGCAGCGTCAACGCCGCCGGCTCGATCACCAGCGCCACCGATGCCGGCCTGCTGAGGCGAGGCGCCGGCGTGAGCCGCGCGGCACGGCGCGCCCCGGCCGCCGCCACCACCGACGCCGAGCTCGTCGCCCAGGCCGAGGCGCAGGCCCGCCGGCGCAACGCCGCCCTCGAGGCGTACGCCGCCCAGGCCCAGGAGCAGGCCATCAAGCTCGAGAAGAACCAGTGGGTCCTCCCGCTGGCCGGCTACCGCATCACCGCGACGTTCGGCATGTCCAGCGGCCTGTGGTCGAGCACCCACACCGGCCTCGACTTCGCCGCCCCCAGCGGCACCCCGCTGCACGCCATCGCCGGGGGCGTCGTGACCTCCACCGGCTACGATGGCGCCTACGGCAACAAGACCGTCATCACGCTCGAGGACGGCACGGAGGTCTGGTACTGCCACCAGACCTCCTACCTCGTCGACACCGGCGACACCGTCAGCGCCGGCGAGGTCATCGGCTCGGTCGGCTCGACCGGCAACGTCACCGGGCCCCACCTCCACCTCGAGGTCCGGCCCAGCGCCGACAGCCCGGTGGACCCCTACGCCCTGCTCGTGGAGCACGGCGTCAGCCCGTAGAGCACGGCGTCAGCCCGCAGCCGCTGCTCGCCGACCGCCTGGTCGCGGTCAGAGCTTCTCGACGGGGGCGTACCGCAGCAGCAGTCGCTTGACGCCCTCGGAGCCGAAGTCGATGGAGGCCACCGACTTCTCGGCCGCCCCCTCGATCGCGACGACGGTGCCGAGCCCGAAGGAGTCGTGGAGCACCCGGTCGCCCGGCTCGAGCGAGGGGATCTCGCGCGCCGGCTTCGCCTTCGCCATCACGTCGGCACGCGCGGCCGCCGAGGAGAAGTTGCGGCGCCCGGCGGCGGTGGGCTCCCCGAGGCGGGCCGGGCTGCCGGCCGCCAGGTCGGGACGGCCCCACCGGGTCTGCGCGGCCTCGGTGCGGCGCCAGTCGACGAGGTCGACGGGCAGCTCGTCGAGGAACCGGGACGCCGGGTTGTGCGCGGGCGCGCCCCAGGCCGAGCGCACGACCGCCCGCGAGATGTAGAGCCGCTCGCGCGCTCGGGTCACCCCGACGTAGGCGAGGCGTCGCTCCTCCTCGAGCTCGGGCTGGTCGCCCAGGGACCGCTGGTGCGGGAAGATGCCGTCCTCGAGACCGGTGAGGAAGACGACCGGGAACTCCAGGCCCTTGGCGGTGTGCAGGGTCATCAGGGTGACGACGCCGGAGTCCTCACCCTCGGGGGTGTCGGGGATCTGGTCGGTGTCGGCGACCAGCGCCACCCGCTCGAGGAAGTCGCCGAGCCCCGGTGCCACGGTGCCGGCGTCGACGTCGGCCGGGTCGGCCGACGGGCCGGCCACCGGGTCGTCGGAGAACTCGCGCGCCACGGCCACGAGCTCGGCGAGGTTCTCCACGCGGGTGTGGTCCTGCGGGTCGTCGGAGGCCTCGAGCTCGGCGAGGTAGCCGGAGCGGTCGAGTGCGGACTCGAGGATGACGTCGGCCCGCTCGTCGGCGGCCACCATCGACTGGAGCTCCTGGATGAGCGCGACGAAGCCCTCGACGTTGCGCAGCGACCGGGTGGCGATGCCGGGGGCCTCGTCTGCGCGGGTCAGCGCCTCCCAGAACGTGATGCGCTCACGGTCGGCGAATGCCGCGACGCAGGCCTCGGCCCGGTCGCCGATGCCGCGCTTGGGGGTGTTCAGGATGCGGCGCAGGGAGATCTCGTCGGCGGGGTTGGCGAGCATCCGCAGGTAGGCCAGTGCGTCACGCACCTCGCGGCGCTCGTAGAAGCGCACGCCGCCCACGACCTTGTAGGGCTGGCCGGTGCGGATGAACACCTCCTCGAAGACCCGCGACTGGGCGTTGGTGCGGTAGAACACCGCGACGTCTGCCGGGCGCACGCCGGTGTCGACCAGCTTGTCGATCTCCTCGGAGACGAAGCGGGCCTCGTCGTGCTCGTCGTCGCCGACGTACCCGACGATGCGCTCGCCCTCCCCCGCCTCCGACCAGAGCCGCTTGGGCTTGCGGCTCAGGTTGTTGCCGATGACGGAGTTGGCGGCGTTGAGGATCGTCTGGGTGGAGCGGTAGTTCTGCTCCAGCAGGATCGAGCCGGCGTTGGGGAAGTCCTGCTCGAAGTCGAGGATGTTGCGGATGTTGGCGCCCCGGAAGGCGTAGATCGACTGGTCGGCGTCGCCGACCACCATCAGCTCCGCCGGCTCGACGCGCTCGCCGCCGGCCTCGGTCAGCTCGGGGTTGTCGGCGCACAGGGCGTGGATGAGGGCGTACTGCGCGTGGTTGGTGTCCTGGTACTCGTCGACCAGCACGTGCCGGAACCGGCGGCGATAGGTCTCGCGCACCTCCGGGAACGTCTGGAAGAGGTGGACGGCCATCATGATGATGTCGTCGAAGTCGAGGGCGTTGGCCTCGCGCAGCCGCCGCTGGTAGGAGGAGTACGCCGCGGCGTACGCCTCCTCGAAGCTGTTCTTGGTGTCCTTGGCGGCCTCGTCGGCGTCGCGCAGGTCGTTCTTGTGGTTGGAGACCCAGTGCAGCACCGCGCCCGGCTGGTAGCGCTTGGGGTCGAGCTCGAGGTCGCGCAGCACCAGCGTCATCAGCCGCTTGGAGTCGGCGGCGTCGTAGATCGAGAAGCTCGACTTGTAGCCGAACTTGTCGATCTCCTTGCGCAGGATGCGCACGCACGCGGAGTGGAACGTCGAGACCCACATGATGCGGGCCCGCTTGCCGACGAGCTCCTCGACGCGCTCCTTCATCTCGGCGGCGGCCTTGTTGGTGAAGGTGATGGCCAGGATCGAGCCGGGATGGGCCCGGCGCTCGTTGATCAGCCAGGCGATGCGGCGGGTCAGGACCCGGGTCTTGCCCGACCCCGCACCCGCGACGACGAGGAGCGGCGCCCCCGCATGCGTGACCGCGGCGCGCTGGGGCTCGTTGAGCCCGGCGAGGAGCTCCTCCGCGGAGGGGCCGCGCCTGGTGGTGCGGGGCTCGGGCTGCAGGTGGTCGAAGCCGGGGAGGAGGTCGCTCATGTCGTGGCCAACCCTACGTGCCGCCACCGACGTCAGCCCCTCGCGGAGGCGCCCCGTGTCAGGTGTGGGCCGGCGACCAGAGGACGGCGACGCCGATGTTGACCACGGTGAGGGCGGTCAGGCCCAGGTAGAGCCCCTGGGGGATGCCGGGCTTGCGCATGTTGGCCATCACCAGCACCAGGATGATCAGCCCGATCGCGAACTTCACGCCGAGCTTGGTGTGGTTCACGTCGCCGTCGCCCGACTCCAGCACCCCCACGAGCAGCAGGCCGGTGAGGAACGCCGTGCCCGCGCCGTCGCGCATCGCCGCGTTGACCGACTTGCGGGGCTCCCGTGCCTGCACGACCAAGCCGCCGAAGAGCGCGGCGAAGCCGAGGATGTGGATCAGCAGCAGGACGAGCCGCAGGGTTTCCATGGCGGCACCGTACCGACCGGTGACCTACTTCCTGGCCGTCGCCTTCTTCTTGGCCTTCGGCGTCGGGCGCACGACGAGCACCGGGCACGGTGCGTAGCTCTGCACGCGGTGCGCGGTGCTGCCGACGAGCACGGCGTCGCTGATCCCCCGCCCGCCGGCGCCGATGACGACCAGCCCGGCGGCGTACCGCTCGACGGCCCGGATGATCTCGGTGGCGGGAGAGCCGCTGCGGATCCGCTGGTGCACCTTGGGTCCCCAGCCCTCGAACTCCTGAGCGACCACCTCGAGGGCCCGCTGGGCGGCCGTGCGGAAGGAGAGGGTGCTCTCGGCGCGGGTCTCCTCGGAGAGCTCGTCGGCGAAGCCGACCGCGGCCAGCGGCCGGATCACCGCCACCACCGAGATGTCGGAGATCTTGGCGGGGTCGGCGATGTCCTTGAGCCTGCGGGCAGCGAGCAGCGACTGGCGCGACCCGTCGACGGCGATCACCACATGCATCTCAGGACTCCTTGTCGTCGTAGCCGGCGCCCCGTCGGGCCCCGTGCGGGCGGTCGCGGTGGCCGAAGAAGTACTCGACCAGGAAGAGCAGCACACCGACGGCGACGAGGCCGGCGCACCAGATCAGCGAGGCGGGGTCGTCGACCACCGTGTAGACGAGCACCGCGATGTTGCCCAGGATCCCCACCACCAGCAGCGCGCGGGGGGCGCGGTAGTGGTCGGCGTTGACGTCGGTGCCACCGAGCTTCATGCAGGCGACGATCACCATCGTGTAGATCAGCAGCAGCAGCACCACGGTCACGGTGGCCAGCCGGGCCACCACGTCGACGTCCACGCCGACCGCCTGCAGCACGCGGCCGATGACGAGCAGCGTCATCACGACGGCGGCGGAGAACACCAGTCCGAGGACCGGGCTGCGACGGGTGCGGTGCACCTTGCCGAACGCTGCCGGGACGATGTCCTCGCGCGCCATGCCGTAGAGGATGCGCGGCTGGGTGACGATCGCGACCAGGGTCGTGTTGGTGATCGCCGTCATCGCGATGATCGCGAAGATGATGGTGAGCACGTCGACCGGCAGCGGCAGCGCGCCGGAGGTGACCACGTCGAGCAGCGGGGTGGTGGAGTCGGCGAGGTCGCCGATCGGCACGCTGAGCGCGGAGGCGATGGAGACCAGCACGTAGAAGACGCCGGCCACCGCCATGCCGCCGATGAGGGCCCGGGGGAAGTTGCGGGCCGGGTCGACGGTCTCCTCGGCGACGTTGGCGGCGTTCTCGAAGCCGGTCATGGCGAAGAACGCCAGCGAGATGCCGGCGAGCACCGCGAAGATCGGGTTGCCCTCGGCGCTGAAGTCGACCAGCACCCCGAAGTCCGCGTCGCCCTGGACGATCACGATGATCCCCACGAGCATCACGACGAGGAGGCCGGTGATCTCGACGAAGGTCATCACCATGTTGGCCACCACCGACTCGGTGATGCCGATGTAGTTGACGACGGCGAGCAGCAGGATGAACACCAGCGCCACCAGGATCCCCGGCGGGAGCTCCCAGACCTCGGCGAAGTAGCGCGCGAAGCCGGTCGCCAGCGAGCCCGCCGCGGCGAAGCTCGACGCGAGGAACAGCACCGTGACCATGAAGGTGAGCGTGGGGTTGCCGAAGGCACGGTTCACGTAGAGCGCGGCCCCGGCCGCCCGGGGGTACTTCGTCGCCAGCTCGGCGTAGGCCATGCCGGTGAAGGTCGCGATGGTGACGCCGAGGGCGAAGGCGAGCCAGAAGGCGCCGCCGACGGAGCCCGCCACCAGGCCGATCAGGGCGTAGATGCCCGACCCGAGGACGTCGCCGACGACGTAGAAGAAGAGCAGCCGTCCGGTGATGGACCGCTTGAGGTCCTCCTCGGCGTCGTCGTTGGTCGTCGCTGCTGCGTCGGTCAAGGCCGACCGCCTTCCGCAAGGGGGGCCGCGCGCCCCCACCGTGCTGGACACGCAACCCCGCATCGGGTGGCAAGTCAATGATGCGGGGCTCGTCCGAAACGACGATTGCACCCACTACCCTCGGCCCATGGCGACCCTCCACCCTGTCGACCGCGCCGCCGACCGGCGCTCCGGCGTGCCCGCCATCGCGACGCAGGGGCTGACCAAGGACTACGGCTCCGTCCTGGCGCTGGACTCGCTCGACGTCACGGTCGGCACCGGGGTCACCGGCCTCGTCGGCGCCAACGGCGCCGGCAAGTCGACGCTCATCAAGATCCTGCTCGGCCTGCTCGACCCCACGGCCGGCTCCGCGCAGGTGCTCGGCCACGACATCGCGACCGAGGGCGCGGAGATCCGGGCACGGGTGGGCTACATGCCCGAGCACGAGTGCCTGCCGCCCGACGTGAGCGCGAGCGACTTCGTGGTGCACATGGCGCAGATGTCCGGGCTGCCGCACGCAGCCGCGCGCGAGCGGGCCGCCGACGTGCTGCGACACGTCGGCCTCGCCGAGGAGCGCTACCGACCGATGGGCGGCTACTCCACCGGCATGAAGCAGCGCGCCAAGCTCGCGCAGGCGCTGGCCCACGACCCCCGGCTCGTGCTGCTCGACGAGCCCACCAACGGTCTCGACCCCGCGTCCCGGGACGACATGCTGGAGCTGGTGCGCCGCATCGGCCACGACTTCGGGATCGCGGTGCTCGTCACCTCCCACCTGCTCGGCGAGCTGGAGCGGGTCAGCGACCACGTCGTCGTCCTCGACGGCGGCAGGCTGCTGCGCGCCTCGGCCACCACCGACTTCCTCGACACCACCGGCACGCTGCTGGTCGAGGTGCTGGGCGGCGCCACCGAGCGCGACCTGCTCGGCCGGGCGCTGCACGACGCGGGCTTCCCGTCCCGGCCGCGGGGCAACGTCGTCGCCGTGGAGCCGCCGGCCCCCGGCGACACCCGCAACGTGCACGACATGATCCGCGACACCGCCGTCGACCTCGGCCTGGGCCTGGTGCGGATCCAGCCCGACCACCACCGCATCGAGGACATCTTCCGGGAGGAGGTGGCCGGTGCCGTCCAGCCACACTGAGCCCAGGACCGGCGGGCCGGCGGGCCGCGCCGGCGGGGTGATCCACGACATCGGCTACCGCCCGTACGCCGGCCCGCGCGGCGGCCACGGCGCCATCGCCCGGTCGCTCTACCTCACCGGCGTCCGCAACGTCTTCGGGCTCGGCCGGTCGGGCAAGTCGAAGATCCTGCCGTTCGCGCTGCTCGCCCTCAACGTGCTGCCGGCCGTCATCATCGTCGGCGTCGTCACCTTCATCGGGCTGAGCTCGCTGCCGCTCGCCTACCCGGAGTACGCCGCCACCACCACGATCCTGCTCGGCACCTTCGCCGCCGCGCAGGGTCCGATCCTCTTCAGCCGCGACCTGCGGCACGGCACGATCTCGCTCTACCTCGCCCGGCCGCTGTCGGCCACGGCGTACGCCCTGGCACGGTGGGGCGCGCTGGCCACCGGCATCTTCGCGTTCGTGATGGCCCCGATCCTGGTGATGTACCTCGGCGCCCTGCTGGCCCAGATGGATGCCGGCGAGCAGACCACCGACTTCCTCGCCGCCACCCTGGTCAGCCTGCTGCTCGCCGGGATGCTCGCCAGCGTGTCCGGGCTGTTCAGCGCGATCGCGCTGCGCCGCGGCTTCGCGGTGGTCGGCACGATCGGCACCATCCTCTTCGGCTACGGCGTGGTGGCGGTCATCCAGGGCATCTCGCTCGAGCAGGACCAGGAGCGAGTCGGCGAGATCGCGGGGCTCTTCCACCCGATGACGCTCTACGCCGGCCTCGTCAACGTGCTCACCGACGCCGACAACGCCATCACGCCGCCCACCGGCGCCGCCATGGAGGTCCTCTACGTCGTGGTGAGCGTGCTCCTGGCGCTCGGCGGGCTGGGGCTGCTGCTGCTCCGCTACCGCAGGCTGGCGACGCGATGAGCACCCTCACCTTCGACAAGGTCTCACGCTGGTACGGCAACGTGGTGGCGGTCAACGACGTCTCGATGGAGATCGGCCCCGGCGTCACGGGGCTGCTCGGCCCCAACGGCGCCGGCAAGTCGACGCTGATCGCGCTGATGGCGGGCTTCCTCTCCCCCTCGGCCGGCACCGTGCACCTCGACGGCGCCCCGGTGTGGCGCAATGCCGGGATCTTCCGCCAGATCGGCCTGGTCCCCGAGCGCGAGGTGGCCTTCGGCTACCTCACCGGCCGCCAGTTCGTGCAGGCCAACGCCGAGCTGCACGGCCTGCCCGACCCGGGCGCGGCCTGCGAGGCCGCGCTCGCCACGGTCGAGATGAGCGACGCCGCGGCTCGCCGGATCGGCACCTACTCCAAGGGCATGCGGCAGCGCGTCAAGCTCGCCTCCGCCCTCGTGCACGACCCCGGCGTGCTGCTGCTCGACGAGCCCTTCAACGGCGTGGACCCCCGCCAGCGCATGCACCTGATGAGCCTGCTCACCCGCTTCGGCTCGGAGGGCCGCACCGTGCTGTTCAGCTCCCACATCCTCGAGGAGGTCGAGCAGGTGGCCCGCCACGTCGAGGTCGTGGTCTCCGGTCGGCACGCCGCCTCCGGCGACTTCGGCGCCATCCGCCGGCTGATGACCGACCGGCCCAACCGCTACGTCGTGCAGACCAGCGACGACCGGGCCCTGGCCGCCGCCCTCATCGCCGACCCGTCGGTGATCGGCGTGGTCCTCGCACCGCGCGGCGGGCTCGAGATCGAGGTGGGCGACTTCGGCAGCTTCGCGGTGTCGCTGCCCCGGATCGCCCGCGGCCTCGGTGTCCGCCTCATCGAGGTCTCCCCCACCGACGAGTCCCTGGAGAGCGTCTTCTCCTACCTGGTGTCGTCATGAGCGTGCCGACCATGAACCCGACCATCGTGCGGCTCTCGGCGCAGGCGCTGTTCGGGCGCCGCCGCGGGCTGATGATGCTGGTCATCCCGGTGGTCCTGCTGGCCCTGACCCTCGTGGTGCGCCTGCTCACCGAGCCCGGCACCGCCTACACCGAGATCGTCGGCGAGCTCGGCCGCGACCTCGCGCTCCCGCTCGTCGCGCTGCTCGCCGCGACCGCCGTCCTCGGCCCCGAGAT
Organism: uncultured Nocardioides sp.; assembly: GCF_902805925.1. Lineage (GTDB taxonomy): Bacteria > Actinomycetota > Actinomycetes > Propionibacteriales > Nocardioidaceae > Nocardioides. The sequence continues at coordinate 14,330 of NZ_CADCUP010000181.1, forward strand.
CGACGACGGCTCGATCGTCTACCTGCTCGCGAAGCCGGTGAACCGCTGGTCGGTGGCCCTGAGCAAGTACGCCGTCGCCCTGGGCGCCACCCTCGGCTTCGGCGCCCTCCCGGTGCTGCTGGCCGGGCTGGTCAACGACGCCGGCAACCCCGGCACGGCGGTGGCGATGCTGGCCGGAGCCGTGCTCGCCGCCTTCACCTACTCGGGCCTCTTCCTGGCCCTGTGCGCGTTCACCCGGCACGCCGTGGTGGCCGGCCTCCTCTTCGTCTTCCTCTGGGAGGGCACGCTCGGCAACCTGCTGAGCGGGGTCCGCTGGCTCAGCGTCAGCGCCTGGGCCCGCGACCTCGCCGCCGCCTTCTCCGACCGGATCGACGCCGCGGCCTCCGTCGGCACGCCCTACGCGGTGGTGGCCGCGCTCGTGGTCGTGGTCGGCGGGGTGGCGTTCGCCGGGTGGCGGCTGTCGACCTTCTCCCTCACCGGCGAGACCTGAGCGGTCCGTCGCGCCGCGGGTCAGCCGGCCCGGGTGGCCGTGGCGACGTGGGCGGTCATCGCGCCGGTGACGGTGCCGGGCCCGAGCCGGGTGGTCATCTCCTCGGCGACTGCCTGCGTGAGGTCCTCGAGCCGCCCCCGTTGCTCGAGCGTGGCCCGGAGCGGGGTGCCGGTGCAGAACCCCGTCGCCAGGCCGGCGGCCGACGGGGCGGTGCCGGTGAGGGTCACCGGCTCCACGACCACGTCGTCGTACCCCGCGGCGCGGACGTCGGCCGCCAGCCGGTCGGGGTCGGCGTACCCGTGCGGCACGCGGGCCACGAACGTCGGAGGGTCGGCGGGGAGCACCTGCTCGAGCGCGCCGATGAGCGCCGCGGCGAAGGCGTGCCTCCCGGCCTCCGCCCAGGTGCTGACGACCAGCCGGCCGCCCCGCGCCAGGACCCGGGCGGCCTCACGGAGGCCGGCGACCTTGTCGGGGAAGAACATCACCCCGAACTGGCAGACCACCAGGTCGAACGACTCGTCGGCGAGCGGCAGGTCGAGCGCGTCCGCGGCCTGCCACCGAGCGGCCGGGACCCGTCGGGACCCGTGGGCGACCATCGCCGGGTTGACGTCGGTGGCCGTCAGCTCCGCTCCCGGCAGCGCGGTGACCAGCGCCCCGGTCGCCACGCCCGTGCCCGCCGCCAGCTCGAGCACCCGGCGGGGTGCGTACGCCGTCGCCCGGGCGGCCAGGTCGGAGGCGAAGGGGGCGAAGACGGCCGGCCCGAGGTGCCGGTCGTAGGCCTCCGGCATCGAGCCCGTCCATGCCCGGTCCGCGTCCACCGGTCCAGCCTAGGGACGCCTCCGGCGCCGTCGACCCCGATCTGCGGTAGGTGGCCCGGTGGCGACGGGGGGAAGGATCCGGCTGCGGTCCTGGTTGGGGAGCCATGCGCATCTTCTTCACGGGCGGCAGCGGCAAGGCCGGCAGGCACGTCGCTCCGTACCTCGCCGAGCAGGGTCACCACGTCACCAACGCCGACCTCGTCCCGCTGGGTCACCCGGCCGTGGCCGACCTCCGTGTCGACCTCACCGATGCCGGTGAGACCTACTCGGCGCTCGCCGGGCTGGCCACCTTCGACGAGCTGGACCTGCCCGAGAAGCCCGCCTACGACGCCGTGGTGCACTTCGCCGCCGTGCCGGCGATCCTGCTGGCCTCCGACGCCAGGACCTACGCCACGAACGTGCTCAGCACCTACCACGTGCTGGAGGCCGCGACCCGGCTCGGTGTCCGCAAGGTCGTGTTCGCCTCCTCGGAGACGACCTACGGCGTCTGCTTCGCCCAGGGCGAGCGGCGACCGCTCTACGTCCCGGTCGACGAGGAGCACCCGACGGTCCCCGAGGACTCCTACGCGATGTCGAAGGTCGCCAACGAGGTGACGGCACGCTCCTTCCAGGCCCGCACCGGCGCCGACGTCTACGGCCTGCGGATCAACAACGTCATCGAGCCGCACGAGTACGCCGAGATGTTCCCGGCCTTCCTCGCCGACCCGGCCCTGCGCCGCCGCAACATCTTCGCCTACATCGACACGCGTGACCTGGGCCAGATGGTGCAGCGCTGCCTGGAGGTCGACAGGCTGGGATACCAGGTGTTCAACGTCGCCAACGCCGACATGTCGGTCGCGGCGACGACCTCGGAGGTCCGCGAGCGCTTCTACGACGGCGTCGAGCAGCGCCGGGAGATGGGGCGCGACGAGACGTTCTACGCCATCGACAAGGCCCGCGACCTGCTGGGCTACGCGCCGCAGCACTCCTGGCGCGACGTCCTGGGCTGACGGTCGGACCGCGTGAACCCGACGAGGGTGGGTACCGACGTCGGTCCGACCACTCCCGAGGAGACGTTGTGAAGGCAGTGACCTGGCAGGGCGTGCACGACATGCGGGTGATCGAGGTCCCGGACCCCCGCATCGAGGAGCCCAGCGACGTCGTCATCAAGGTCACCTCGACCGGCCTGTGCGGCTCCGACCTGCACCTCTACGAGACCCTGGCCCCCTTCATGGAGGCCGGCGACATCGTCGGGCACGAGCCCATGGGCATCGTCACCGAGGTGGGCAGCGCGGTCACCCGGCTGAGGGTGGGCGACCGGGTCGTCGTTCCGTTCAACGTGTCCTGCGGCTCCTGCTGGATGTGCGACCGCAGGCTCTACAGCCAGTGCGAGACCACCCAGAACCGCGAGCACGGCACCGGTGCCAGCTTCTTCGGCTACAGCAAGCTGTACGGGCACGTCCCGGGCGGGCAGGCGGAGTACCTGCGGGTGCCGTTCGGTGACTTCCTGCCGGTCAAGCTGCCCGAGGGGCCGCCGGACGACCGCTTCCTGTTCCTCTCGGACGTGCTGCCCACGGCGTGGCAGGCGCTGAAGTACGCCGACGTCCCCGACGGCGGCACCCTGCTCGTGCTGGGTGCCGGACCCATCGGCGACATGGCCGCCCGCATGGGCGTGCACGCCGGGCACCGGGTGATCTCCGTGGATCGCGTGCCGGAGCGGCTGGCCCGCGTCGAGGCCTTCGGCGCCCAGGTCCTCGACCTCGAGGACGCCGACGACGTCGGCGGGGTCGCCGACATCGTCCGTGAGGCGACCGGAGGTCGCGGCGCCGACGCCGTCATCGACGCCGTCGGCATGGAGGCCCACGGGTCTCCGATGGCCACCGGGGTGCAGAAGCTCGCCGGCCTGCTGCCCGACGCGATCGCCGAGCCGGTGATGAAGAACGCCGGTGTCGACCGGATGGCGGCCATCCACACCGCGATCGAGGCCGTCCGCCGCGGTGGCACCATCTCGATCTCGGGCGTCTACGGCGGCGCCACCGACCCGATGCCGATGTTCCAGATGTTCGACAAGCAGGTGCAGGTCCGGATGGGACAGGCGAACGTGCGGGCCTGGACCGACGAGCTGCTGGGCATGCTCGGCGACGAGGACGTCTGGGGCGTCGAGTCGTTCGCGACCCACCACCTGCCGCTCGAGGACGCCCCGAGCGCCTACGAGCACTTCCAGAAGAAGGAGGAGGGCATGGTGAAGGTGGTCTTCCGCCCGTGACGCCGATGGCGAGCCGCCGGGAGAGGGCTTCTAGAGCAGCCGCCGGTCGTTGGCCCACCGCGTCAGCTCGTGCCGCGAGGAGAGCTGCAGCTTCCGCAGCACCGCCGACATGTGGGTCTCCACGGTCTTGATGGAGATGAACAGCTCCTTCGCGACCTCCTTGTAGGCGTAGCCGCGAGCGATCAGCCGCATCACCTCACGCTCGCGCTCGGTGAGGCGGTCGAGGTCCTCATCGACCGCGGAGACGTCGATGGAGCCGGCGAAGGCGTCGAGCACGAAGCCGGCCAGCCGCGGGGAGAAGACGGCGTCGCCCTCGGAGACCCGGCCGATCGCGGCCACCAGCTCGGGGCCGGTGATGGTCTTGGTGACGTAGCCGCGGGCGCCGCCACGGATGGTCCCGATGACGTCCTCGGCGGCGTCGCTGACGCTGAGGGCCAGGTAGCGGGTGGTCGGCGAGGGATGCCTCCGCATCACCTCCGCGCCGCCGCCACCGGGCAGGTGCACGTCGAGCAGGACGACGTCGGGCTGGTGCCGGCGGATCGCGAGCACCGCCTCGTCGACGTCGGCGGCCTCGGCCAGGATCTCGACGCGGCCGGCGCCGGCGGTCACCAGCTCGGAGCGGACCCCGGCGCGGAACATCGCGTGGTCGTCGACGATCACGACCCGCACCGCGCCGGACGCGGTGGCTGCCTCAGACATGCTGCTCTCCTCTCGCGGGGCGGGGCATCCGCAGCCGCACGTTGGTGCCGTCACCGGGCACCGAGTCGACGGAGGCGCTGCCACCGTGACGGGTCATCCGGTCGATGATGCTGTGCCGTACGCCGTACCGGTCGTCGGGCACCGACGCCGCGTCGAAGCCGGCCCCGCGGTCGCGGACGAACACCTCGACCGCGTCGTCCAGCACCTCGGCGTAGACGTCGACGCGGCCGGTGCCGGCGTGCTTGGCGGCGTTGGTGACGGCCTCACCGGTGGCGTGCACGATCGGCCGCACCGACTCGTGCATCGGCAGGTCGCCGACCGCCACGACGTCGACGACGATGCCGTGCTCGTCCTCCACCCGGGCGGCCATCTCGCGCAGGGCACCGGCCAGCGTGGTGTCGTCGGTGGACTCGCCGGAGTACAGCCACGACCGCAGGTCGCGCTCCTGCGCGCGGGCCAGCCGGGCGACCGTGGCGCCGTCGTCGGCGTTGCGCTGGATCAGCGCGAGCGTCTGGAGCACCGAGTCGTGCAGGTGGGCGGCCATGTCGGCGCGCTCCTGGCTGCGCACGCGCTCGGCCCGCTCGGCACCGAGGTCACCGACCAGGCGCACCATCCACGGTCCGATCACCAGGGCGAGGCCGGCGATGCCGAGCAGGCCGGCGAGGACGACGTCGCGGGCCGCACCGATCTGCCCGCTGGTGAGGGCGAAGGCGACGAAGGCGACGAGCACGAGACCGGAGCCGGCGGCGATCCGGAGGTACGACGCCCAGCCGCCGGTGCCGAAGATCGCGCGGTACCAGTTGATGCGCCCGGTGGTGTCGAGCCAGCGCTCGCGCTGCGCCTCGTCGGCCTGCCGCCACAGCAGGGCGATGCCGGCCAGGCCGAGGACCACCGGCCAGAAGAACGCGCCGCGGCCGAAGGACGCCTCCACGACGAGCACCACGCCGAAGCCGAGGGCGCCGAGCGCGATGGCGGGGCCGACGTCGGTCAGTCGGGACACCCGGCCGGGCCGCTTGCCGGTGCGGGTGGCGCTCTCCAGGCCCGGCGTCGAGGTCGCGAACGCCGCGTCGGAGGGGAGGAACACCCACAGGGCGGCGTACAGGGCGATGCCCATGCCTCCCATCGTCGCCATCAGCACGAACGCCGCCCGCACCCACAGCACGGGCAGGGCGAGGTGACGCGCCAACCCGGACGCGACGCCGCCGATGAACGGGGCG
>NZ_CADCUP010000182.1 GCF_902805925.1 uncultured Nocardioides sp.
ACATCGCGACGGCTGCGAGCGGGTTCTTCAGGTCGTGGCTGACGGTCCCGGCGAAGTCGGCGAGCCCGTCCTGCGCGACCGCGAGCGACTCCGAGACCTCGAAGAGGCGACGCGAGGCCAGCTCGAGCTCGAAGACCCCCACCAGCCGGTCGGCCAGCAGGGCCAGGTCCCGACCCTGGCGGTCCACCTCGTGCGGCTGCTCGTCGAGCACCGCGAGGATGCCGAACCGGACGCCTTCGGGGGTGGTCAGCGGAGTGACGGCGACGAAGCGGACGGCGCCGAGCCCACCGCCGACGCAGCCGGACGCGAACCGTTCGTCGGCGGCGGCGTCGGGGACCACCAGCGGGCTCTCGTCGAGCACCCAGGAGCCGCCCAGCGCGAGGGCCACGGCCTCCAGCTCCGCGCCCAGGCCGTACGACGCGACGGTCTGCGGCCCGGCCTCCGCAAGCACGACGGCGGCAGCCGTGGGTGCGGCGCACAGACGCGCGGCCAGCTCGGCCAGCGCGACGAGCTCAGGACGCTGCGGCTGCTGGAGGAGGTGGTACTCCTCCACGGCAGCGTTGCGCTGTTGACCGGTGCTCACAGCCCCGGAGCATCCCACAGGGCGAGCCACCGCTGCAGGTCCTTCTCGAAAGGCAGCTCGGCCTGGAGCCCGTCTCGCACGGTGAGCTCGAGCAGGTTGTCGCGCTGGTGCCCGCCCCCGGGGAGGCCCGGCACGGGCGCGAAGGGGTAGAACGTGCCCTGCTTGTAGAGATAGACCAGCCCGAAGGTGCGGCCCTGGGCGTCGCGGAACGGGACCAGGGTGCACAGCAGGCCACCGCCGAACCCCTGCGCCTCCACGGTCGAGTTGACGGCGTGGAGGTCGGTGCACAGCCCGGCCACGTCGTCGGGCGACCCGGTCACCTGGAGCCAGGTGAAGCCGTAGGGGTCGGTCGTGGTGGCCACCGACGGCGCCTGCGGGTCGTCGTCGATGAGGGCGACGATCTCGGCCTGGGCCTGGGCGAACGCGGCCCCGCTGGCCGCGCGGTAGCAGACGGCGCCGGTGCCGGTCGGCAGGAACCCGGCCGCGGTCTGCAGGGTGATGGCCGCGCTCGGCACGAGGAAGAGCGCGTCGAGGTCGGGTGCCTTCGGCCTGCTGCGCCCGAGCAGGGAGGTCCACAGTCCCATGCGCCTCAGCCGATCGGGCGGCCGAGCTCGGCCTGGATCCGGGCGAGCTGCTCGAGCCGCTGCTCGAGGGACGGGTGGGTGGCGGTGGCGGTGCTCCAGCTCACGCCACTGACGGCCGGTGCGATGAAGAACGCGTTCGCGGCGTTGTTGGCCCGCAGGTCGCGCTGCGGGATGGTGGCGATCTCCCCGGTGATCTTCTGCAGCGCCGAGGCCAGCGCGGCCGGGTTCATCGTGAGGTAGGCGCCCGCCCGGTCGGCCGACATCTCGCGGTAGCGCGACAGCAGGCGCAGCAGGAGGAAGCTGATCGCGTAGACGACCAGGCTGACGACCAGTGCCACCACCAAGGCCGCACCGGCGTTGTTGTTGCGTCCTCGCGAGAGGGCGCCGAACTGGGCCCCACGGGTCACCATCCCGGCCACGATCCCCGCCGAGGACGCCACGGTCATGACCAGGACGTCGCGGTGCGCGACGTGGGAGAGCTCGTGGGCCAGCACCCCCTCGAGCTCCTCGGCCGTGAGCCGGCCCAAGATGCCGGTCGTCACGCAGACGACGGCCCGGTCCGGCGAGCGGCCGGTGGCGAACGCGTTGGGCAGGTCCATGTCGGCCACGCCGACGCGCGGCTTGGGCATGTCGGCCAGGGCGCACAGCCGGTCGATCATCGCGTGCAGCTCGGGCGCCTCCTCGGGGCTCACCTCGCGGGCCCGCATCGCGCGCATCGCGACCTTGTCGGAGCTCCACCACTGGTAGAAGGCCACGCCGAGGCCGATCACTGCGATGAGCGGGGCGTACTGCGGGGGGAAGACGAACATCAAGGTGACGACCAGCCCCACCAGGAGCGCGCCGAGGCCGAACATCACGGCGCCCATCCGGGCCGTCAGGCCGGTGTCCTTGATGAACCGGGAGTGCGCCATCGTCAGCCGGGGATCAGTCCGTCGTCGGAGAGCAGCTGCCGCACCTCGTCGATGGTGGCATCGGACGGCGGCAGGATGAGGTCGGACTCGTCGAGGCTGTCCACTGCGTGGGCCACCCCGACGGTGCGCACCCCCTCGAGCAGGGCGGCGAGGGCGCCCGCGAAGGCCTCCTCGTCACCCGACTCGACGCTCGACTCCACCGCGGCGTCGAGCTGGTTGAGCCGGTCGATGGCGCCGTCGGAGACGTCGAACTGCCCCTCGCCCAGGATCCGGACGATCATCCCTGGCTCCCGTCGTTGGCCTGGCGCTGCACCCGCTGCGGCTCCTCGCTGAGGATGTCGCCGTCGCCGGCCTCGATGGCCTGCGGGGCGGACGCGGCCTTGAGGCGGGCCAGCTCGGACTCCACGTCGCTCTGCGAGCTCATCGAGTCCAGCTCGCGCGCGATGTCGTCCCCGGCGCCGACCTGCGAGGCGTCGTCGAGGGCACCCGAGGCGATCAGCTCGTCGATGGCCCCGGCCCGCGCCTGCATCTGCGCGGTCTTGTCCTCGGCCCGCTGGATGGCCATGCCGACGTCGCCCATCTCCTCGCCGATCCCCGACATCGCCTCGCCGATGCGCGTCTGCGCCTCCGCGGCGGTGTAGGTGGCCTTGATGGTCTCCTTGCGGGTGCGGAACGACTCGACCTTCGCCTGCAGCCGCTGCTGCGCGAGGGTGAGCTTCTCCTCCTCGCCCTGGAGCTGGGCGTGCTGGGCCTTGAGGTCGGTGATCTGGTTGGTGAGCCCCGACTTGCGGGTCAGCGCCTCGCGGGCGAGGTCCTCGCGGCCCATGCCGATGGCCTTCTCCGCCTGGCCCGACAGCTTGGCGCTCTGGGCCTCGAGCTGGTTGACCTGGAGCTCCACCCGCTTGCGGCTCGTGGCCACGTCCGCGACGCCCCGGCGCACCTTGGAGAGCAGGTCGAGCTGGCGCTGGTAGCTGTAGTCGAGCGTCTGTCGGGGATCCTCCGCCTTGTCCAGGGCTGTGTTGGCCTTGGACCGGAAGATCAGGCTGATGCGCTTCATGAGGCTCATGAGGTGGCGACCCCTCCTGGTTCGTGGTGCCGTCCGATCAGCTGTCCAATCGACTGGGCCGGGCACTGTGGTCGTGGTCTCACCCTAGGACCAAAGGCAAGCGGGAGGTAGCAGGGCCGGGCGGTAGGCTGGCCGCTCCGACCAGACCCACCGTGAGGCCCGCGTTGTTCCGTCGTTCCAAGCCCGCAGCCCCCGCCCCCGAGCCGGCGACCGTCGTCCGACCGGGCGGCAAGGGCCGTCCCACGCCGAGCCGCAAGGAGGCCGAGGCCGCCGCCCGCGCCCGGGCGAAGACCCCGCGCACCCGCAAGGAGCAGGCCGCCGCCCAGCGCGCCGCCCGGGCCGAGAACAGCCAGAAGATCCGTGCGGCCATGAAGACCGGCGACGATCGCTACCTGCCCACCCGCGACAAGGGGCCGGAGCGCCGGTTCATCCGCGACTACGTCGACGCTCGCTTCTCGCTGGTCGAGCTGATGATCCCGATGATGATCGTGACGCTGGTGCTCGGCTACTCCGGCAGCATCTACCTCGCCAACGTCGGCAACATGATCCTGCTGGGCACGCTCGTGCTCGTGGTCATCGACGTGATCTTCCTGCGGCTGCGGCTGCGCCGGGAGCTGGCCCGACGCTTCCCCGACGCCCCGCTCAAGGGCACCACGTACTACGCCGTGATGCGGTCGCTGCAGATGAAGTTCATGCGCCTGCCGCGCGCCCAGGTCAGGATCGGCCAGGAGCTCCCCGAGCACTATCGCTGATGACCGCCCCCACGACCACCCGATGACGGGGGCCATGACGGGCGGCCTGGTGGCCGGCGTGGCCGCGGCGGTCCTCTTCGGCCTGGCGGCCGTGGCCCAGGCCCACGCCGTACGCCGCGACGCAGGTGGCAGCCAGGGGCTCACCGGCTTCGTCCTCTGGGCCGTGCGCAACCCCTGGATGCTGGCGGTGGTGGCGGCGTACCTCCTGGGGTTCCTGCTGCACGCGGTCGCGATCTGGCTGCTCCCCCTCTACCTCGCCCAGGCCAGCATCGCGCTGTCGCTGCCCGTGACGGCGGTGGCCTCCGCGCGCCTCTCCGAGATGCTGTCGGGGCGGGGCTGGCTGGGCGTCGGGGCCGTCACCGGTGGGCTCGTGCTGCTCGCGGTCGGCGCCGGTCCCGCCGGCGAGGCGGTCGAGGGCACCGGCTTCGCCGTCGGGCTCGTCGCGGCACTCCTCGTGCTGCTGGTGGCCGGCCTGCTGGCGCGCGGTGCCGGCGCCCTCACGCTGGGCTGGCTCGCGGGCCTCGGCTACGCCGGCTCGGCGCTGGCGGTGCGAGGCGTCGACCTGCCGCTCTCCCCCGCTGTCGTCGCCTCCGCGCTGACCGTGCCGGCGTACGGCGTGCTGGCGTTCTGGCTCTACTCCCTGGCGCTCGACCGGTCACTGGTCTCCACCGCGAGCGCGCCGATGATCACCGCGCAGACCTTCGTGCCGGCGCTGGCAGGGCTGGCCTGGCTCGGCGACGGCGTGCGCGCCGGCTGGGGCGGCGCGATCGCCGCCGGGCTGCTCCTCGCCACGGCGGGCACGGTGCTGCTGCAGCCCGGTCAGGAGTCGTAGTCGAGCACGACCCGCTCGGAGGTGGGGTGGGCCTGGCAGGTGAGCACGTAGCCCCGTTCCAGCTCCTCCGGCTCGAGCGCGTAGTTGGCGTCCATGGCCACGCTCCCCTCGAGCACGCGCGCCCGGCAGGTGCCGCAGACGCCGCCCTTGCAGGCGAACGGCACGTCGCTGCGGACCGCCGTCGCCGCCTCCAGGACGCTGGGTCCGTCCGGGTGCAGCGCGAGGTCGGTGGCGCGTCCGTCGAGGCGGACCGTGACCGCGGCGGCACCGTCGTCGGTGCCGGTGAGCACCGTGACCGGCGCACGAGGGGCGGTGTCGGCGTGGAAGAGCTCGGAGTGGACGCGCTGCACGCCCACCGTGCGCAGGGTCGCGCGGAGCTCCTCGACCAGCTGCTGGGGTCCGCAGAGGAACCAGTCGTCGACCGCGGCCACCGGCACGAACGCGGCGAGGATCGCGCGGAGCCGCTCACCGTCGAGCCGGCCGGACAGCAGGTCGACGTCGGTGCGCTCGCGGCTCAGCACGTGCAGCACCTGGAACCGGGCGGGATGGAGGTCCTTGAGGTCGTGCACCTCGTCGAGGAACATCACCGAGCGCGCGGTGCGGTTGGCGTAGACGAGCGTGACGAAGCAGTCCGGCTCGCCCTCGAGCAGGGCGGCCAGGATGGAGAGCATCGGGGTGATGCCGGAGCCGGCGGCGATGGCGACGTAGCGCTTGCGCACCGTCGGGTCGGGGGTGACGGTGAAGCGGCCCGAGGGCGTCATCACCTGGAGCCGGTCACCCGGCGCCAGCGCGCCGACCACCTGGTCGCTGAAGGCACCGCCGGGCAGCCGCTTCACGCCGATCCGGAGCACGCCGGACGACGGCGAGGTGCAGATGGAGTAGCTGCGGCGCACGCCGTCGTCGCCGCGGATGGTCAGGTGCTGGCCGGCGGAGAAGGCGTACTCGTCGCGCAGCTCGGCGGGCACGTCGAAGGTGATCGCCACGGCGTCGTCGGTGAGGGGCTCGACGCCGCGCACGGCGAGCGGGTGGAAGGTCGCCTGCTGGCGCACCGTGCTGGTGGTCATCAGATGGCCTTGAAGTGGTCGAACGGCTCGCGGCAGGCGTTGCAGATCCACAGTGACTTGCAGGCGGTCGAGCCGAAGCGGCTGGACTCGCGCGTGTCGGGCGAGCCGCACTGCGGGCAGCGCACCGAGAGGGTCAGGGGGGTGACCCCGGCGGCGCGGGCGGCGGGCGGCGCCACGCCGTACTCCTCGAGCTTGGCGCGGCCCTCGTCGGTCATCCAGTCGGTGGTCCAGGCGGGCGCGAGGACGAACTCGACCTCGACCTGGCGGTAGCCCTCGTCGCTGAGCTGCTCGACGAGGTCGTTGCGGATGGCCTCCATCGCCGGGCAGCCGGAGTACGTCGGGGTGATCTGCACGTGCACCCGCCCCACGTCGTCCTCGGTCACGTCGCGCAGGATGCCGAGGTCCTCGATGGTGACCACGGGGATCTCGGGGTCCGGCACGGCCGCCGCGACGGTCCAGGCGCGGCTGCGGGTGCGGGTCACCACGTCGCCCCCGGGTGGGAGCGGGTGAGGTGCTGCATCTCGGCGAGGAGGTAGCCCATCTGCTCGGTGTGGCGGCCCGTGCGCCCGCCGCCGACGGCGGGGCGCACCCGGGGCGCGGCGAGCGTGGCCTCCTCGACCACGGCCAGGATCGTGGACAGCACCGGCTCGCGCAGCGTCGCCGGGTCGACGGCCACGCCGTCGGCCACCAGGGCCGGGTCGAGGAAGGAGCCGTCGAAGAGCTCCTCGAGATGGGGCCACTCGGCATCGAGGGCGGCCTGCATGCGCAGGTGGGACTCCTCGGTGCCGTCGCCGAGGCGCACGACCCAGCGGCCGGCGTGGTCGAGGTGGTAGGCGACCTCCTTGACGGCCTTGGCCGCGACCGCGGCGAGGGTGGCGTCGGTGCTGCCGCGCAGGGCGGCGTACAGGTGGGACTGCCAGGCGGCGACCATGAGCAGCCGCGCCATCGCGACGCCGAAGTCGGTCTGCTCGCGCTCGACGAGGTGGACGTTGCGGAAGTCCCGCTCGTCGCGGAGGTAGGCCAGGTCGTCCTCGGAGCGGCCGGCGCCCTCGACCTGGCCGGCGTGGGCGAGGAGCGCGCGGGCCTGGCCGAGCTGGTCGAGGCCGATGTTGGCGAGCGCGACGTCCTCCTCCAGCTGCGGGGCGCGGCTGATCCACCAGCCCAGGCGCTGGGCGTTGACCAGCGCGTCGTCGGCCACAGCGAGGAGGTAGTCGACGTGAGCCGTCGGGTGTGGGCTGCTCACAGGTGCTGCACGCCCTCGGGGACGTCGTAGAAGGTCGGGTGGCGGTAGACCTTGTCGGCGGCCGGGTCGAAGAAGGCGTCGCGCTCGTCGGGGCTGGAGGCGGTGATCTGCGCGGCCGGCACCACCCACACCGACACGCCCTCCTGCCGGCGGGTGTAGAGGTCGCGTGCGTTGCGCAGCGCCATCTCGGCGTCCGGGGCGTGCAGCGACCCGGCGTGCACGTGGGACAGGCCCCGGCGCGCGCGCACGAAGACCTCCCAGAGCGGCCAGTCGCTCATGCCGCGCTCACGCGCGCGGCGGCCTTCGCGGCGTACGCCGTGGCCGCCTCGCGCACCCACGCACCGTCGCTGTGGGCACCGGTGCGGTGGGCCATCCGCTGCTCGTTGCAGGGGCCGTTGCCCTTGATGACCTCGAAGAGCTCGGTGAAGTCGATCGGCGAGTAGTCGTAGTGGCCGCGCTGCTCGCTCCACGCGATGCCGTCGTCGGGCAGCGTGAGGCCGAGGGCCTCGGCCTGCGGCACGGTCATGTCGACGAAGCGCTGGCGCAGGTCGTCGTTGGAGAAGCGCTTGATCCCCCAGGCCATCGACTGCGCGGAGTTGGGCGAGTCGTCGTCGGGCGGGCCGAACATCATCAGGCTCGGCAGCCAGTAGCGGTCGACGGCGTCCTGGGCCATCGCCCGCTGCGCCGGGGTGCCGTGCGAGAGCGTGTGGAGGATCTCGAAGCCCTGCCGCTGGTGGAAGGACTCCTCCTTGCAGACCCGCACCATGGCGCGGGCGTAGGGACCGTAGGAGCAGCGGCACAGCGGCACCTGGTTGACGATGGCGGCGCCGTCGACCAGCCAGCCGATCGCACCCACGTCGGCCCAGCTGAGGGTCGGGTAGTTGAAGATCGAGGAGTACTTCTGCCGACCCGAGTGGAGCTGGTCCAGCAGGTCGGCGCGGTCGACCCCGAGGGTCTCCGCCGCGGCGTAGAGGTAGAGGCCGTGGCCGGCCTCGTCCTGCACCTTGGCCATCAAGATGGCCTTGCGCCGCAGGCTGGGGGCCCGGCTGATCCAGTTGCCCTCCGGCTGCATGCCGATGATCTCGGAGTGGGCGTGCTGGGCGATCTGGCGGATCAGCGTCTTGCGGTAGGCCTCGGGCATGGCGTCGCGGGGCTCCACCCGGCCGTCGCCGGCGAGCAGCTCGTCGAAGACGTCGAGCACCTGGGTCGTCGCCTCCCGGCCCGGATCGTCGGAGGGGGCGCCGAAGTCGTTTCCGTACACACCACGACGGTAGCAGTTTGTGACAGATTCTCGAAGATCAGGCACCGGTCTGTAATGCGGCGGCGTCTCAGGGCAGGATGGGCGTCATGAGTGCACCCGGTCAGTCCCCCGGCGCCGACGTGTCGGTGCGCGTCGCCTGGGCCGACGACGCAGCCGCCATCGCCGCCGTCCAGATGCGCACCTGGCCCGAGACGTACGCCGGCCTGGTGCCCGCCGAGGCACTGCCCACGGAGGTGGAGCCCGTGGCCGCCGCCTGGCGGGAGTCCCTGACCCGCCCGGCCGACGCGCGCAACCGGGTGCTGGTGGCCCTCGAGCGCAACCGGGTGACCGGCTTCGTGCTGACCTCGCCCGCCGCCGACCCCGACTGCGACCCGGTCGCCGACGGTGAGCTCTCCGAGCTGACCGTCGAGCCCTCCGAGCGGGGCAAGGGGCACGGCTCCCGGCTCCTCCAGGCGGCCGTGGACACCCTGGTCGCCGACCGCTTCACCCGCGGGGTCTCGTGGGTCGTCACCGGCGACGACGCCACCCGCCGCTTCCTCACCGAGGCCGGCTGGGCCCCCGACACGGCGCACCGCGAGCTCGACCTCGACGGCACCGGCGCGACCACGGTCAAGCAGGTCCGGCTGCACACTGCCCTGATCTGAGGGTTGATTTCCGCGCCGAGTCGAGGACCATGGAGGTCCGGTACCCGCCGGACCGCGTCCCCGGGGAGGACACCATGCTCGGCCCCTTGCCCAGGCTCCACCGCGTCGTCGTCGTGCTTGCCATGCTCGTGCTCTGCGCCGCCATCGGGGCGTCGATGGGTGCCAGCCCCTCCGTCCCCTTCCTCGTCGGCACCGGCCTGCTGGGCGGTGCGGCGGTGGGTGCGGTGATGTCCTTCGCGCTGCTCCACCAGTGGCACGGGCACGACGACCGCCTTCGGCACCGTCGCCGCTGAGAAGCGACCCGGAGCCGTCAACCGGCGCTGTTAGCGTCGCGACGGTGTCGGAGGAACAGGTCGCGCCCACCGCCGAGTCGCGCCGTGCCATCGTCCGTGACTCGCTCGCGGTCGGGCTGGCCACCGGCGCGTACGGCGTCTCCTTCGGCGCCGTCTCCGTGGCCGCCGGTCTCAGCGTGCTCCAGACTTGCGCCCTGTCGCTGCTGATGTTCACCGGCGCCTCGCAGTTCGCGCTGGTCGGCGTGGTGGCGGCAGGCGGTGCGCCGCTGTCCGGGACGGTCACCGCGCTGCTCCTGGGCACGCGCAACACGCTCTACGGACTCCGGATGGCACCGCTCCTCCAGCTCAACGGCGTACGCCGCGTCGCGGCCGCGCACCTGCTCATCGACGAGTCGACCGCGATGTCGGTCAACCGGCAGACCCGCTCGGAGGCGCGCCTGGGGTTCGTGGCCACCGGTCTCTCGGTGCTCGTCCTGTGGAACGCAGCGACGCTGGCCGGGGCCGTCGCGGGAAACGCGCTGGGCGACCCACGCCGGTACGGGCTGGACGCCGCGGTGGGAGGAGCCTTCCTGGCGCTGCTGTGGCCCCGCCTCCAGGACCGCCGCAACCGCGTGGTCGGGGTGCTCGCCGTCGCGGTGGCACTGGGCATGGTGCCCGTCACGGCCGCGGGCGTGCCGGTCCTCGCCGCCGCGGGCGTGGCCCTGCTGGCGGGCGTGCTCCTGTCCCGACGGCCCTCGCCCGGGGGTGGTGGGTGATGTGGACCGCGATCCTGCTGGGCTGCGCCGGCTGCTACCTGCTCAAGCTGGCCGGGCTCTCCGTGCCCTCCCGGGTGCTCGAGAGGCCCGTGGTGGCGCGCATCGCCGACCTGATGCCCGTGGCCCTGCTCTCCGCGCTGGTGGGGGTGCAGGTCCTCTCCGCGGGCCAGGCCCTCGTGCTCGATGCGCGCGCGGCCGGCCTTGGCTTCGCGGTCGTGGCGCTGCTGCTGCGCGCGCCCTTCCTCGTGGTGGTGTTCGGCGCCGCCCTGACCGCGGCCCTGCTGCGGCTCGTGGTCTAGCCCGACGCCGCCCGGCCGGCAGGGCCACGCCACGTGCGGCCGGAACTCAGAGGTCGAGCAGGTGCTCCAGCCCGACGGTCAGGCCCGGGCGGGCGGCGATCCCGCGCAGCCCGGCCAGGACGCCGGGGGTGAACGACGCCCGGTCGAGGGAGTCGTGGCGGATGGTGAGGGTCTCTCCCAGCCCGCCGAGCAGGACCTCCTGGTGGGCCACGAGCCCACGCAGGCGCACGGCGTGCACGGGCACGCCGTCGACCTCGGCGCCACGCGCCCCGTCGAGGGAGGTGCTGGTGGCGTCGGGCATCGGGGCGCTGGCGGCCTCGCGCCGGGCGGCGGCGACGAGCTGCGCCGTGCGTCGCGCGGTGCCCGACGGCGCGTCGGCCTTGTCGGGGTGGTGCAGCTCGATGACCTCGACCGAGTCGAAGAACGGCGCGGCCGTCGCGGCGAAGCGCATCATCAAGATGGCCCCGATCGAGAAGTTGGGGGCGATGAGGACCCCCACCGACGGGGCGTCGCCCAGGTGCTCCCGCAGCTCCCCCAGTCGCTGCTCGTCGAAGCCCGTGGTGCCCACCACGGCGTGCAGGCCGTGGTCGATGCAGAAGCGCAGGTTGTCCATCACGACGTCGGGGTGGGTGAAGTCGACGACGGCCTCCGCTCCGGCCGCGACCAGGGCGTCGAGGGGGTCGCCGGCGTCGACGCGCGCCACCAGCTCGGTGTCGGGGGCGGCCTCGACCGCCCGGCAGACCTCGGACCCCACCTTGCCCAGGGCGCCCAGCACCCCGACCCTGATCGTCTCGCTCACGACGTCAACCTAGCGTCCGAGACCCGTGGCAGACGGCCGGGCGCCGTCTCTGGCAGGCTGGTGCCATGCCGGTGCAGACGATTCCGCCACGGATCAGGTGGGCGGTGGACGTGATGGACGTCCAGCCCAACGACCAGGTGCTCGAGATCGGGTGCGGACCCGGCGCCGGCGCCGAGGTCATCTGCTCGCGCCTGGAGACCGGCAGGCTCTTCGCCATCGACCGCTCCGAGTCCGGCGTCGACCGCACCAGGCGTCGCAACGCCAAGCACGTCGAGGCCGGTCGCCTCGTCGTGCGCCAGATCGACCTGGCCACGCTGCGCGTGCCGGTGAAGCGGCTCAACAAGGTGTTCGCCTTCAACGTCAACCTGTTCTGGGTGCGCGACTGCGACGACGAGGTCGCGCTGCTCCACGAGCGCGTGGTGCCCGGTGGCGCGGTCTACCTGTTCTACGAGGCCAACCGGCCCGAGCTGGTGCCCAGGATCGTGGAGAGGGCGTCGGCCGCGCTGGGCAAGGCGGGCTTCCGCATCTCGATCGTGGACCAGAAGGCCCCGCCGGTCATCGGCATCGTCGGCCGGCGCTAGGCCGCCCGGCCCCGCCGGTGGGCGGCCGCGGCCGCCGTCCGGCTCACGGTCCGACGACGGCGAGGACCTCGGGCCGGGTGAACAGCTCGGCCGCCAGCTCGCGGACCTCCTCCAGGGTCACGGCCTCGACGCGGGCCAGCACCTCGTCGATGCTCAGCAGTTCGTCGTGGATGAGCTCGGCCTTGCCGAGCCGCGACATCCGGGCGCCGGAGTCCTCGAGCCCGAGCACCAGCCCGCCGCGCAGCTGCCCGATGCCGCGCTCGAGCTCCACGGCCGTGATCCCCTCGGCGGCCACCCTGGCCAGCTCGGCACGCACGACTGCGAGCACGTCGTCGACCCGGTCGGGGAGGCAGCCGACGGCGACGCCGACGAGACCGGCGTCGGCGTGGTGGCTGGCGAAGGAGTAGATGGAGTACGCCAGGCCGCGGACCTCGCGCACCTCCTGGAACAGCCGGGACGAGGTGCCGCCGCCGAGGGCGGTGTTCAGCACGCCGAGGGCGAAGCGCCGGTCGTCGCGCCGCGACGGTCCGCCGACGCCGAGCACGAGGTTCACCTGCTCGAACGGCTTGGTCACCGTCGCGGTGCCGGGTCGGGCCCGGCGGCTGCGGCCACCGCGGCGCGGCGGCACCGGTGACTCGTCGCGGTCCAGGAAGCCGTTGCGGCCGAACGCCGTGCGCACCTGGCGTACGACGCTCGCGTGGTCGACGTTGCCGGCGACCGCGACGACCATGGTGGCCGGGCGGTAGTGGCGCCGGTGGAAGCGCACGACCTGGTCGCGCGTCAGCGCCTTGATCGACTCCTCGCTGCCGGCGATCGGACGGCCGAGCGGCGAGTCGCCCCACGCCTGCGCGGCGAAGAGGTTGTGCACCACGTCGTCGGGGTCGTCGTCGTGCATCGCGATCTCGTCGAGGATCACCTCGCGCTCGGCGTCGACGTCGGCGGCGGTGATCAGCGAGCTGGTGATCATGTCGCCGAGGACGTCGACCGCGAGCGGCAGGTCGTCGTCGAGCACCCGCGCGTGGAAGCAGGTGTACTCCTTGGCCGTGAAGGCGTTGAACTCCCCGCCCACCTCGTCCAGGGCGACGGAGATGTCGAGCGCGCTGCGCTCGCGGGTGCCCTTGAAGAGCAGGTGCTCGAGGAAGTGGGACGTACCGTGCAGCGTCGGGGTCTCGTCACGCGACCCCACACCGACCCACACGCCGATGCTGGCCGAGCGCACACCGGCCATCTGCTCGGTGATCACGCGCAGCCCCCCGGGGAGGACCGTGCGGCGCACGCGCGAGGTCACCTGGCCATCGGCGCCCTTGACGGTCTGCAGCGTGCGGGTGGAGCCGGCCGGTCGGGACCCCGCTCCCGGGGAACGGGCCGACCGGCCAGCAGAGGACTGCTGGCCGGTCGGTCCGGGGTTGGAACGGGAGGTCACTCCGCGCCAGCCGCCACGGTGGACTCGGCGTCCTCGGAGGCCTCGGAGGAGGACTCCTCGACGACCGGCACGAGCGAGAGCTTGCCGCGGTCGTCGATCTCGCCGATCTCGACCTGGATCTTCTGGCCGACCGAGACGACGTCCTCGACGTTGTCGACGCGCTTGCCGCCGGCGAGTCCGCGCAGCTTGCTGATGTGCAGCAGGCCGTCCTTGCCGGGCATCAGCGAGACGAACGCACCGAAGTTCGTCGTCTTGACCACGGTGCCGAGGTAGCGCTCGCCGACCTCGGGCATCGTCGGGTTGGCGATCGCGTTGACCATCGCGCGGGCGGCCTCGGCCGCCTCGCCGTTGGTCGCACCGATGTAGACCGTGCCGTCGTCCTCGATGGACAGCGACGCGCCCGTGTCGTCCTGGATCTGGTTGATGACCTTGCCCTTGGGGCCGATGACCTCGCCGATCTTGTCGACCGGCACCCGCACGCTGATGATGCGCGGCGCGTGCACCGACATCTCCTCGGGCACGTCGATGGCTTCGGTCATCACGTCGAGGATGGCGTTGCGCGCGTCGCGGGCCTGGTTGAGCGCGGCGGCGAGCACCTCCGCCGGGATGCCGTCGAGCTTGGTGTCGAGCTGGAGGGCCGTGACGAACTCCCGGGTGCCTGCGACCTTGAAGTCCATGTCGCCGAAGGCGTCCTCGGCACCGAGGATGTCGGTCAGCGCGACGTACTGCGTCTGGCCGTCGACCTCACCGGAGATCAGGCCCATCGCGATGCCGGCCACCGGCGCCTTGAGGGGCACACCGGCCTGCAGCAGCGACATCGTCGAGGCGCAGACCGAGCCCATCGAGGTGGAGCCGTTGGAGCCCATGGCCTCCGAGAGCTGGCGGATGGCGTACGGGAACGTCTCGCGGTCGGGCAGCACCGGGAGCAGCGCACGGCGCGCCAGGGCGCCGTGTCCGACCTCGCGACGCTTCGGGGAGCCGACGCGACCGGTCTCGCCGGTGGAGAACGGCGGGAAGACGTACTTGTGCATGTAGCGACGCGTCTTCTCCGGGGAGAGCGTGTCGAGCTTCTGCTCCAGGGTGAGCATGTTGAGCGTGGTGACACCCAGGATCTGGGTCTCGCCGCGCTCGAACAGCGCCGAGCCGTGGACGCGGGGGATCAGGCCGACCTCCGCGTGCAGCGGTCGGATGTCGGCGAGGCCGCGACCGTCGATGCGGATCTTGTCGCGCAGCACGCGCTCGCGGACCAGCGCCTTGTTGAGCGAGCGGAACGCGGCGCCGACCTCCTTCTCGCGGCCCTCGAACCGACCGGCGAGCGAGTCGAGCAGGCCGGCCTTGATGGCGTCGACGCGGGCCTCGCGCTCCTGCTTGTCGCCGATGGTCATGGCGGCGGCGGTGTCGTCCTTGACCGCGGCCTCGACAGCGGCGTAGACGTCGTCCTGGTAGTCGAGGAAGACCGGGAAGTCCTGGACCGGCTTGGCGGCGACGTTGGCCAGCTCGACCTGCGCCTCGCAGAGCTGCTTGATGAACGGCTTGGCGGCGTCGAGGCCGCTGGCCACGACGGGCTCGGTCGGGGCCTGGGCGCCGGAGGCGACCTTGTCGTAGGTCGTCTCGGTGGCCTCGGCCTCGACCATCATGATCGCGACGTCGCCGGACTCGGTGACCCGGCCCGCGACCACCATGTCGAAGACGGCGTCCTCGAGCTGGGAGTGCGACGGGAAGGCGACCCACTGGTCGTCGATCAGCGCGACGCGGACGCCGCCGATCGGGCCGGAGAACGGCAGGCCGGAGAGCTGGGTGGAGAGCGACGCGGCGTTGATCGCCAGCACGTCGTAGGGCTGGTCGGGGTCGAGCGCCATCACGGTGATGACGACCTGGACCTCGTTGCGCAGGCCCTTCTTGAACGTCGGGCGCAGCGGGCGGTCGATGAGGCGGCAGGTGAGGATGGCGTCCTCGCCCGGACGGCCCTCGGACCGGAAGAACGAGCCGGGGATCTGGCCCACGGCGTACATCCGCTCCTCGACGTCGATCGTCAGGGGGAAGAAGTCGAAGTGGTCCTTGGGCTGCTTGCCGGCCGTGGTGGCCGAGAGCAGCATGGTGTCGTCGTCGAGGTAGGCGGTCACCGAGCCGGCGGCCTGCCGGGCCAGGAGGCCCGTCTCGAACTTGACGGTGCGGGTGCCGAACTTGCCGTTGTCGATCACGGTCTCGACGGCGGAGACTTCTGGTTCCACGAAGGTGGTCTCTTTCTGTACGCGGAGCAACCACGCGCATGGCCTGAGCGAGCAGGTTGACCTGCTGGATGTGCCGGTCTTCGATCGAGGCCCGCAGCACGCGTCGTCCTGAGGGCCACTACCGAGGACCGGGCGGCGTGGTGGGTCGCTCCTGGAGTGGTGAGTGTTCAGTTGTCGTCCTCGACCCTACTGGTCAAGGCCGCCCCCGCCGGGCGGGGGTGATGCGGGTGAGGCAGCAGGAGCGGCCGCCCCGGAGGGCGACCGCTTCCGCACGTCAGCGACGCAGGCCGAGCTTCTCGACGATCGAGCGGTAGCGCTGGATCTCGGTGTTCTGCAGGTAGTTCAGCAGACGACGGCGCTGGCCCACGAGGAGCAGGAGCCCGCGACGGCTGTGGTGGTCGTGCTTGTGGGTCTTGAGGTGCTCGGTGAGGTGGCTGATGCGGTGGCTGAGCAGCGCGATCTGCACCTCGGGCGAACCGGTGTCGCCCTCGGTCGTGGCGTGCTCGGCGATGATCTTCTTCTTGGTCTCCGCGTCGGTACCGATCGACATGCGGGGCTCCTTCCGGTCTCGTTGCGCGGCGCGCCCGGGCAGGATGCCCGGGGCTCTCTGGATCCGCGGCCGTTCGTACGGCATGTCCCACCGAGGTGGGCAACCAGGCGAGACTAGCAACGGCGGCGCCCGCCCCCCAAAACGCGCGGTGGCGGGGGGCGGCGGGGCGAGGCGACCGCCGGCGCGCCGTTCCCGCAGAGGAGGTCGAGCGTCCGGACCGCGGACGTAGGCGTGTCGGGTGGGACGAGCGAGAGCCGGTGGCGTCGCTGGCGACACCACCGGCTCCCGGGCATGGCGGGGCGGGCCCGGCTCAGGCACGCACCCCCTCGAGGATGCCGCGCACCTCCTCGGCGGACTGCGCCCGCCTCAGCCGGGCCACCTGCTCGTCGTCGACGAACACGGTCGCCAGCTTGGAGAGCAGCGCCAGGTGGTCCTTGCCCGCACCGGCGATGCCGACCACGAACTCGGCCTGCTTGCCGTTCCAGTCGATCATCTCGGGGTAGCGCACGAACGAGATGGCGGTGCGCCGGATGTCGCCCTTGGCCTCGTTGGTGCCGTGCGGGATGGCCAGCAGGTTGCCCATGTGGGTCGACACCGAGCGCTCGCGCTCGTGCATGGCGTCGACGTACGACGGCTCGACGGCACCCGAGGCGACCAGCAGCCCGCCGACCTCGCTGATGGCGTCGTCGCGGGTGCGGGCCGTGCCCGAGAGCACGATGGCGTCGTCGACGAGCACGCTCCCGGCGCCCATGGCCCCCTCGTCGGCCGCCACCGGGGTGGCTGCCGCGGCGCCTCCGGCGCCTCCCCCGTTGGCCTCGCGCACCATCTCGACGATCTCGTCGTAGCGGGGGCTGGCCATGAAGTTGTCGACCGAGACGTGGACCGCGGACCCGGCACGCTGGCGCGCCCGGTCGGTGAGGTCCCGGTGGGTCACCACGACGTCCCAGTCGTCCTCGAGGCTGGAGATCGCCTTGTTGACCACCGTGACGTCGGGGAAGCCGGCCGCGTGGACCTTGCGGCGCAGCACCGAGGCACCCATCGCGGAGGACCCCATGCCGGCGTCGCAGGCGAAGACGATCTCGTGGATCGGCTGGCCGGGCGCCGTGGCACCGGGTCCGACCAGGGCGCCGGAGACCGAGGACCTCTTGCCCTTGTTGGCCTCCATCTGCGCGGTGGCGGCCGCGAGGTCGCCGTCGCCGGTCCTGTCGAGCTTGAGGAGGAACGACGCCACGGCGAAGGTCACCGCAGCCGAGCCGATCACCGCGAGCGTGACACCGACGTAGGAGTCCGAGGCCGTCTGGGCGTAGACCGCGAAGATGGATCCGGGGGCGGCCGGAGCGCGCAGGCCCACGTCGAAGGCGACGTTGATCGCGACGCCGGTCATGCCGCCGGCGATCATCGCGAGGATCAGCTTGGGCTTCATCAGCACGTAGGGGAAGTAGATCTCGTGGATGCCGCCGAGGAAGTGGATGACCGCGGCGCCCGGCGCCGTGGCCTTGGCGATGCCCTTGCCGAACACCGAGAACGCGAGCAGCAGGCCGAGGCCGGGGCCGGGGTTGGCCTCGAGCAGGAACAGCACCGACTTGCCGCTCTCGGCGGCCTCGCTGATGCCGAGGGGCGTGAGGACCCCGTGGTTGATGGCGTTGTTGAGGAAGAACACCTTGGCCGGCTCGATGAGGAGCGAGGTGAGCGGCAGCAGGCTGTTGTCGACGAGCGTCTCGACGATGTTGCCGGCGACGTCCATGACCTCGTTGACGACACGGGCGACGACCCAGAAGCCGAACAGCGCCATGACGAAGGCCGTGATGCCGGCCGAGAACATGTTGACGAGCATCTCGAAGCCCGGGCGGACCTTGCCGTCCCACAGGGCGTCGAGCCTCTTCATCACCCAGGCCGAGAGCGGGCCGAGGATCATCGCCCCGATGAACATGTGCACCTGGCCGAGCTGGGCGGCGTCGGCCGGCAGCGTCGCGTTGAAGTTGGCGACGATCAGGTCCGAGCCGGCGATGGCGCCCATGACGGAGAAGGCGCCGACCACGGCACCCCGGTCGCCGTGGACCATGCGACCGCCGGTGCCGGCGATCAGGATGGGCAGCAGGTAGTGGATCGTCGGGCCCACCATCGTGGCGAGGTCGGCGTTCGGCAGCCAGCCGACGTCGATGAAGAGGGCCGTCAGGAGGCCCCAGGCGATCAGTGCCGGGATGTTGGGCATGATCATGTTGGACAGGAACGTGCCGAACTTCTGCACGTGGACGCGCATCCCGCCGCGGGACGCGTCGGTGGTAGTGGACATGGGCTTCCTCCGACCAAGGGATAGGCGCTCCGTGACCCCGGTCACAAGAGCTCTCTGGAAGTAAACCGCACAATCGGGCACGTTGCCAAGCACTCGGGCACAAAGTTGTGCCTATTCATGTGGATTTCTTTCCGGTTCTGCCGATAGCGTGGGCGCACCGACGTACCCGTACGACCTGCCGAGCTTGTTTTCTGCCGAGAGGAACCACCATGAAGGCACTGCGCTTCCACGCCCCCGAGGACGTCCGCCTCGAGGAGGTGCCCGAGCCGGAGTGCGGGCCCGACGAGATCAAGCTCAGGGTCAGGAACTGCTCCACCTGCGGCACCGACGTCAAGATCCTCCACAACGGCCACCAGAACCTCACTCCCCCGCGCACCATCGGCCACGAGATCGCCGGTGAGGTCGTCGAGGTGGGCGCCGAGGTGCAGGCTACGTACGGCGGCGACTGGTCCGTGGGCGACCGCGCTCAGGTGATCGCGGCGGTCCCGTGCGGTGAGTGCCACGAGTGCCGCAAGGGCTGGATGGCGGTGTGCCAGAACCAGACGTCGGTCGGCTACCAGTACGACGGCGGCTTCGCGGAGTACATGATCGTGCCGCGCCAGGTGCTCAAGGTCGACGGGCTGAACAGGATCCCCGACAACGTCGGCTACGACGAGGCGTCGGCCGCCGAGCCGTTCGCCTGCGCCATCAACGCCCAGGAGCTGCTCGGCATCGAGGAGGGCGACACCGTCGTGGTGTTCGGCGCCGGACCGATCGGCTGCATGCACATCCGGATCGCCCGCGGGGTGCACCGGGTGGGCCCGGTCTACCTCGTCGACGTCAACGCCGAGCGGCTCGCGATGTCGGCCGACGCGGTCCAGCCCGACGAGGTCATCGACGGCTCGCAGGTCGACGTCGTGGAGCGGGTCATGGAGCTGACCGGTGGGCGGGGCGCCGACGTCGTCATCACCGCCACCGCCGCCAACGTCACCCAGGAGCAGGCGATCGCGATGGCCGCCCGCAACGGGCGCATCTCGTTCTTCGGCGGGCTGCCGAAGACCAACCCCACGATCACCTGCGACTCCAACGTCGTGCACTACCGCCAGCTGCACATCCACGGCGCCAACGGCTCCGCGCCCGAGCACAACAAGCGCGCGCTCGAGTACATCTCCAGCGGCCAGGTGCCGGTCAAGGACCTGATCACCCGGCACATCCCGCTCGACGACGTGCTGAGCGCGTTCTCGATCGTCGAGAAGGGCGAGGCGATCAAGGTCACCGTCGAGCCGTAGGACCGCAGCGCCGCCGGTCTCGATACACCTCGCTCGTCCCTCGCGAGGCACTCGACCACCGGGGGGTGCGTCCCTCGCGAGGCACTCGAGCACCGGGGAGGTGCGTCCCTCGC
>NZ_CADCUP010000183.1 GCF_902805925.1 uncultured Nocardioides sp.
CTGGGCCGGCACCACGTTCATGAGCACGCTGGAGACCAGCGGCGCGAGGCCGCCGGGGACGTAGAGCCCGACCCGGTCGACCGGCACCAGCCGGTGCGTCACGGTGGCACCAGGGGCCAGCTGCGTGACGACGTCACGCTCGAGCTCGGCCTCGCAGGTCTGCCTCAGCCGGCGCACCGACTCCTCGAGGGCCGCCCGCAGGGTCGGGTCGAGCTCCGCCAGGGCGCGGTCGATCGCCTCCTGCGGCACCCGGATGTCGTGCTGCGCGATGTTGTCGAAGCGCTCGGTGAACTCCACGATCGCGTCGACCCCGCGCGCCCGGACCGCGTCGCACACCGGCTGGACCAGATGGGTCGCCGCCTCGACGTCGAACTCGGCGCGCGGCACGGCGGCGCGATAGTCGATGGGACCGGACTCGGCGGCCCCCCGCAGGTCGATGCGACGGATCATGCCCACGATTCTAGGTGCGCACCGCCCAGCGGCCTCCTCGGCGGTCCGCCGGTCGGGCGAGGCACTGCGTCGGGCGCCCGGACCGGGGCTAGGGTCGAGGCGTGAGCGAGCCGCAGCCCACCCTGCCGATGTTCCCCCTGAGCACGGTGCTCTTCCCGGGGGTCCAGGTGCCGCTGCACGTGTTCGAGGACCGCTACCGCGCCCTGGTGCACCACCTGCTGCGAGAGCCGCAGCCCGAGCGCCGGGTGTTCGGCTCGGTGGCGATCCGCGAGGGCTACGAGATCGGCGACCACGGCGCGCAATCGCTCTACCGGGTCGGCTGCCGCCTGCAGCTCAGCGAGGTGGAGGCGCACCCCGACGGCACCTTTGACATCCTCGCCGTCGGCCGCGACCGGATCAGGCTGGACGGCCTGGAGACCTCCGGGGAGTTCCCGGCGGGCCACGTGAGCGACTTCCCCGAGCCCCACGCCGACGTCCCGGCCGAGGTGGTCGACCGGGCCAGGGCGACGTTCACGGCGTACCGCGCCCGGGTCAGCGAGTTCCGGGGCGACCCCTTCGCCGGGGCGCTCCCCCGTGACCCGCTCTACCTGTCGTGGACGCTCGCGGCGCTGGCGCCGCTGCCGATGGCCGAGCGCCAGACGCTGTTGGAGGCGGCCGACCCCGGCGAGCGGCTGGTGCTGGTGACCGATCTGCTGCGGGCCGAGCTGCGGGCGATGAACGCCATCCCCTCGCTGCCGGCCACCGAGGTCGCGCGCACCCGCTGGTCGCCCAACTAGCCGATGGCGCGCAGGGGCGGCACGCCCGCGACGGTGGCGCTGGCGCGGGCCGGGATCGAGTTCAAGCTGCACCCCTACGAGCACGACCCCCGCGCGGAGAGCTACGGGCTGGAGGCCACCACCGCGCTGGGCGTCGACCCGGCGCGCGTCCTGAAGACGCTGGTCGTGGCGGCCGACGGCGGCCTCGCCGTCGGGGTCGTGCCGGTGAGCGGCACCCTCGACCTCAAGGCGATGGCCCGCGCCCTGGGCACCGCCAGGGCGACGATGGCCGACGTCGCGGCGGCCGAGCGCGCGACGGGGTACGTCGCGGGCGGCATCTCCCCCCTGGGCCAGCGGCGAGCCCTCCGCACGGTCGTCGACGTCTCCGCCCTCGACCACGACACCGTCCTGGTCTCGGGCGGCCGGCGCGGTCTGGACCTGGAGATGGCTCCGGCCGACCTGGTCGCGATCACCTCGGCGATCACGGCCCAGATCGGCCGGACGTAGCTCCTGCGACGGATCAGTCGGTGGTCAGCTTGACCAGACCGTGCGACGCACCGTCCTCGACCCACCCGGAGACGCCGAACGCCGAGAGGGGCTCGACGTTCTCCGCGATGGTCGGGTCGTCCGCGGACAGGGACTTCAGCCAGTCACCGCTGGTGTCGAAGTTGAGGAACATCAGCGCCCCCGCCCTGTCGGACTCCTCGATCACCTCCTGGTAGGCGTCGGTGTCGCCCAGGCCGCCGTCCTCGGCGAGGGCGCTGCGGTAGTCGGTGTCGGCGCCGAAGGCGACGAAGTCGCCGTCGGTCTCGGTCTCCAGGAGGGCGGCGTCGTCCCCCATCTGCGCGGTCAGCTTGGCGAGCACCTCCTCGATCTCCTCAGGGTCGCCCTTCACCTTGACGCCCACGGGGACGTCGGCGGGACCACCACCGTTGAAGATGGCCTCGAGGTCGATGTCGCCGCCGACGGAGACGGCCACCGACTCACCCACCAGGATCTCGACGTCCTCGGGAAGCGTCAGCCCGGTCTGCTCCTCGGCCTCGGCGATCATGTCCTCGAGGTCGACGTCCTCGCCCGCCATGCTGGAGAGCTGCTCCATCACCTGGCTGAACCAGTCGTCGGCGAAGCCGACGCCCAACGCCATCAGGGTGTCCTCGGGCAGGGTCTCCACGACGTCGCCGCCGCGGTCGCTGCCCGACAGGGTCGCTGCCTGCTTGCCGGCGTCCATGGCGAACTCGAGCTCGAGCGCCCCGTCGTCGAAGCGGACGGTGCCCGCTGCGCCCTCGAAGTCCTTGAGCGCGTCCTCGACCTCGGGCGGGAGGGCCGAGCCGTCCGTGGACGGGCCGGTGCCGTCGGCGGCCGGCTCGTCGGCCAGGCCGAGCTCGTCGATCTCCTGCTCGGAGTAGCCGAGCTCCAGGAGCTCCTCGCGGGAGGGGGCGGCGACGTCGGGCTGCGTGCCGGTGATCCCGCCGAGCGGTGCCTCCAGCTGGTCCTCGATGGAGCCCAGCTGGGTGGCGAAGTAGTCGCCGGCCGCGGGAGCGGCGTACATGCTGATGATGCCCTCGTCGCCCGCCTCGTCCATCCACCGGTTGTAGGACTCGTCGTCGGAGAGCGGCTCCTCGGCGGCCGCGTCGACGACGGTCCGGGCGATCTCCTCGGTCTCGGCGATGACCGCCCAGTCGCCCTCGATGACGTAGCCACCCGGCGCCTCGGGCGCGTCGGTCTCGAGCCCCTCGGCGTCCTGCTGCGCCGCCGCCTCCTCGCCGCACTCGATCAGGGTGGCGAAGCCGTCCTCGGCGGCGCCCGCATCGGTGACCTCGACCACGGCCACCGGATGCGGCTGCTCGTCACCGGTGTCGACCGCGGCCATGGCCATCCGGTCGCCCAGCCACGGCTTGACGTCCTCGTCGTAGTCCACCGTCTCGCAGCCGCCGGACTGGGCCTCCTCGAAGAACCGCTTGCGGAGGTCGTCGTCGGTGTCGAGGCCGACCTCGTCGCGGAACGCGGGGAACTTGCGCAGGGTGCGGATGGCCTCGATCTTCTGCGCCCCGCCGGGGTCGAGGTTGACCGAGACGAAGCCGACGGTGCTGGCGGGCAGCGCCTCGGACGCGGACGCACCGGAGCTCAGGAAGGAGGACAGGCCGTACGCCCCTCCCCCGACGATGGCCAGGCCGCCGATCACGGCACCGCCGATGACGGCGCGCCTGCGGCCACCTCCGGCGGGGGCGACGGGCGAGGGCCCGACGGGCTGGCCGCTGCCGCTGGAGAGGTACTCCGGCTGGCCGGAGCCGTAGGGCCGGCCCTGAGGCGGCTGGCCCTGGGGCGGCTGGCCCTCGGGCGGGAACTGGTCGGACACGGTGACTCCCCCTGACGATGGGACGACGGAGCCGTCCCGGCGCGAACACGATGCGCGGAGCCTACCCTCGCGAGGGCCTTCTCAACCGCCGGATCGGCGACCTGGCGCCAGGCCCAGCACCAGCGCCGCGAACGCCAGCAGCGCGCCGGCCGGGAAGGCGGCGAAGGCCGGCGAGTCCAGGGCGTACGGGCGGGGGTCAACGCCTGCTCCGCCGACCCTGAGGTCACCGACGATGGCGGTGAGGTCGTCGGCCCCCGACGCCAGGGCGCGCGGGTCGGGCGGGCCCAGCCGGTGGCCGACGTGGAACATCAACCACCCCGCGAGCAGCGCACCGATCGCCACCGCCAGCAGGGTCACGACCTCGTCCTCGCGCGTGGCCAGTGCCGTGCCGGTGCCGAGCAGGAGGCCTGCGGCGGCCGCGACGACGACGTACCAGCCGGTGCCGGAGAACTCGCTGGGCAGGCCGTTCTCGTCGAGCACCCAGCGCCCCTGGTAGGCGATTCCGCTGGGCGGGGTCCAGACCCACTCCCAGACGACTCCCGCCAGGGCGCCGACGGCAGCCGCGGCGACCAGCACCAGGAGGGCACGCAGGAGCCAGCGGGCGGCCCGGCCGCGGGGGCTCCTCAGCCCGCGAGGCACCCGGGCCCCAGGAGCTGCTTGAGGTCGGCGAAGAGGGCGCCGCTCGGCGTGACGCGCAGCCGGTCGTCGAGCTTCATCACCGTGGTCGAGGCCCGCGTCATCAGGCGGAGCTGGACCTCGGTCATGCCCGGGTGCGTGGACAGCACCTCGCGCAGGTGGTCGACGGTGGTGGCCGTGCACCGGGTGGCCGGGAGCGAGATCACGACCGGGCCGGACGGCCCGTCGGAGAGGTCGGGGACGCTGACCTCCTGCCCGCGCAGCTCGGGCTGGTCCTTGT
>NZ_CADCUP010000184.1 GCF_902805925.1 uncultured Nocardioides sp.
CTCGCCGGCCGACCTGTGAGGTGCACAAGAGAGCGGCACCCGGCCCGCGTAGGGGTCGAGTGCCGCCGCTGGCACGTGAGCGCTGGCTACCAGGCGTGCAACATCTAACTGCTGCCCCGGGAGACCCGAGGACTCGCGCCCAATCGGATGGGTAGATCGCCGCGTGGGTTCCGCACTCACGTGCACCTCTGTGTTGTTCTTGACTCAGTTGTACGCCGCATCCCCGGCCCGATCAAGGGTTGACATTTCCCCCCCGATGCACGGTCAGGCGGTGTCCTTGCGCCGCCGGGACGACGCCCAGAGGTAGCGGCCCATCGCCACGGCACCGCCCACCGCGAGGGCCGCGAGCGCGGGCTTGGCGGGCGGGAGTGGCACCCGGCTGCGCAGCGCCACGGGCTTGGTGAAGACCAGCACGGGCCAGCCCTCGGCCACCGCGACGCGCCGCAGCTCCCGGTCGGGGTTGACCGCGTGCGGGTGGCCGACGGCCGCGAGCATCGGGGCGTCCGTCACCGAGTCGCTGTAGCCGTAGGAGCGGTCGAGGTCGTAGCCGCGGAGGTCGGCCAGCTCGCGGATCGCGCGGGCCTTCTCCTCGGCGTAGGCGTAGTAGGCGATCCCGCCGGTGTACCGGCCGTCCTCGATCTCCATGCGGGTCGCGACCACGTGGTCGGCGCCGAGCATCTCCCCGATCGGGCCGACGACCTCCGCGCCGCTGGTGGAGACGATGACGACGTCGCGGCCGGCGAGGTGGTGCTCCTCGATCAGGCTCACCGCCTCGTCGTAGACGAGGGGGTCGACGATGTTGTGCAGGGTGTCGGCGACGATCTCGCGCACCGTGGCGACGTCCCAGCCGGCGCACAGCTGCGACATGAACTGCCGCATCTTCTCCATCTGGTCGTGGTCGGCGCCGCCGACGAGGTAGACGAACTGTGCGTACGCCGACCGCAGGACCGCGCGTCGGGAGATCAGGCCGCCGGCCTGGAAGGGCTTGCTGAAGGCCAGCGTGCTCGACTTGGCGATGATCGTCTTGTCGAGGTCGAAGAACGCTGCTTCGCGGCCCGTCATGCCCCCAGCGTAGGACGCCGCCGGCCGTCGTACCGGGCGATCGGCAGGACCGGCCCGGGCCGCTGACCGTCCACAACCCGGTCGGCACGACGATGATCCACAGGCCTCCGGCTGCCTACCGCCCGGCGTCCGGGCGGGTCGGCAGGGTGGCGGCATGGACCTGCCACGCACCGCGTCCCCGCTCTTCGCCACCGCCGACCCGGCGCTGCTCGACGTCCTGCAGCCGCTGGCCGCGGGGGCGGGCGTCACCGCCGTGGTCGCCGGCGACGTCGGGGAGGCGCTGCGGCGGTGGTCGACCGCCCCGCTGGTCGTGGTCGGCGCCGACCTCGTCGCCGCGCTGGCTGCGGCCGCGCCCGCCCGGCGCGAGCACGCCCACGTAGCCACGCTGGGGGAGGCCTGGCAGCACGACGACCTCTTCCGCAGCGCCGTGGCCGTGGGCGCGACGAGCGTGGTGGAGCTGCCCCGGTCCTCGGGCTGGCTGAGCGAGGAGCTCGCCGACCTCGTCGACCCCCACGCCGGGCGCGGGGTGGTGATCGGCGTAGTCGGCGGCTCGGGAGGTGCGGGCGCCACCACGCTGGCCTGCGCCCTCGGGCAGGCGGCAGGCCGCGCGGGTCCCGCCCTCGTGGTCGACGCCGACACGCACGGCCCCGGGGTCGACCGGGTGCTAGGTCTCGACGACCTCGGCGGCATCCACTGGGACGACCTGCGCGTCGGGGCCGGGCGGCTGAGCGCCGCCTCGCTGCGCGAGGCGGTGCCACGTCGGCACGGCGTCGGAGCCCTCACCTGGGCCACCGGCGACACCGCGACCCTCCCGGCGTCCACGCTGCAGGAGGCGGTGGCCGCGGCGCAGCGCGGGCACGGCGCCGTGGTGGTCGACCTCCCCCGGGGCCCGTCCGGTTGCGTCGAGGAGGTGG
Organism: uncultured Nocardioides sp.; assembly: GCF_902805925.1. Lineage (GTDB taxonomy): Bacteria > Actinomycetota > Actinomycetes > Propionibacteriales > Nocardioidaceae > Nocardioides. The sequence continues at coordinate 1,977 of NZ_CADCUP010000184.1, forward strand.
TCGGCCGCTGCGACCTCCTGCTGGTCGTGGTGCGGCCCTCGCTGGCCGGCGTGGCCAGCGCCGTCCGCCTCGCCGCGGCGTGGCCGCGCGGAGCCCGGGCCGGTCTCGTGCTGCGCCGCGTCCCGCGGGCGATCGCCCCGGACGAGGTGGCCGCCGCCGTGGGGCTGCCCGTGCTGGCGGAGATGGGAGACCAGCGGGGCGTCGAGGAGGCCGTCGAGCTCGGCCTCGGACCGTTGCGGTCCGCTCGCGGGCCGTTGGCCCGCGCCGTCGCCGTGCTCCTCGCCGAGGCCGCGGACCCGGCCCGTGCAGCATGAACGACGTCGAGCTGGTCCGCGACCGGCTGGCGCGGGAGCCGGGCGAGCTGACCCCGCACCGGGTGGCGGCGGCGCTGCGCTCCGCCGGCCGACCGGTCGGCGACCTCACCGTCCGCTCGGTGCACGAGACGCTGCGGCGAGAGCTGCTGGGCGCCGGGCCCCTCGAGCCCCTGCTGCGCGACGACGAGGTCACCGACGTGCTCGTCAACGGGCCCGACGCGGTCTACGTCGACCGCGGTGCGGGCCTGGAGCTGTCCACGGTGCGCTTCCCCGCCGACGGCGACGTACGCCGCCTGGCCCAGCGGCTGGCGGCCTCCGGCGGTCGCCGCCTCGACGACGCGAGCCCGTGCTGCGACGTGCGGCTGGCCGACGGCACCCGCTTCCACGCCGTGCTGGCGCCGGTGGCCCGCCCCGGCACGCTCATCTCGCTGCGGGTGCCGCGCGTGCGACCGTTCACCCTCGACGACCTCGTCGCGGCCGGCTCGGTCACCGACGTGGGCGCCCGACTGCTGGGCGACGTCGTGGCGCGGCGGCTGGCCTTCCTGATCAGCGGCGGCACCGGCTCGGGCAAGACGACGCTGCTGGCCACGTTGCTGGCGCTGGTGCCCCCGGCCGAGCGCCTCGTGCTCGTCGAGGACGCCAGCGAGCTGCGGCCCGACCATCCCCACGTCGTCGCCCTCGAGTCGAGACCGCCCAACGTGGAGGGGGCCGGCGCGATCGACCTGCAGGTGCTGGTGCGGCAGGCCCTGCGCATGCGGCCCGACCGACTGGTGGTCGGGGAGGTCCGCGGCGCCGAGGTCGTCGAGCTGCTCGCGGCCCTCAACACCGGCCACGAGGGTGGCTGCGGCACCCTGCACGCCAGTGCGGCCACCCTGGTGCCGGCCAGGATCGAGGCGCTGGCCCTGGCCGCCGGGCTTGGGCGCGCGGCAGCCCACAGCCAGCTCGCCGCCGCGGTCGACGTGGTCCTCCACGTGGCCCGCGCTCCCGACGGCCGTCGCCGGCTGGCACAGGTGGCGGTTCCGCGGGTGCGTGACGACGGGCTCGTCACGATGGTCGCGGTCGTGGACTTCCCGGCGGCCGGAGCGCCGCGGTGGGGTGACGGCGCCGACCTCCTCGCCGACCGGCTGGCCGCGTGACCGGCGACCCCGCCGTCCTGCTCACCGCCCTGATGGCCGGAGCCGCGGCGGCGTGCGCGCTCCGGGGGACGAGCACCGCCCCGGCCGCTGGGCCCGTCCTCGTCGTGGTGGCCGTCGTCGTCGGCGGTGCCGCGGTCCTGCTGCATCCCGACCCGGGCCACCTGGTGCTGCTGCTCGTCGGCGCGGGTGTCCTGGCGATGGCTGCAGCGCTCGTGCGCCGGCGAAGGAGGCGGCTGGAGGCCCGGCGCCGTCAGGCCAGCCTGCTCGAGGCCTGTGGCGTCCTGTCCTCCGAGCTGACCGCCGGGCAGCCACCGGCCACGGCGCTCGGCCGGGCGGTGCGCGTCTGGCCCGACCTCGCACCGGTGCTGCGCAGCCACGACCTCGGTGCCGACGTGCCGGAGGCATGGCGCTCGCTGGCACGGCACCCGGGGGCGCACGACGCCCTGGTCCTGGCCGCCGCCTGGCAGGTGTCGCACCGGTCCGGACGAGGCCTGGGCGAGGCGCTGGCCCGGGTGGCCCGGGGCCTGCGGGGCGCGGCGGCCACCCGCCGTGTCGTGGAGTCGGAGCTCGCGTCCGCCCGGGCCACCGCCCGGCTGCTGGCGGCGTTGCCGGTTTTGGCGCTGGTGGTGGGCGGCGGCACGGTGCCCGGCTCGTCACCGTGGGGATTCCTCCTCGGAACACCCGTCGGCCTGGCATGCCTCGGCGCCGGCCTCTCCCTCGGCTTCCTCGGTCTCTGGTGGATCGAGGCCATCGCCGACGACGTGGAGCGCCGGTGCTGACGGCCGCCGCGGTGCTGCTGGCCGGCGCGGCCTGTGCCCTGTGGCCCCGGCCGGCCCGGGCGTCGCCCGCCGTGGCGCCGGCTCCCCCGCCGGCGGCGCCGACGACGGGTCGGTGGAGCGCCTCGCGCCTGCTGTGGTCCACCGGCGCCGGACTGGGGGTATGGACCCTCCTCGGCGGCCGGCCCGGCGTACTCGGCGGCCTCGCCGCCGCGG
>NZ_CADCUP010000185.1 GCF_902805925.1 uncultured Nocardioides sp.
ACCGCACGACTTGCTCAGGTGCGTGTAGTACCAAGGCGCAAGAGAAGCCGAGGTGGAACCCAGATTGACCATGAAGGCCCGCCACCGCGTCTGACCGTTGACGGCAGTGAAGTTGCCGACAGCCACCAGCTTCGACTTGTCGGGCGAGATCCCGAATCGCCACACGTCAGTGGGCCCGGCCGTGCTCGAGGTGGTGCCGCTGATGGACAGGTTGATGTAGTTCAGATCTGCGCCGGTGGCGAGGTTCACCGCCGTAAGGCGCTTGGAGAACTTGCCCGCCACGATGAGTCGGCCGTTGGCGACCTCGAGGTCCTGCACTGTGCCGGTGAGCCGGGCGTTGAAGGCGGTGTCAACAGCCCCAGTGGCCGGGTTGATCTTGACCAGTCCGCGCCGGGCGACTCCATTGACCGTTGTGAACTTCCCCCCTGCGTAGAGCGACCTGCCGTCGGTCGCGAGCGCCAGGATGTCGCCGTCCACGTTGATGCTCAGCCCGGTGACAGACCCGTCGGTCATGTTGAAGCCGTACAGGTTCTTGCGTGCATAGGTCTGGGACCGGTTCGAGCTCTTCACCTCGGTGAAAGCGCCGCCCACGTACATCTGCCCACCGATGGGCACCGCAGCGAACGGAGCATTGCCAACCGTGATGCGAGGCGTGAAGTCGGCCGGATCCTCCGACACGATCCCGGCGATCGGAACCGGCGAGCCCTCCGCCGGGACAACCAGGACGCTGACGCACGCTGCGGCGACACACGCGGCCAAGATGCTTCGGATCATCGCGGATCTTCTCCTCCGTGCGGGCTTGGGCGATGCGCGCGGCCGGCACTCCGGACGGTGGCGTTTCCCGTGAGCGAGGGGGCCTGCGCCACTCGAGTCGAACACCCGTCCAGCGTGGAAGTCATCACCAGAATTCGCGAAGAGGCCCGACTTCGGCGTACGGACGATCCGAGGGTCCGATTCCCGAGATGGCTCAGGCTCGGACGAGCCGTCACAGACCCGAGGAGCAGCCCGCCACCCCGACTCAGCACCAGCCGGCGCCTACTACGCCGACGACCCAGAGGGACGCCGCCACGTGTGGAGCCTCAGACCAGACACGCGTGGTGGCCGTGCCGAGGGCGGCCTTGAAGGCGGGGTCGACGGTGGCGAGGTCCTGGCCTTGGAAAGTCATGTCCTCGTCGATGAAGCCGGCCGAGATCAGCGAGTCGAGGCCCATCGTGCCGACCCCTCTCTCCGCGATGCACGTCGCCCGGTCGGGGCCCACCAGCGCCACCTCGCGGTCCGCCCGTGCCGGGTGGCCGCGCAGACAGCGCCCATGCCGCCGCCCCCGAGCCGACGGGTGATCCGGAACGGACCGATCCCCTCGCCGGGGCGCGGGCAGACCGGGGGGACGGCGCTCACGCCGCGGCTGATACCCGCCGCCGCCCCGCGTGACACGTGGGGCGGCGACCGGGCTGAGACCGCTCCTAGAACAGCAGCGCCGTGGCGGGGTCCTCGAGGATCCCGGCCACGTCGGCGAGGAAGCGCGAGCCCTTCTCGCCGTCGATGTGGCGGTGGTCGAACGACAGCGCCAGCGTGGTGATCTGGCGGACGACGATCTCGTCGTCCACCACCCACGGCTGCTTGCGCACGGCACCGAAGCACAGGATCGCCGACTCACCGGGGTTGATGATCGGCGTGCCAGCGTCGACGCCGAAGACGCCGACGTTGGTGATCGTGAAGGTGCCCTCGCTCATCTCCGCCGGCTGCGTGCGGCCCTCGCGGGCGGTGGCGGTGAGCTGGCTGAGCGCCCCGGCCAGGCCGACGAGGTCGAGCTGGTCGGCGTCCTTGACGTTGGGCACGACCAGCCCGCGCGGGGTGGCGGCCGCGATGCCCAGGTTGACGTAGTGCTTGAGCACGACCTCCTGCGCCTGGTCGTCCCAGAAGGAGTTGATCTCGGGCGTACGGCGCATCGCGAGCAGCACGGCCCGGCTCAGCACCAGCAGCGGGCTGACCTTGACGTCGCGGAGCTCACGGCGGGCCTTGAGGCGCTCGACCAGCTCCATGGTGCGGGTGACGTCGACGGTGATCCACTCGGTGACGTGCGGGGCGGTGAAGGCGGAGCCCACCATCGCCTGCGCCATCATCTTGCGGACGCCCTTGATCGGCTCCCGCGTCTCCCGCTCCTGCGGCCCGCGCGGCCGGGCCGGCTGCTGGACGGGCTCCGGGACGGACGCCCGCGCACCGTTGGCGGCGGACTCCACGTCGGCCCGGGTGACCACCCCGCCGGCGCCCGAGCCGGTGAGCGCGGTCAGGTCGATGCCGAGGTCCTTGGCCAGCTTGCGGACGGGCGGCTTGGCCAGCGCCCGCACCGAGGAGGGCGACTGGGCCTCCGGCGGCACGAGGGCCGGTGCCGGCTCGTCGGGCACGGGACGCGCGGACGTGGCGGGCACCGCCGGCTCGTCGGTCTCCACGACCGGGTCGCTCTGGGCGCCGCCGGGCGCGAACGCGCCCTGCACCTGCATCTGGGTGGCCGCCGCGGACTCCGAGGACGGTGAGGCGGAGCCCTTGCGGGGCCGGCGCAGCGGCCCGCGGTCGGCCTTCATCCGGCCGACCAGCGACTCGCCCTCGGCGCTGCCGCTGGCGGCGGGGTTGGACAGGTCGATGACCATGTCCGGGGCCGGCGCCGCGACGGGCACCGGCGCGCCCGCCGCCGCCGGGTCGCCGATCGAGATGATCGGCGTGCCCACCGGCACGGTCTCGCCCTCGGCCACCATCAGCGACAGCACCGTGCCGGCGTACGGCGAGGGCAGCTCGACGAGGGACTTGGCGGTCTCGATCTCGACGATCACGTCGTTGATCTCGATCGTGTCGCCCTCCTTGACCTTCCAGGCGACGATCTCGGCCTCGGTGAGGCCCTCCCCGACGTCGGGGAGCTTGAACTCGGACATCAGTGCCTCCTCAGAAGTCGAGAGAACGGTCGACGGCGTCGAGCACCCGGTCGAGGTCGGGGAGGAAGTCCTCCTCGATCCGCGACGCCGGGTAGGGCGTGTCGAACCCGCCCACCCGGAGCACGGGGGCCTCGAGGGAGTAGAAGCACTCCTCGGTGATCCGGGCCGAGATCTCGGCGCCCATGCCCAGGTTGACGTGCGCCTCGTGGGTGACGACCGCGCGGCCGGTGCGGCGTACGGAGTCGTAGACCGGGCCCATGTCGAGCGGCGAGAGCGTGCGCAGGTCGATGACCTCCAGCGAGACGCCGTCGCCCGCCGCGGCCTCGGCGGCCTTGAGCGCGGTCTTCACCGTGGGGCCGTAGGCGAGCACCGTGGCGTCGGTGCCGGCACGCACGATCCGGCTGGAGAAGAGCGGGTCGGGGGTGACCGACTCGTCGAGCTCGGCCTTGTCGGCGTGGTACTGCCGCTTGGGCTCCAGGAAGATCACCGGGTCGTCGCTGGCGATCGCCTGCTGGATCATCCAGTAGCCGTCGACCGGGTTGGAGCACGCCACGACCTTGAGGCCGGGGGTGTGCGCGAACTGCGCCTCCGGCGACTCCGAGTGGTGCTCCACCGCGCCGATGCCGCCGCCGAACGGGATGCGGATGACCATCGGCATCGGGCTGCGGCCCTTGGAGCGGTAGGTCATCTTGGCGACCTGGCAGACGATCTGGTCGTAGGCCGGGTAGACGAAGCCGTCGAACTGGATCTCCACCACGGGGCGGTAGCCGCGCAGGGCCATGCCGACCGCGGTGCCGACGATGCCGGACTCCGCCAGCGGGGAGTCGATGACGCGGTCCTCGCCGAAGTCCTTCTGCAGGCCGTCGGTGATGCGGAAGACGCCGCCGAGCTTGCCGACGTCCTCGCCCATGACCAGGACCTTGGGGTCGTCCTCCATCGCCTTGCGCAGACCCATGTTGAGGCCCTTGGCGAGGGTGATCCTGGTGCTCATGAGCGGCTCCCCTCGAACGACTCGAGATACCTCGCGTAGCCCTCGCGCTGGGCCGCGATCTCCTCGGTCTCCTCGGTGTAGACGTGGTCGAACATGCTCAGCGGCTGCGGGTCGGGCAGCGCCTTGCAGCCCTCGCGCAGGTGGTGGCCCAGCTCGTCGGCCTCCACCTTGAGCTCGGCGACGAAGTCGTCGTCGACCAGGCCGTTGCGGCGCAGGTAGGCCTCCAGCCGGGCGATGGGGTCCTTGAGCTTCCAGTGCTCGAGGTCGTCGGAGAGCCGGTAGCGGGTGGGGTCGTCGGTCGTGGTGTGGGCGCCCATCCGGTAGGTGTAGGCCTCCACCAGGGTCGGGCCCTGGCCGTCGCGGGCGCGCTGCAGCGCGGCCTGCGTCACGGCGTACGTCGCGAGGACGTCGTTGCCGTCGACGCGCACGCCGGGGAAGCCGAACCCGAGCGCGCGCTGGTAGAGCGGGATGCGGCTCTGCCGCTCGATCGGCTCGGAGATCGCCCACTGGTTGTTCTGGCAGAAGAACACCACCGGCGCGTTGTACGACGCGGCGAAGATGAACGCCTCGTTGACGTCGCCCTGGCTGCTGGCACCGTCGCCGAAGTGGGCGACGACGGCCGCGTCGCGGTCGGGGTCGCCGGTGCCGACGACGCCGTCACGCTGCATGCCCATGGCGTAGCCGGTGGCGTGCAGCGCCTGCGCGCCGATGACGATGGTGTAGAGGCCGAAGTTGTTGTCCTTGGGGTTCCACGCGCCGTGGTCGACGCCGCGGAAGAGGCCGAGGAGGTTCAGCGGATCGACGCCACGGCAGTAGGCCACCCCGTGCTCGCGGTAGGTCGGGAAGACGTAGTCCTGGGGACGCAGCGCGCGGCCGGCACCGATCTGCGCGGCCTCCTGGCCGAGCAGCTGGGCCCAGATGCCGAGCTCGCCGTGGCGCTGGAGGGCGGTGGCCTCGGTGTCGATGCGGCGGGTGAGGACCATGTCGCGGTAGAAGCCGCGCAGCTCCTCGGCGCCGAAGTCGCGGTCGAACTCCGCGTGGTGGACGCGCTCCCCCTCGGGGGTCAGCAACTGAACCAGGCCCAGGGCCCCTGATGGTGAACCGGCCATCTGCGAGGGCCCGAAGACCTCCGCGAGGTCGGGGCCGAATCCGTGGTGGCTCAACGAAGGCTCCATTCATGTCATGGTGACGCCGCGGGGTCGCCGCCTGCGCCTCCTTGCACCTGCACCGGACAGGGTGCCAGTCGGGGTGTGACCGCTACCACATGTCCGTGACCAAACCTACCGGCGTCCAGCCCGGGGGCGCACATCCGGGCCCCCGGCGCCCTGCCTAGGGTGTGCGCCATGCGCGCCTGGTCCGACCTCCTCACCGTCCGGACCGGCTCGTCCCCGGTGCGGCTGCTCACCGCCACCCTCGGCCTGGTGCTGCTGACGGCGCTCGTCGTGCTGCCGGCCCCGCCGTCGGGCGCCGCACGCTGGGTCCCCAAGCCGGTCCTCGACGGCAACTTCGCCGACCCGGCGGTCGAGCGCTACCGCAACGGCTTCGTCGGCATCGCCACCGGCGAGCACGCGCCCCGCGCGCTGACCCGCTCGCCGCAGGGCGAGTGGGTCCGGGGCGGCCCGGCCCTGCGGACACTGCCCGCCTGGGCCCGCGCCGGTGACATCTGGGCCGCCGACATCCAGCGCGTCGGCGGCTGGTGGCTGCTGTACTTCGCCGCGCCGGTCGACGGCCTCGGCGAGTACGGCCGCTGCGTCGGCGTCGCGCGCTCCCGCTCGCCCCGGCGCGGGTTCGCCCCGGTGGGCGACAGGCCGCTCTCCTGCCCGACGTACGCCAAGGTGCCGCAGGCGCAGGACCCGCTGCCGCTCGACCCCACCCTGCCGCGCGCCGGCACCATCGACCCCTCGGTGTACGTCGACCCGTCCGGCACCCGCTTCCTGGTCTACAAGACCGACCGCATCCCCTCCTCGATCCGGATGGTGCAGCTCAGCGACAACGGCAGCCGGGTGGCCACCGGCGCGGTCAGCCAGGAGCTGCTGCGCTTCCCCGGGGTGGTCGAGAACCCGGTGATCGTGCACCGGCCGCAGGGCTGGGTGATGCTGCTGTCCGAGGGCGACTACACGCGGTGCAGCTACCAGACCGTGTGGCTCCGCTCGCCGTCGCTGCTCGACTGGAGCGTCGTGGAGTCCGGCACCCTGCTCAGCTCCGCCACCACGGGCCTCTGCGGTCCCGGTGGCGCCGACGTCGCGGTGGCGCCGGGTGGACAGCAGCGGCTGTTCCTGCACGGCTGGACCTGCTTCGGCAAGCCGCGCCCCTGCCGCTCCAGCCTCGACTGGTCGAAGCGGGAGAAGCGTCGCGCCGTGCGCTCGATGTACGCCGCCCGCCTGGTCTGGAACGCCGGCGTGCCGCGGGTCAAGGGCTGGCTCAAGCCGTGAGGCGCGGGGTACCGGTCGCCATGGCCGGCCCCCTGGACCCGATCGTCCGCACCGCGTTCCGCTCCCTCGCCCGGCTCCGCGGCGCCCGGGCGATGCACCCGCGCGGCCTCACCCTCGCAGCACGGCTCGACGTGGCCGGGGACGGCCCCCTGCCGACCGGCCCGGCCGCGTGCACGGTGCGGCTCTCCACGTCGCTCGGCCTGCCGGGTGCCCTGCCCGACGTGCTGGGACTCGCCCTGCGGGTCGAGGTCGACGGCTCGCCGGTCGACGTGGTGGCCGCGTCGTGCGCCGGCCCGGACCGGCTGCGCCGGTCCCTGCTCTGGCCGGCCCTGTCGTGGCGCGGCACCCGGCTGACGACCCTGCTGCCCTACGCCTCCTCCGCCGCAGACCGCGTGGTGGTGCTCCTGTCGGTGGACGAGACGGCCGCGTCGAGCGCGGACGTGGGCCGGGTGGCGGCGCGGCTGCCGATGCGGGTGAGCGTGCGGGTCGTGGGGCGTCGCGGCGACGTGCAGACCGGCGACCTCGTCGTCACCGGCCCGGCCACGGCCGACGTCTCCTTCGACCCGGTCCTCCACCCGCCTCCCGGCTGGCGGCTGGTGCCCGGCTGGCTCTCGGCGGTCCGCGCCGCGTCGTACGACGCGAGCCGGGACGGCCGGCACGCGCCGGCGGCGTCGCTGGAGGCGCTCAGCCCCGCCCGTGCGCCGTCCCCCACCCCGTGAGGTCCGGTCCGGCCGGCACGATCCCCGTCGGGTTGATGTCCTGGTGGACGACGTAGTAGTGCTTCTTGATCTGCTCGAAGTCGACGGTGTCGCCGAAGCCGGGGGTCTGGAAGAGGTCCCGGGCGTAGGCCCACAGCACCGGCATCTCGCTCAGCTTGTTGCGGTTGCACTTGAAGTGGCCGTGGTAGACGGGGTCGAACCGCACCAGGGTCGTGAACAGCCGGACGTCGGCCTCGGTGATGGCGTCCCCCATCAGGTAGCGGCGGTCGGCCAGCCGCTCCTCGAGCCAGTCGAGGGCGTCGAAGAGCCTGGCGTAGGACCGGTCGTAGGCCCGCTGGGAGCCGGCGAAGCCGCAACGGTAGACGCCGTTGTTGACCTCGTGGAAGACGCGCTCCATCACGCTCTCCATCTCCTCGCGGACGTCGTCCGGCCAGAGGTCGGGAGCGCCGTCGCGGTGGTGGTCGCGCCACTCGAAGAACAGGTCCTGGGTGATCTGCGGGAAGTCGTTGGTGACGACCTTGCCGGAGGGGATGTCGACGACGGCCGGGACCGTGATGCCGCGCGGGTAGTCGGGCACCCGGGCGAAGAAGGCCTCCTGCAGCCGCTCGATCCCCAGCACCGGGTCGCGGCCGCCGGGATCGAGGTCGAAGGTCCAGCTGCGGGCGTCGTGGGTGGGGCCGGGCGTGCCGAGGGAGATGACGTCCTGCAGGCCGAGGAGCTCACGCACGATGATGGCGCGGCTCGCCCACGGGCAGGCGCGAGCGGCCACCAGGTGGTAGCGCCCGGGCTCCACCGGCCACTGCTCGCCGTTCCGGGTGATCCGGTCGTCGAGGTAGTTCATGTCCCGGTCGAAGCCGTCCGCCTCGACGTACGACGTGGTGCCCTGCCCTGCGCTGTCGGCCATGCGGCCATCGTCCCAGACGGCTGGTCGCCCAGATTCGGTAGGAGGTGTCTAGCGCACCCGGACCGGACGGATCCGCGCCCACGCCAGGAAGCCGACCCCGACGACCAGCAGCGCGATCCCGGCCCACAGGTTGGCGTTCACGCCGCCGGTCTTGTCGGGCTCGGTGTCGGCGAAGAGGCCCATGACGACCAGGATCACGCCGTAGATGCCCAGCAGGCCGCCGATGATGTTGCGGATGTCGAGCGCGCCCGCGGTGCGGGTGCCGCCCTCCGGGGCCTCGCGCGGGGTGCTCGCTGCGCTGTCGTGGGTCATCAGGGCCTCCTCAGAAGGCGATGTTCAGGACGACGACCATGGCGAGCGCCAGGCCTGCGAGGGGAGCGGTGCGCCGGTACCACGGGTAGGTGTGCTCCTCGGGGTCGGTGCGCAGCTCCCTGGGCGTCTCGGAGTAGACCAGGCCGACCAGCTCGGAGGCCGGCTTGGGCCGGGTCACCAGCGAGACCACGATGCTCAGCACGACGTCGACCACGAAGGCCACCGAGGCGGCGAGGAACGCCGCACCCTGGCCGCCGATCGGGATGAGCCCCGTGCTGGCCGAGCCGAACGCGTCCTCGGAGAGGAAGGCCACCGCGATGGCGGAGGTGGTGCCGGCGACGAGGCCGACCCACCCGGCGGTCGGGGTCATCCGCTTCCAGAACATGCCCAGGATGAACGTCGCGAAGAGCGGTGCGTTGAAGAACCCGAACAGCGTCTGGAGGTAGTTCATGATGTTGGAGAAGTTCGACGCCAGCGAGGCGGTGAAGATCGCGACCACCGTGGCGCCGACCGTGGCCAGCCGGCCGATCCTGAGGTAGTAGTCGTCGGCGCGGTCCTTGACGGCGTACCGCTCCCAGAGGTCGTAGCTGAAGACGGTGTTGAACGCGGAGATGTTGGCCGCCATGCCGGCCATGAACGCCGCCATCAGGCCCGCGATGGCCAGGCCGAGCAGGCCGTTGGGCAGCAGGTCGCGCATCAGGTAGAGCAGCGAGTCGTTGTAGGCGACCCCGTCGCCGGAGGCGCCTCCCGGCACCGTCTCGCCGGCCTTCACCGCCGCGATCTCGCTGACCAGGACCGCGGCGATCATGCCGGGCACGATCGTGATGAACGGGACGAACATCTTGGGGAAGGCGCCGATGACCGGGGTCTTGCGGGCCGAGGAGATGGAGTCCGACGCCATCGCGCGCTGGACCTCGACGAAGTTGGTGGTCCAGTAGCCGAAGGAGAGCACGAAGCCGAGGCCGAAGACGATGCCCACGACCGACCAGATGTCGGACTCGAAGCCCGACAGCGCGTTGCCGGGCCAGGAGTTGAGCTGGTCGCCGGCCGAGGGTCCGTCGGGGTTGTCGCCGGCGGCGGCGGTGATCCTGGAGGTGAGGCCGTCCCAGCCGCCGACGCGGTTGAGGCCGATCAGCGTCAGCGGCGCCAGGGAGGCGACGATGACGAAGAACTGGAGCACCTCGTTGTAGATCGCCGCGGAGAGCCCGCCGAGGGTGATGTAGGAGAGCACGATGAGCGCCGCCACGATGAGGGCCACCCACAGCGACCAGCCGAGCAGCGCCCGGATGATCGAGCCGAGCAGGAACAGGTTGATGCCGGCGATGAGCAGCTGGGCGACGGCGAAGGAGATGGCGTTGACCAGGTGGGCACCGGTGCCGAACCGGCGGAACATGAACTCGGGGACCGAGCGCACCTTGGAGCCGTAGTAGAACGGCATCATCACCAGGCCGAGGAAGAGCATCGCCGGGATGGCGCCGACCCAGAAGTAGTGGACCGTGGGAAGGCCGAACTCCGCACCGCTGGCGGACATGCCCATGATCTCGACGGCGCCGAGGTTGGCCGAGATGAAGGCGAGACCGGTCACCCACGCGGGCAGCGAGCGGCCCGAGAGGAAGAAGTCGACCGAGTCGGAGACGTGGCGCCGCGCCATCAGGCCGATGCCGAGCACGGCTGCGAAGTAGATGCCGACGATCAGGTAGTCGACGAAGTCCGCGTCGATGATCGTGGCCATCACGGAGACCTGGCTGGTCACCGACGGTGTCGTCATGGTTCCTCCCCGGACAAGTGCCTCACCGTAGCGCGCTTCCCCGGTGGCGTCGCCACCCGGTCAGGCGGCGCGCCGTGGTGGTCAGGGGGCGAAGCGGCGGGCCAGGTCGACGACGCGCTCGAGGCTCTCGGGCTCTCCGACGGTGACGCGGGCTCCCTCGCCGGCGAACGGGCGGACCGTGATGCCCAGGTCCTCGGCGACGGCCGCGAACTCACCCGTGCGGTCGCCGAGGCCGAACCACACGAAGTTGCCCTGCGGGTCGGGGACCCGCCAGCCGACCCCGGCGAGCGCGCCGACCAGCCGGGAGCGGCGAGCGACCAGGTCGTCGACGCGGGCCAGCAGCTCGGGCTCCGCCGCCAGCGAGGCGATGGCCGCCGCCTGCGCGACGCCGGAGACCCCGAAGGGCAGCGAGACAGCGCGCAGGGCCGCGGCCAGCGGGGCCTGGGCGATCGCGTAGCCGACCCGGAAGCCCGCCAGCCCGTACGCCTTGGAGAAGGTGCGGGTGACGATGACGTTCGGGTGGGCGCGGTAGGTCGCGGCGCCGTCCACCGCGTCGTCCATCCGCACGAACTCCAGGTAGGCCTCGTCCACCACCACGACGACGTGCGCCGGCACGGTGGCGATGAACGCGTCGAGCTCGCCCTGGGTCACCGAGGGACCCGTGGGGTTGTTGGGGGTGCACACCATCACGACGCGGGTGCGCTCGGTGACCGCCCGCGACATCGCGGAGAGGTCGTGGTGCCCGTCCGCCCGCAGCGGCACGCGCACCGACGTCGCCGCCGCGGCCGCCACGGCGATCGGGTAGGCCTCGAAGGACCGCCACGCGTAGACGACCTCGTCGCCGGGCTCGCAGAAGGCCTGCAGCAGCTGGTAGATCAGCGCCACCGAGCCCGTCGCGGCGGCGAGGTCGGTCGTCGGCACGCCGAGCCTCGCCGCGAGCGCGTCGTACAGCGCGGCGCTGCCCATGTCGGGGTAGCGGTTCATCTGCTCGACCGCACCCATCGCCGCCTCGACCACCCCGGGCAGCGGCGGGTAGGGGTTCTCGTTCGAGGACAGCTTGTACGACGTCAGCCCGGGCCTCGGGGCGGGCGGCCGGCCCGCGACGTACGTCGGGATCTCGAGCACGGTGCGGCGCGGTGACGGCGCGGCGGGCGACTGCGACATGCGCGTCACCCTAATCGCGGGCCCGGCCGCCAGGGCCGCAGCACCAGCGCGAGCACCAGTCCGATCGCGAAGCCGACCACGGCCCCGGTGACGTTGTCGACGACGTCGGTGACGTCGCAGGCGCGGTCGATGCGGGCGAGCTCGAGCTGGGTCCGCTCGATGGTCGCGGACAGCGCGGCGAGGCCCAGCAGCCCCAGGGGTGCCAGGACGACGCCGGCCCGCCACCGCGCCACCGCCAGCACCAGGAACGCCCCGGCCGGCACGAACAGCAGCGTGTTGAGGGTGCGCTGGGTGCCCGAGAAGATCCAGAAGCCGTCGGGCGCGGGGCCGCCGTAGTCCATGGAGCACGTGGGCAGCCGGTCCTCGGCCGCCACCACCCCGACGTCGGCGCTGGTGGGCAGCAGCGTGACCAGGGCGATCACCACGAGCGACCAGAGCAGGCACGCGATCGACCAGCCGGTGACCCAGCCGAGGGACCGCCGCAGCAGCAGCCCCAGGGGGACCAGCACGACGCCCGCCGCGAGGCTGCCGAGCACCATGCTGCCCACGCCGCCCGTCACCTCCACGGCCCGAGGCTACCGATGGCCTCCGGCACGCCCGACACACCGTTGGCCGCGACTGGGAGGATGCGCCCCATGGCAGACCCGGGCGCCGCGGGGCGCATCGTCGGCATCGACGTCGCGCGGTGCCTCGCCCTGCTCGGGATGATGGCGACCCACCTCCTCGAGCCGATCACGGGGGCCGACGAGGTCGCGACGAGCCATGCGGTCGCGTCGGGACGCGCGTCGGGGCTGTTCGCCCTCCTCGCCGGGGTGTCCCTGGCGCTGGTGACCGGGGGCTCGCGGGTGCACGAGGGACGGCGGCTGGGAGCCGACCGGGCCGGCATCGCGGTGCGCGCCGCGGTCATCGCCTTCCTCGGGCTGCTGCTCGGCGGGCTGCCGACCAACATCGCGATCATCCTCGTCTACTACGCGGTGCTGTTCGTCATGGCGCTGCCCTTCCTCGGGCTCGGCTGGAGACCCCTCGCGCTGCTCGCCGCCGCCTGGGCGGTGGCCGGACCGGTGGCCGGCATGCTGCTGCGTCGCGACCTGGCGTCCCCCGCCCGGCTGGTGCCGTCCTTGGAGCACCTCGCCACGCCGCTCGAGCTGGCCCAGAGCCTGCTGCTCACCGGCTACTACCCCGCGATCGGGTGGTTCGCCTATCTGCTCGCCGGCCTGGCCGTCGGCCGCCTGGACCTGCGCCGGGCGAGCGTCGCCGCACGGGTGGCGGTCGCGGGGGCCGTCCTGGCGGTGGTGACGTGGGTGGTGTCCGTGGACGTCACCGGCGACGCCGCCGTACGGCGCGCGCTGCTGCGCAGCGACGACGGCGGGGCGACGACGTGGGAGGAGCTGCGCCGCCAGCTGGACCTGGGCTCCTACGGCACCACCCCGACGGACTCGTGGTGGTGGCTGGTGCCCATCGGGCCGCACTCCGGCACCGCCCTCACCCTCCTGCACACCATCGGCTGCTCGCTGGCCGTCGTCGGCGTCGCGGTGCTCGCCGCCCGGGTGCTGCCGCGTCTCTGGGCGGTGGTGCTCGGCGCCGGCGCCATGACGCTGACGCTCTACTCCCTGCACATCGTGATGCTCACCCCCGAGGTCCCTCCCGCCGAGGAGCCGTCGGCCTACCTGCCGCAGGTGCTCGTGGTGCTGGCCGTCGGAGCGGCGTACGCCCTGGCACGCCGCCGCGGGCCGCTGGAGTACCTGGTGGCTGAGCTGAGCCGCTCGGCGGCCCGGGCCGTCGGTCGGCGCACGCCCTAGGGTGACCCCATGCGCTTGGTGACCTGGCTGCTGTCGACGGCCGCAGCGGTGGCGGTGGCGGCGTGGCTCTTCGACGACATCTGGTTCGACGGCCCGACGGTCGGGATGGACGAGGTGCGCGACAAGCTGGTCCCGCTGCTGCTGGTCTCGCTCATCCTCGGCGTGGTCAGCGTCGTCGTCAGGCCGGTCGTCAGGTTCCTGTCGCTGCCGTTCATCGTGCTGACCGTCGGCCTGTTCCTGCTGGTCATCAATGCCGCCATGCTGCTGCTCACCGCCGCGATCGCCGGGCAGCTCGACGTCGGCTTCCACGTCGAGGGCTTCTGGACCGCGCTGCTGGGCGCGGTCGTCATCACCGTCGTCAACGGCTTCATCGACATGGCCGTCCTCCAGGACGACTGAGGACGCCGTGCCGTCCGTGCCGTCCGTGCCCGCCGTCCCGCCGCCGACCGGGTCCGGTCCCTACCGCATCGCCCTGGTCTGCCTGGGCAACATCTGCCGCTCGCCGATGGCGCACGTGGTGCTCGGGTCCGCGCTCGAGGCGGCCGGGCTCGCCGACGAGGTCGAGGTCTCCAGCTCCGGCACGGGCGGGTGGCACGTCGGGGGGCCGATGGACGAGCGCGCCGCGGCGGTCCTGCTCGGCGCCGGGTACGACGGCTCCGCGCACCGCGCCCGCCAGTTCGACGCCGGGTGGCTCGACCACGACCTGGTGCTGGTCATGGACGAGGTCAACCTGCGCGACGTACGCGCGCTGGGCGGCGAGCCCGAACGTGTCCGCCTCTTCCGCGACTTCGACCCGGTGGACCCCGGTGGGGAGGTCCCGGACCCGTACTACGGTGGGCAGGACGGCTTCGGGGAGGTGTTGGCCATGGTCGAACGCACCAGCGCAGCGCTCGTCGCCGCCCTCCGGGACGCGCTGACCGGCCGGGGCCGATGACCCGCCAGCCGCTCGTCGCCCGGCGGGTCGAGGAGCTGATCGGCGCCGCGGTGGTCAGCACCGCGCCGGTCGCCGGCGGCGACATCGCGACCGCGACCCGGCTGCGCCTCAACGACGGCACCACGGCCCTGGTCAAGACGCTCCCCCGTGCCCCCGAGGGGCTCTTCCGGGCCGAGGCGGCCGGGCTGCGGTGGCTCGGCGAGGTCAGCGACGGCGTGCCCGTGCCCGAGGTGCTCGGGGTCGACCACGAGTGCGTGGTGATGCGCTGGGTCGAGCCCGGGAGGACGACCCTCGAGGCCGCCGCCGACTTCGGCCAGCGGCTGGCCGCCACCCACCGCGCCGGCGCCGCGGCGTACGGCGCGAGCGCGGACGGCTTCATCGGCCGGCTGCCGCTGCCCAACCGCCCGGCGCCGTCGTGGCCGGAGTTCTACGCCACCCGCCGGGTGCTGCCCTACCTCAAGATCGCCCGCGACCGCGGCGCCGTCACCGACGAGGACGCCGCCGCCGTGGAGTCGGTCATCGGCAGGCTGACCGCCCTGCTGCCCGAGGAGCCGCCGGCCCGCGTGCACGGCGACCTCTGGAACGGCAACTGCCTGTGGGCCCTCGACGGGCGCGTGCACGTCGTCGACCCGGCGGCCCACGGCGGCCACCGCGAGGTCGACCTGGCCATGCTGGCGCTGTTCGGGCTGCCGCACCTGCCGCGGGTGATGGCGGCGTACGACGAGGTGAGCCCGCTGGCCGAGGGCTGGGAGGACCGGCTGGCGCTCCACCAGCTGCACCCGCTGCTGGTGCACGCGTGCCACTTCGGCGGCTCGTACGGCGCCCGGGCCGCGGAGCTGGCCCGCCGCTTCGTGTGACCGGCGGGTAGTTAGGCGCGGAATGGTCGTCCGGGGCGGTCTCCGACAACCGTTTCGCACCTAACTACCGGGCCGTCCCACCAGCTCTCAGCCCGGCTTCAGGCGCGGCTGGCACCATGTGGGCGTGCCCAGCCCCACCCAGCCCCCGACCTCCGGCTCGGCCCGCGTCCTGGTCGTCGACGACGACCGCGCCGTGCGGGAGTCGCTGCGCCGCAGCCTGGAGTTCAACGGCTACACCGTCGTGCTGGCCTCCGACGGGGCCGAGGCGCTGGCCGGCATCGCGTCCGCCGCCCCCGACGTCGTCGTGATGGACGTGATGATGCCGCGCCTCGACGGCCTCGAGGCCACCCGGGCGCTGCGCACCGCCGGCAACGACGTGCCCGTGCTGGTGCTCACCGCCCGCGACGCCGTGGGCGACCGCGTCGAGGGGCTGGACGCCGGCGCCGACGACTACCTCACCAAGCCGTTCGCCCTCGAGGAGCTCCTGGCGCGGCTGCGGGCGCTGCTGCGCAGGGTGGTGCCCCACGAGGACGACGGCGACGAGACGCTGACCTACGGCGACCTCAGCATGGACCTCGGCACCCGCGTGGTGACGCGCGGCGAGCGGTCCATCGAGCTGACGCGCACCGAGTTCACCCTGCTCGAGATGTTCCTGCGCCGTCCCCGCCGGGTGCTCGAGCGCTCCTTCATCCTGGAGGAGGTGTGGGGCTACGACTTCCCCACCACCGCCAACTCCCTCGAGGTGTACGTCGGCTACCTGCGCCGCAAGACCGAGGCCGCCGGCGAGCCGCGGCTGCTGCACACCGTGCGCGGCGTGGGCTACGTCCTCAAGGACGGCTGAGGCGTGCGCACCCTGCACGACGACGGGCGCTGGCACTACCGCCGGTCCCTCGCGAGCCGGGTCGCGCTGCTGACGACGCTCGCCGTGGGCGTCTCGGTGGCCGCGGTGGCGCTGGTCGGCTACTTCACCGTCCGCATGCAGATGCAGTCGACCCTCGACGAGTCGCTGCTGGAGCGGGCGGAGGCCGTCGCCGAGAGCGGTGCGCTCGCCGACATCACCAAGAGGGTGCCGATCCCGTCGGAGGCGCTGGGCGCCGCCGACATCCGGATCATCTTCCTCACCGACGAGCCCCGCGCCCGCTCGGCCGACGGCAACGCGCGATCCCTGGCACTCGGAAGGCCCGAGGTCGACGTCGCCGCCGGCCGCAGCCCCCACGCGATCCGCACGATCAGGGCCGACGGCGAGCGGTGGCGGATGGTCACCGTGCCGACCGGGCCCGGCGAGGCCGTGGTGGTGGCGCAGTCGCTGGAGCCGCAGGACCTCGTGCTCCGCAAGCTGGGGCTGGTGCTGACGTTCTTCGGCATCGCCGGGGTCATCGCCGCCGGGCTCGCCGGCCTCGGGGTGGCCCGGCAGGGACTGCGGCCCGTCCGTCGCCTCACCCACGCCGTCGAGGACATCGCCCGCACCGAGCGGCTCACCCCGCTCGCGGTGGAGGGCGACGACGAGATCGCCCGGCTGGCCACCGGCTTCAACCACATGCTGGTGGCGCTCTCCGCCTCCCGCGACCGGCAGCGCCAGCTGGTGGCCGACGCCGGGCACGAGCTGCGCACCCCGCTGACGAGCCTGCGCACCAACATCGACCTCCTCGCCCAGGCCGGCGACGGGCTCCCCGACTCCGCCCGGGCCGAGCTGCTCTCCGACGTCCGCGCCCAGACCGAGGAGCTCACCACCCTCGTCGGCGACCTGGTCGAGCTGGCCCGCGACGAGCCGATCGACCACGTGGTCGAGCGCATCGACCTCGCCGAGGTCGTCGATCGCGCGGTCGCCCGGGTACGCCGGCGCGCACCCGCCGCCACCTTCGACGTCGAGCTCCAGCCGTGGCCGGTGCGGGGCGAGTCGGCCGCGCTGGAGCGCGCGGTGACCAACCTGCTCGACAACGCCGCCAAGTGGGGCCCGCCCGAGGGCACGATCTCGGTCCGGCTGGCCGAGGGGGTGCTCACCGTCGACGACGAGGGCACCGGCATCTCCGCCGACGACCTGCCGCACGTCTTCGAGCGCTTCTACCGCTCGGAGGAGTCGCGGTCGATGCCCGGCTCCGGCCTCGGCCTCTCCATCGTGCGGCAGGTGGTCGAGCGCCACAGCGGCCAGGTGCGGGCCGACGCCTCGCCCACCGGTGGCGCCCGGCTGTCGATGTGGCTGCCGGGAGCTCCCGCCTGACCGGTCGTCCGCCCCACGCCGGGCCAGGGCCCAGGCTCAGGCGGACGACCCACGCAAGGCGGCCTCCAGCGCGTGCGCCTTCCACCACGCCTCCGCCCACTCCTCCCCCACGTCGGAGCGCACGGTGATGCCCCCGCCGGTGCCCAGCACCCACCGGCCGTCGCCGGCGGTCATCAGCGACCTGATCACCACGCCGAGGTCGGCGCGGCCGTCGGCGCGCAGCCATCCGAACGCGCCGGCGTACACACCGCGCGCGGTCCACTCCACGTCGCGGATGACCTCCATCGTGCGCAGCTTCGGCGCGCCGGTCATCGACCCCGCCGGGAACAGCGCACGCAGGGCGGCGACCGTGGAGACGTCGTCGCGGAGCCGGCCGCGCACCGTGGAGACGAGCTGGTGCACCGTGGCGTAGGACTCCACCTCCATCAGCACCGGCACGTCCACCGTGCCCGGCTCGCACACCATCGACAGGTCGTTGCGCAGCAGGTCGACGATCATCAGGTTCTCGGCGCGGAACTTCGGGTCCGTCGCCAGCAGCCTCCGCAGCCGCTCGTCGTCCTCCGGCGTCGCGCCGCGCGGGGTGGTGCCCTTGATCGGCTTCGTCTCGACGGTGCGGCCGGGGCCGACGAGCGCGTAGCGCTCCGGCGACGAGCTCAGCAGCCACGCCTCGTGGCCGGGCACCGCGTGTTGCAGGAACCCGGCATACGGCGCCGGGCTGGCGCGCCGCAGCCGCCGGTAGACGTCGACGGGACCGGCGCTCGACATCCGCTCCCGGCGGTGGGTCAGGTTGACCTCGTAGGAGTTGCCGGCGTGCAGCGCCTCCTGGACCGTCGCGTACGCCGCGGCGTACTCCTCGCTCACCGGCGGCTCGCCGCCCCCCGGCGACCGCCCGCCGGCCGGGGCGCCCGGCTCGTGGTCGAAGAGCCGCACGTGCCGGGCCCGCATCCACACCGCGTCGGGAAGGCCGCCGCCGGTGCGGGCGGGCAGGTCGGGCCGGGCGGCGTACCCGAGGTAGCCGAACCACTGGTCGTCCGCGCCGCCCGCCGCCAGCTCGGACTCGAGCACGGCGAAGACGTCGTCCCCGACCACCTCCGAGCGACCGCCCACGTGCCGGGTGACCCGGCGCCTGGCCGCGTCGTAGGAGAGCGATACGTCGTCGTCGTCGAGCCAGCCGACGATCGACCGCCGGCCCGACCACTCGCGGGCGCCGCCGCCGTCGAGCCAGAAGCAGCGCGGGTGGCGCGCGGCCACGTCGGCGAACAGCTCCTCGGGGTCGCTCACGAGACGCCCAGGAAGGTCGCGACCATCGCCGGCCCGTGCGTCGAGAGCACCGACTCCGGGTGGAACTGCACACCCTCCAGCGGCAGCGTGCGGTGGCGCACGCCCATCACCGTGCCGTCCTCGGCCCACGCCGTCGCGACCACCTCGTCGGGCAGCGCGACCGCCGCCAGCGAGTGGTAGCGCACCACCTCGATGTCCTGCGGCAGGCCCGCGAAGACGCCGGCCCCGTCGTGGCGCACCCGGGCCACCTCGCCGTGCGCCGGCTCGACGCGCGCGACGGTGCCGCCGTACGCCGTGACGAGGCCCTGCATGCCGAGGCAGACGCCGAGCACGGGCGTGGCGGCCGCGCGCAGCAGCGTGGTCCCGATCGCGAAGTCGGCCGGGTCGGCTGGGTGCCCCGGGCCCGGGGAGAGCACGACGTGGGTGAAGCGGGCCAGTGCCCCGGCCGTGGTCTCGTCGTGCTGCACCACCGCGGGCAGCCTGCCGGTGACGCCGGCCACGAGGTGCACGAGGTTCCAGGTGTAGGAGTCGTGGTGGTCGACGACGACCACCTCCGGGACTGCGCGCACCCGCTCAACGTAGCGCCGCCCCTCGATGGTCGAGCAGCGACTCTCGGTTGTCGAGTAGCGAGCGCCAGCGAGCGTATCGAGTCCCACCCACACCCTCGACAGTCTCGATACACCCGCTCGTCCCTCGCGGGCACTCGACCACCGCAGCGCCGCCCCCCGGTGGTCGAGTAGCGAGCGCCAGCGAGCGTATCGAGACCCACCCACACCCTCCGCGGCCTC
>NZ_CADCUP010000186.1 GCF_902805925.1 uncultured Nocardioides sp.
GCTCGGGCCCCTCCTGGAGGAACAGCCGTGAACGACGACGACCTCTCCCGCGCCCTGCACGACGCGGTGTCCGACATCGAGCCGCGCGACGCGCTGGCCGACATCCGTGCCCGAACCCGCTCCGATGCGAAGGTGGAGAACATGAGCAACCGCACCTGGCCCCTGGTCCTCCTCGGAGCCGTGGCCACCGCGGCCGTGATCGGCGTGGTCGCCTTCGTCGGGGGCTTCGGCGGGGACGGCGAGCCCGACCCGGGCCCTGCCGCCGCGACGTCGCAGCCCAGCGAGCCCGCGCAGCCCAGCGACTCCGCGGAGCCCACCGGGCCCGCGACCGAGCAGCCCGAGCCGTCGGCGCCCGCCACGAGCGACCCGGCCCCGCCCGCCGCGGGCGCGGTCCCGGTCTACTTCATCGGTGACACCGAGCGCGGCGGCCCGCGGCTGTACCGGGAGTTCCAGCGCGGCTCAGGCGACCCGTTCACGGCGGCCGTCGACGTGCTCACCGGCACTCCGCTCGACCCCGACTACCGCACCGCCTGGCCTGCCGGCTCGATCGAGGGCGTCGGGTTCGACGGCGGTGGCGCCGAGGGCGTGTACGCCGTCCGGCTCGCCGACGCCTCCCTGGCCGACCGACCGGCGGGCATGTCGGAGGAGGAGGCCCGCGCGGCGGTGATGCAGGTCGTCTACACCGTGCAGGCGGCCGGCCAGGCGCGCGCGGTGGTCGGCTTCTCCGCCGACGGACAGCGGCTCGACACCGTCTACGGCGTCGACACCTCCGAGCCGCTGACCCACGGCTCGATGCTGGAGACCCTGAGCCACATGAGCATCACCACCCCGGAGCAGGGGGCGACCGCGAGCGGCACCCTCGAGCTCACCGGCGTGGCCAACAGCTTCGAGGCGAGCTCCGGGTGGGAGCTGCGCCGCGGCGACGAGGTCGTCCGGAAGGGCGCGTGGTCGGCCGAGGCGTGGATGGAGGACAGGCTGTTCCCGTTCCAGGTCTCCATCGACCTCGAGGGCCTGGCTCCCGGCGACTACAGGGTCTGGGCCACCACCGACGACCCGACCGGCGGCACCGAGGGCAGCGGCGCGATGTCCGACGACAAGGACGTCAGGATCCGGTAGGCCCGCGCCAGCGGCCGGTGCCCGCCAGCAGGGCGGCCACCGCGGCGACCCCGGCGGTCGAGGTGCGCAGCACCTCGGTGCCCAGGCGCACGCTGACGGCTCCGGCACCGACGAACGCCGCGACCTCGTCGTCGGTGAGCCCGCCCTCGGGACCCACGACGACCACGACGCGCTCCGCCGCCCCGACGGCCGGAAGGGGCTGTGAGGCATCCTCGTGGAGCACGACGGCCAGGTCGGCGGAGCGGACCAGCTCGACGACCTCGGCGGTGCCCGCCATCTCCTCCACCTCCGGGAACCAGGTGCGGCGGGCCTGCTTGGCGGCCTCCCGAGCCGTGCCGCGCCACTTCGCGAGCGACTTCGCCGCCCGCTCGCCGCGCCAGACCGCCACGCTGCGCGACGCGGCCCACGGCACCACCCGGCCGACGCCGATCTCGGTCAGCATCTCGACCGCCAGCTCCCCGCGATCGCCCTTGGGCAGCGCCTGCACGACCGTGATCGCCGGGGTCGGCTCGGGTGGCGAGACGACGTCGGCGACCCGCACCTCGAAGACCCGCTTGCCCGTGGAGGTGACCTCCGCGGTGGCCGAGGTGCCGGCGCCGTCGGTGAGGACCACCGACTCCCCCACCCGCAGCCGGCGCACGGCGACGGCGTGGTGGGCCTCGTCACCGATCACCTCGACCGCACCGCCCGGCCGGACCCCGGCCAGGGTCGGCACGAGGTGCACGGGCAACGACACGGTGCTCAGCCGTTGAAGGCGTCGCGCAGGCGGCCGAAGACGGACTTGTGCGACGCCCGCACCGACCCCTCCGGCGACTCCTCGCCCCGGATGGCGGCCAGCTCGTGGAGCAGCTCCTCCTGGCGGGCGTCGAGCCGGGAGGGGGTCTCGACGGAGATGATCACGACCAGGTCGCCCCGCCCGCCGCGCAGGCCGGGCACGCCGTACCCGCGCATCACCCGCTCCGTGCCGGACTGGGTGCCCGCCTTCACGTCGAGGTCGAGGCTGGTGACCAGGTCGGAGTCGGCGGTCGGCTCCCTGCCGTCGACCACGTCGGCCTCGAGCAACGGCAGCGTGACGGAGGTGCCGAGGGCGGCTGCGGTCATCGGCAGCGAGACCGTGCAGTGCAGGTCGCTGCCGGCGCGGGTGAACGTGGGGTGCGGCAGGACCTGGATCTCGACGTAGAGGTCGCCCGCCGGGCCGCCGCCGGGGCCGACCTCGCCCTGCTCGCTGAGCTGGACGCGCGTGCCGGAGTCGACGCCGGCCGGGATCTTGACCTTCAGCGTCCGGCGCGAGCGCACCCGGCCGTCGCCCGAGCACTCGCGGCAGGGGTCGGGGATGAGCGTGCCGAAGCCGCGGCAGGCCGCGCACGGGCGCAGCGTGCGGATCTCGCCCAGGAAGGAGCGCTGCACCTGGGCCACCTCGCCGGCGCCGCGGCAGGTCTCGCACGGGACCGGGCTGGTGCCCGGCGCGGTGCCGTCGCCGTGGCAGGTGGTGCAGACGACGGCGGTGTCGACCTTGAGGTCGCGGGTGACGCCGAACGCCGCCTCCGCGAGCTCGACGTCGAGCCGGATCAGCGCGTCCTGGCCGCGGCGGCTGCGCGGGCGCGGGCCGTGGCCCTGGCCGCCGGGGCCCTGTCCGCCGAAGAAGGCGTCCATGATGTCGGTGAAGGAGAACCCGGCGCCCTGCCCGAAGCCACCGGCGCCGGCCCCGCCGAACGGGTCGCCGCCCCGGTCGTACGCCGACCGCTTCTGCGGGTCGGAGAGCACCTCGTAGGCGAGCGAGACCTCCTTGAACTGCTCCTGCGCCCCCGGGTCGGGGTTGACGTCGGGGTGCAGCCGGCGGGCCTGCTTGCGGTAGGCCTTCTTGATGGCGTCGGCGTCCGCGTCGCGGCCGACACCGAGGAGCTCGTAGAGGTCCTGGCTCACGTTGGTCCGTTCCTTCTCTGTGCGGGTCTGGAGGCTCAGGCCTCGTCGAGGATGCGCGAGACGTAGCGGGCGACCGCGCGCACCGCCGTCATCGTGCCGGGGTAGTCCATGCGGGTCGGCCCCACGATGCCGAGGCTGGCCAGGGCGTCGTCGCCCGGGCCGTAGCCGGTGGCCACCACGCTGGTCGAGGAGAGCTCGGCGAAGGGGCCCTCGGCCCCGATGCGCACGGTGACCGCGCCCCCCGTGCTGGCCTCGCCGAGGAGCTTCAGGAGCACGACGTGCTCCTCGAGCGCCTCGAGCAGCGGGCGGACGGAGGTGTCGAACGAGTCGCCGTACCTGGCCAGGTTGGCGGCGCCGCCGACCGCCACCCGCTCGTCGCTGCGGTGGTCGGACATGGCGTCGGCCAGGGTGTCGACGACGGCGGCGACCACTCCGGCGGGTACGTCGCCCGGCTCGGCCTCCAGCACGCCGAGGGCGGTCGTCGCGTCGGCGATGCGCTCGCCGACGACCGCACGCCCGATGCGCGAGCGGAGGGTCGCGAGCAGCTCGTCACCGAGCTGGTCCGACACCTCGACGACCCGCTGCTCGACCCGCCCGGTGGACAGGATGAGCACGACGAGCAGCCGGGTCGGCGCGAGCACCACGAGCTCGACGTGGCGCACCGTGCTGCGCGAGAGCGTGGGGTACTGCACCACCGCGACCTGGCGGGTCAGCTGGGAGAGCATCCGCACCGACCGCTGGACGACGTCGTCGAGGTCGACGGCGCCGTCGAGGAACGTGGAGATGGCGCGCCTCTCGGCGGCGCTCATCGGCTTGACGGTGGTCAGCCGGTCGACGAAGAGGCGGTAGCCCTTGTCGGTGGGCACCCGCCCGGCGCTCGTGTGCGGCTGGTGGATGAAGCCCTCCTCCTCCAGCACCGCCATGTCGTTGCGCACCGTGGCCGGCGAGACGCCGAGGCCGTGCCGCTCGACGAGCGCCTTGGAGCCCACCGGCTCCTCGGTCGCCACGTAGTCCTCGACGATGGCCCGGAGGACGGCGAGCTTGCGGTCGTCGGTCGTCATCGCTGTCCCCCTCCGCCCGCTCTCGGTTGTTGGCACTCCATCGGTCCGAGTGCCAACAATACCCGTCCGACCACGGAACCCGGACCCGGCGGACCCGGCACGGATAGCCTGCGGGCATGTCCGACTTCATCGAGGTGGCCCAGCGCGTGTGGGTGGCGCGCTACGAGTGGCTCGACGTGAACGTCACCGCGATCGGCAGCGACCGGGGGCTGGTGGTCGTCGACACCCACAGCTCGGGGCTCGCCGCGTCGGGCGTGATCGACGACCTGCGCCGGCTCGGTGCCGGTCAGGTGGCCGCGGTGGTCAACACCCACAGCCACTTCGACCACACCTTCGGCAACGGGGCCTTCCGGGCGGCGTACGGCGACATCGCGATCCACGCGCACGAGAACGCCGCCGCGGCCACCGTGGCGTCCGGCGAGCGGGTCCAGGGCTACTACCGCGACGACCTCGACGACCCGCACCGCGAGGAGGTGCTCGCCACGCAGCCGGTCCCGGCCGACCGCACCTTCTCCTCCGCGGTCTCCCTCGACCTCGGGGACCGGGCCGTGGAGCTGGTCCACCCCGGCCGCGGTCACACCGACGGCGACCTCGTGGTGCGCGTCCCCGACGTCGACGTCGTGCTCGCCGGAGACCTGGTCGAGGAGTCCGCCGCGCCGGTGTACGGCACCGACTGCTTCCCGCTCGACTGGCCGCACAGCATGGACGTCGTGCTCGGGCTGACGACCGCCGGCAGCACCGTGGTGCCCGGGCACGGGGCCCCCGTCGACCGCGAGTTCGTCGAGGTGCAGCGCAACGACCTCGGGCTGATGGCCGACGCCATCCGCCACCTCGCCGGCTCCGGCGTGCCGCTCGAGGAGGCGCTCACGGTCGGCGAGTTCCCCTTCCCCGCCGACGGCCTGGCCGAGGCCTTACGCCGTGGCTACGAGCAGCTGCCACGCGGTCGCCGGCAGCTCCCCCTCGTCTGAACGGGGCGTTGACGCCGACCCGACAGCCGAGGTTGGCTCGGGGCATGAGCGAACAGGACGCCGAGCGCGCCGAGCCCGAGACCGGCATCACCGACGACATGCTCCCCGAGGACCTCCAGCGCGGCGAGGACAACCCGCTCGCCGAGCCGCTCGACCCCGACGACGTCGACCGCGACCTCGACATGGACGCCACGCAGGAGCCCGACCCCGGGACCGACCAGGGGTCCTGACGGCGCGCCACCACCGGCGGCGGGAGCGCTCGACCTAGCGTTGACGGGTGACCTCCCCCGACCGCTACGGCTCCGACGTCCTCTCCACCGACTGGAAGGCCCCCCGGCGCGGCCGCGCCCAGGAGCACCCGGCCGACCCCGGCCTGGTCGTCGAGGAGGTCACCACCGACTGGTGCGGCGAGGTCGTCGCCGTCGACCGGGACCTGCACACGCTCACCCTCGAGGACCGGCGCGGCAGGCGGCGCACCTTCCCGCTGGGCCCGGGCTTCCTGCTCGAGGGCAGGCCGGTGATCCTCACCGCGCCCGTGCGTGCCGCAGCCCCCGCCGCGCCGACGCGGACGGCGTCCGGTTCCGTCGCGGTGCGCGGCGCGAAGGCCCGGGTGGCGCGTCAGAGCCGCATCTTCGTGGAGGGGCGGCACGACGCCGAGCTCGTCGAGCGGGTCTGGGGCGACGACCTGCGCATCGAGGGCGTGGTGGTGGAGTACCTCGGCGGCGTCGACGACCTCGCCGACCACCTCCGCGACTTCCGGCCCGGTCCCGAGCGCCGCGTGGGCGTGCTGGTCGACCACCTCGTGCCCGGGTCGAAGGAGAGCCGCATCGCCTCGGGCATCGCCCGCTCCGCCGTCGGCAGGCACGTCCTCATCGTCGGCCACCCGTTCATCGACATCTGGCAGGCCGTGAAGCCGGCCCGGCTCGGGATCCCCCGCTGGCCGGACGTGCCGCGCAGCATCGACTGGAAGAAGGGCACCTGCCAGCAGCTCGGCTGGCCGCACCGCGACCAGGCCGACATCGCCCGCGCGTGGCAGCACGTCCTGTCGAAGGTCGACTCCTTCGCCGACCTCGACCCCGCCCTGCTCGGCCGCGTCGAGGAGCTCATCGACTTCGTCACCGCCGAGCCCCGCGGCTAGACGTCACGGCTGGGCATCCTCGCTAGGGCAGGAGGTCGCGCACCACAGCGTCGGCGAGCAGCCGCCCGCGCTGGGTGAGCACCAGGCGCTCCGTGCGCAGGGTGAGCAGGCCCTCGTCGACCAGACGCGCGACCTGGCCCCGACCGTGCTGGTCGAGGGCGAGCACGGGCAGGCCGTCGCGCAGCCTGATCTCCAGCAGCACCCGCTCCACCCGGCGGCTCTCCTCGTCGAGCACCTCGCGGGCGTGGACGGGGCTGGCGCCGGCGGCCAGCCGGTCGGCGTACGCCGCGGGGTGCTTGACGTTCCACCAGCGCACCCCGCCGACGTGGGAGTGCGCGCCGGGGCCCGCGCCCCACCAGTCGCCGCCGGTCCAGTAGGCCAGGTTGTGGCGCGAGCGGCTCTCCGGCCGGCGCGCCCAGTTCGACACCTCGTACCACTCCAGGCCGGCCCCGCCGAGGCGCTCGTCGGCCAGGAGGTACTTGTCGGCAAGGTCGTCCTCGTCGGGCATCGGCAGCTCGCCGCGGCGTACGCGGCGGGCCAGGGCGGTGCCGTCCTCGACGATGAGGGAGTACGCCGAGACGTGGTCGGGCCCGCATGCCAGCGCGGCGTCCAGCGACTCCTCCCAGTCCGCGACGCTCTCCCCCGGCGTGCCGTAGATGAGGTCGAGGCTGACCTCCTCGAAGCCCGCCGTGCGCGCCCACTCGACCGCGGCGGGCACCCGGAGCGGGTCGTGGGTGCGGTCGAGGACCTGGAGCACGCGCGGCACCGCCGACTGCATGCCGAGGCTGATGCGGTTGAAGCCGACGGCGCGCAGCTCCTCGAGGTCCCACAGCGCGACGCTGTCGGGGTTGGCCTCGGTGGTGACCTCAGCGTCGTCGGCCAGGCCGAACTCGCCGGCCACCGCGGCCAGCACCGCCCCGAGGTCGGCGCTGCTCAGCAGGGTGGGGGTGCCGCCCCCGAGGAAGACCGTGGACACCGGGCGGTCGTCCCGGCCGAGCACCCGGCGGGCCAGCCGCAGCTCGGCGATGACCGCCTCGGCGTACGTCGCGCGCGACGCGCCGCGGGTGTCCCCGAGCTCCTCGGCGGTGTAGGTGTTGAAGTCGCAGTAGCCGCAGCGGACCGTGCAGAAGGGCACGTGGACGTAGATCCCGAGCGGTCGCTCCCCCGCGCCGTCGAGCGCGCCCTCCGGCAGCGAGCCGTCCTCGGGCGCAGGGTCTCCCGGCGGCAGGGCGGATGGCACGCAGCCCATCCCATCACAGTCGTCCGCCCCGACCCGGGTCCCGGCCCGGCGTCAGGCGGACGACGGGGTGTGGAGAGGTGCCGACGCGGTGCCGCAGGGATCAGGAGGCGTACATCTCCTCGATGAGCCGGCGGTGGTTGTCCTGGACGACGTTGCGCTTCACCTTCATCGACGGGGTCATCTCCCCCGACTCGATGCTGAGGTCGTGGTCGAGGAGCCGCCACTTCTTGATGGTCTCCCAGCGGTTGAGCTGGGCGTTCATCTGCTCGACGTACCCACCGACCATGGTGCCGACCGCCTCCGAGGTCACGATCTCGGTGTACGACGCGCCGGCCATGCCGTTCTCCGAGGCCCAGCCGTCCATGGCGTCGGGGTCGAGGGTCACCAGGGCCACGCAGTAGCTGCGCTCGTCGCCGAAGACGACGAACTGGCTGGCGTAGGGGCAGACGGCCTTGAACTTCGACTCGATGGCCGGCGGGGCGACGTACTTGCCGCCGGAGGTCTTGAAGAGCTCCTTGATGCGGCCGGTGATGGTGAGGTAGCCGTCGGCGTCGAGCGAGCCCTTGTCACCGGTGTGCAGCCAGCCGTCGGGGGTCAGCGCCTTGGCGGTCTCCTCGGGCCGGTTGTGGTAGCCGTCCATGACGCCGGGGCCCTTGATCATCACCTCGTCGCCGTCACCCAGCCTCACCTGCGAGCCCGGCACGACCGGACCGACGGTGCCGAAGCGGTTGTCGTCGGGGTGGTTGACGAACGACCCGGCGGAGGACTCGGTGAGCCCGTAGCCCTCGAGGATCGTGATGCCCGCGGCGTTGAACCACTCGGCGATGTCGCGGTTGAGGGCGGCGGCACCGGAGATGAAGAAGCGCACGCGTCCACCGAAGCGGTCGCGGATCTTGCTGAAGACGAGCCGGTCGAAGAGCCCGTGCTGCACCTTGAGCGGGAGCGGGACGGGGTTGCCCTCCCGCTTGAGCCGCTCGACCTGGAGCCCGACCTGGAAGGCCCTCTTGAAGATCTTCTCCTTGGCGCCGCCCTCCGCCGCCTGCATCGTGACGATGCGGCCGTGCGCCTTCTCGAAGATGCGTGGAGCCGCACCCATGAAGGTCGGCTTCACGACGCCGAGGTTCTCCACGATCTTCTCGACGCGGCCGTCGATGGCGGCGGAGTACCCGCACGCCATCTGGGTCGACATCAGCACCTTGCCGAAGGAGTGCGCCATCGGCAGCCAGCGGAATTCCAGGTCGTCCTCGCTGAGGATGTCCTGGGCGCGGATGGCCTCGCCCTCGTAGACCCACGAGCGGTGCTTGAGCCGCACGCCCTTGGGGCGGCCGGTCGTGCCGGAGGTGTAGATGAGGGTGGCGAGGTCGTCGGGCGAGATCGACTCGGCGGTCTCCTCGATGGCGTTCGGGTGCTCGGCGAGATAGGCGTCGCCCAGCGCCGCCAGGTCGTCCAGCGACACGATCCAGTCGCCGTCGGAGGCGCCGTCGAAGGTCACCACCGTGGCCAGGTGCGGCAGCTCGTTCCGGTGCTCCCTGAGCTTGGCGACCTGCTGGTCGTCCTCGGCGAACACCACGCGGCACTCGGCGTCACCGAGGATGAAGCAGGTGTCGTCGCTGTTGGTGGTCGGGTAGACCGTCGTCGTGGCGCCACCGGCGCACATGATGGCCAGGTCGGCAACGATCCACTCGTAGCGGGTGCCGGACGCGATGCCGACGCGCTGCTCGGACGCCAGGCCCATGCTCAGCAGTCCCGCGGAGAGGCTGCGGACGCGGTCGCCGGCCTCCCGCCACGTGACCGACTCCCAGTCGCTGCCGCGCGGGAAGCGGAACGCCTCGCGGTCGGGCGACCTCTGGACGCGGTCCCAGAACTGGACCGCGACGCTCGGCAGCAGGTGGTCCACGAAGCCGGTGTCGGTCGAGGTGGGCATGGGACTCCTGCTTCTCGGGGGGCGGCTGGCTCTCTGCGGAGTAACCTAGATCACTCCTCAACCCACCGGTAGCGCTTGCCTGGTGCGAGTTCCCGGGCGATGACTTGCCGGACTGGTACCCCGTGGCCTTCGGGTGTGGGCCGCCGCGGCCCGGGCCCGCCCGGGATGAGCACCATCGACCCGCTCAGGGGGCTGGACCCGGTCGTCACGGCGCCCAAGCGCCTGGCGATCGTGGCGCTGCTGAGCAGGGCCAGCACGAACGACTTCGGCTTCCTGCGCGACCACCTCCGGACCAGCGACTCGGACCTGTCGAAGCAGATGTCGGCCCTGGAGTCGGCCGGCTACGTCTCGGTGACTAGTCCTGCACGGCCTTGGTGACGGCGATGCAGCGGGTGATCCAGTCGCGCTCCTCGGCGTCCAGCGCCCGGTCGGCCCGCTGCGCGTCCTCGACCGACCAGTGGGCGTTGAGCACCATCCGCACGACCACCCAGTCGCGGGCGCGCTGCTCGTCGAGGCCGGCGGCGTCGACCAGGGTGTGGAACCGGCGCCGCACTCCTCCCCTGATGTCACCGGAGAGCTCCTCGAACCGGTTCCACAGCATGGGCGCGGGCTCGTAGTGCGGGTCCCCGCTCATCGGCTTCGGGTCGATGGCGAGCCACGGCTCGCGGTCGCCGGCCAGGACGTTGGCATAGTGCAGGTCGCCGTGGACGAGGGTGCCGGTGCTCGCGGCGTCCGCCACCAGGTCGCGCCCCAGCGAGAGTGCCTGCTCGACGAGGCGGTGCGGCACGGGTGCGTTGCGCGGCATCGTGGCGAGCGCGGCGCACCAGCGCTCGACGTACGCCGTGACCGTGCGCAGCTGCGGGAGGGCCGGCACGTGGATGCGCGGGTAGAGCCCGGCCACCACCTCGCAGGCCTCGACGTCCCGCAGGTCGCCGAGGTCGTCGGTGTGCAGCCGCTCGAGGAGCATCGCCCGGCGCGCGGGGTCCGCGCGCAGCAGCCGGACGGCCCCGGCGCCGCCCCACCGCTGGAGGGCGAGGTGCTCGTGCTCGGACTCCTCGTCGCCGGCGAAGGTCACCTTGAGGGCGGCGGGGCGGCTCGACCGGGTGCGTACGGGGACGACCAGCGAGCAGTGCCCGTGCATCGGCTCGCCGTCGACGGTGAGGTCCCACTCCTCGAGGACGTCGGCCGACACCCGCGGCAGGGCGTCCAGCCACACGCCCCACTCCTCGCCGAGGTGTCGTTGCGACTCCAGGCCCGCGGGGACGAGCAGGCGTGGCCTCACGCCGTGGTGCCGGGCTCGAGACGTGAGCCGGCGGGGAGGAGCTCTGCGGTGGTGACGACCGAGTCGCTGCCGACCAGGACCACGTCCTCGTCGGTCGCGATCCTGGAGCCGGGCTCCGCACCGATGCGTGCGCGCGAGCCGATGACCACGCGGTCGTCGACGATGCTCGTGCACACCTGGGCGCCACCCTTGACCCGGACGTCGTTGAACAGCACGGAGTCCTTGACCACTGCGCCCTTCTCGACGACCACGCCGGGGCCCAGGACGCTGCGGACCACGGTGCCCGAGACGTCGGCACCGGGCGAGACCAGGCTGTCCTCGACGACGGCTCCCCGGCGGATCCGGGCGGCCTCCCGGTCGGCCCAGTGGGAGATCACCGGCCGGTCGAGGTCGTCGAACACCTCGACCTTGTCGGCCAGCAGGTCGCGGTGGCCCTGGAGGTAGGCGCCGGGGCGACCCACGTCGCGCCAGTAGCCGGTCATCGGGTCGGCCAGCACCTTGCCCTTCTCGAGCAGGCGCGGCAGCAGGTGCTCGCCGAAGTCGCCGATGCCGCTGTCGTCGCCGTCGGCGTCCCCCGAGAGCTCCGCACGCAGCTCGCGCAGGGTCTCCAGCAGGAGCTCGGTGCGGTAGACGAAGACCTCGGTCGCCACCGTGCCGGTGGAGGGCTTGGCCGTCTTGACCTCGAAGCCGGTGACCCGGCGGTCGTCGCCGACCTGCAGGGCGACGTTGGAGGAGGCCTCGCGCCGGCTCACCTCGCTCGTCAGCAGCGTCGCGATGGCGCCGGACTCGAGGTGGCGCTCGATGACGGGGCGCAGGTCCATGTTGAAGATGTGGTCGGCACTGCTGACCACCAGCGTCTCCCCGCCCCAGGCCTCGAGGTCGCGGCTCATCCGGAGCAGCAGGTCACCGTTGCCGTGCGCGAACCCGTCCTCCGACGCCGGGCCGCTGCCGGTCTCGGGCACGATCCGGCGGAAGCCGCCACGGCTGGAGTCGAGGTCCCACGGGCGGCCGCCGGCCAGGTACTCGTCGATCGAGGCGACCTGGTACTCGACGCTGACCCACACGTCCCGGATCTGGGAGTGCACCATGCTGGAGATCGCGAAGTCGATGAGCCGGTGCGTGCCGGCGTACGGCAGCGCCGGCTTGGCGCGCTCGCGGGTGAGCACGTCCATCCGCGACCCGGCTCCGCCGGCCTGGATGACTCCGAGAACCTGTCGTGCGGCCACAGTGGCACCTCCCTTTGTCGTGAGCCTAGGGGGTGCCCCCTGGCGCTGCGGACGATGCCTGGTCGGCGAGGAACTCTCCCGGCGTCGTGCCGCTGACGGTGCGGAAGTCGTGGGTGAAGTGCGCCTGGTCCGCGTAGCCGAGCTCGACGGCGATGTCGGCGAGCGAGGTCTCCCCCGCCTTGAGCCGCTCGACCGCGTCGTGCAGCCGTCGGCGCTGGATGAGCCACTTGGGTGTGAGTCCGACACGCTGCTCCACCAGGCGCTGCAGCGTGCGCTCGGTCATCGCGAACTCCGCCGCGACGTCGGCCACCCGGGTCACCTCCGGGTGCTCCGCCAGCCAGGACACCAGGCGGTTGATGAGCGCACCGGGCTCGTCCACGGGCAGGGCACGGGCGAGACGGCTCTCGACGGCGGCGATCGCGGCGGCGTGCGCCCGGGGGTCGTGGGGGTCGCTCGCCATCGCGTCGCGGATCTCGGGGACCAGCCGCCGCCCGTCGAGAGCGGGCACCTCGGCGAGGTCGAGGAAGGAGTCGGTGACCGTCGCCACCGACCGGCCCAGCAGCAGGCGCCCGGCAGCCGGCCTGAGCATCGTGCCGACCGCCCAGCCGTCACCCTCCAGGGTGACGCTGGACCGGCCGCGGACGACGCCGTAGAAGCGCGCGTAGGTGTTGCTCACCACGACCAGGCACACGGGGTGCTGCAGGGTGCTCTGGACCTGCGGCTCCGGCAGCGACCAGACCGGGATCCAGTAGCGGTCGACGAGGGGCGCGAGCTCGGGCGAGGGGGCGTAGCGCAGGATCGGCGGCGACGGCCGGCTCACCCCGGTGAGGTGGGCGCGGTCGATCGGGTCGACGCGCCGCGTCGGCCGGTCTGGCTGCATGTGTCGGATTATTCCAAGAGTCACCGACAGCTGCGTCCCTAGCGTGCTGCCATGAACCAGACAGCCCAGCGATTCCAGGACCGTGCCCGCCGCTTCGCCGAGATCCTGGACGCCGTCGGCGACCGGTGGGCCACCTCCACCCCGTGCGAGGGGTGGACGGCGCGCGACGTCGTGCACCACGTCATCGCCACCGAGCGCGACTTCCTCGCCCGGCGGGGCGTCGACCTCGGCCCCGACCCCGACCGCTCCGACCCGGCGGCCGCGTGGCGCGCGCACGCGAGCGCCGTGGTGGACGCCGTCGGGCGCGACGGCGTCGCGGAGACGGCGTACGACGGCTACTTCGGCCCCACGACCGTGGCCGACACGCTCGCGGACTTCTACGGCTGGGACCTCGTCGTCCACGGCTGGGACGTCGCCCGGGCCACCGGCCAGGAGTGGAGCATCAGCGACGAGGAGGCGGCCGTGCTGCAGAGGACGGCCGACGGCTGGGGGGACGCCCTCCACGCCGAGGGGATCTGCGGCCCCGAGCTCCCGGTCGACGCGGACGCCTCGGCGCAGGACCGGCTGCTCGCCCGGCTGGGCCGCGACCCGCGGTGGTCGGCCGCCTGAGCCGGCTCAGCCCTGCTGCTTCAGCCTGCGCCACCCGCCCGCCCTGTTGTCGGCCACGAGCCGGCGCAGGAAGGCGGTCAGGGCCTCCTCGTCGACCGGGTCTCCCTCGCGGAAGCCGATGGTGCGGGCGGTGGCGTTGTCGTGCCCCGCGGTGACCAGCCCGTCCGGGTCGGGCACGATGCCGCCGTCGTAGACGAACAGGTTCACGTGGTCCTTGGCGGCGAGCAGGGCGCAGACGTTGCCCTCCAGCACGAAGTAGGGCTGCACGCTCCGCTTGATCGTCTCGGTGATCTCGGGGTCGACGCCGTGCACCACCTCGCGCAGGTGCTCGCACAGCTCCCGCTGCCACGGGGGCAGCTGGGCGATGTAGTCGTCGACCCGGGGGTCGCGATCCTCGGACATGGCGCCTCCTGCCCGCCATGGTGGCACGCGGGCGGGGTCGCGCACGCGACCGTCGGCTACTTCTTGGGCTTCTCCGCCGACTGGGTGGTGGAGAGCGCGGCGACGAACGCCTCCTGGGGGACCTCGACGCGGCCGACCATCTTCATCCGCTTCTTGCCCTCCTTCTGCTTCTCCAGCAGCTTGCGCTTGCGGGTGATGTCGCCGCCGTAGCACTTGGCCAGCACGTCCTTGCGGATCGCCCGGATGTTCTCGCGGGCGATGACGCGGGCGCCGATGGCGGCCTGGATCGGTACCTCGAACTGCTGACGCGGGATGAGGTCCTTGAGCTTGCCGGCCAGCATCACGCCGTAGGAGTACGCCGCGTCGCGGTGCACGATCGCGGAGAACGCGTCGACCGGCTCGCCCTGGAGCAGGATGTCGACCTTCACCAGGTCGGCCGCCTGGTCGCCGGAGCGCTCGTAGTCGAGGGAGGCGTAGCCCTTGGTGCGCGACTTGAGCTGGTCGAAGAAGTCGAAGACGATCTCGCCCATCGGCAGGGTGTAGCGCATCTCGACCCGGTCCTCGGACAGGTAGTCCATGCCCTGGAGGCTGCCGCGCTTGGCCTGGCAGAGCTCCATGATCGTGCCGATGTAGTCGGACGGGCTCAGGATGGTGGCGCGGACGACCGGCTCGCGCACCTCCGCGATCCGACCGCCGTCGGGGTACTCGCTGGGGTTCGTGCACTCGATGACCGTGCCGTCCTCCATGGTGACGGTGTAGATCACGTTCGGCGAGGTCGAGATGAGGTCGAGGTTGAACTCGCGCTCGAGCCGCTCGCGCACGATCTCCATGTGCAGCAGGCCGAGGAAGCCGCACCGGAAGCCGAACCCCAGCGCGCCCGACGTCTCCGGCTCGTAGGCCAGCGCGGCGTCGTTGAGCTGCAGCCTCTCGAGGGCGTCCCGCAGCGTCGGGTAGTCGTCGCCGTCGATCGGGTAGAGCCCGGCGAAGACCATCGGGTTGGGGTGCTTGTAGCCGCCGAGCGCCTCGGTGGCGCCGTGGTGCTGGCTGGTGACCGTGTCGCCGACCCGGGACTGGCGCACGTCCTTCACCCCGGTGATCAGGTAGCCCACCTCACCGACGCCGAGATCGCTCGACTTCATCGGCTCGGGGCTGATGACGCCCACCTCGAGCATCTCGTGCACGACGCCGTTGGACATCATCTTGATGCGGTCGCGGTGGCTGAGCCTGCCGTCGACCACGCGGACGTAGGTGACGACGCCGCGGTAGGTGTCGTAGACGGAGTCGAAGATGAGCGCGCGCGGCGGGGCGTCGGCCTCGCCCACCGGCGCGGGGGTCTGCAGCACGATCTCGTTGAGCAGCGCCTCGACGCCCAGGCCCGTCTTGGCCGACGTCCGGAGCACGTCGGCGGGGTCGCAGCCGATGATCCCCGCCAGCTCGGCGGCGTACTTCTCGGGCTGGGCGTTGGGCAGGTCGATCTTGTTGAGCACCGGGATGATGTGGAGGTCGGCTCCCAGGGCCAGGTAGAGGTTGGCCAGCGTCTGGGCCTCGATGCCCTGCGCGGCGTCGACCAGCAGGATCGCGGCCTCGCACGCCTCGAGCGAGCGCGACACCTCGTAGGTGAAGTCGACGTGGCCGGGGGTGTCGATCATGTTCAGCACGTAGGTGCCGGGCTGGGCACCCTGCTCGTTGTCGGCCGGGACGGTCCACGGCATCCGGACGGCCTGGCTCTTGATCGTGATGCCGCGCTCGCGCTCGATGTCCATGCGGTCGAGGTACTGCGCGCGGGCGGCGCGCTCGTCGACGACGCCGGTCAGCTGGAGCATCCGGTCGGCGAGGGTCGACTTGCCGTGGTCGATGTGGGCGATGATGCAGAAGTTGCGGATGATCGCGGGATCGGTGTGACCGGGCAGCGGCGCGGGCGGCCGTGGAGCGTTAGGGGGCACGTCGTACTTCCGTGGAGTCAGCGGGAGGGCCCATTGTTCCACGGGCACCGCCGCCGCGAGGACCAGCGGCCGGGTCAGCCCTTCGTGCCGGTCGTGGCGATGCCCTCGATGATCTGCTTCTGGCCGATGAGGAAGACGATGATCATGGGCACGGTGGTGATCACGCTGGCCGTGACGACGAGCTCCCAGTGCCACTCCCCGCCGAAGCCGAACTGGTCGAGCATCGACTTCAGCCCCCGCGGCACCGTGAAGGTGTCCTCGTCGCGCAGGTAGATCAGCGGCCGCATCAGGTCGGTCCAGGCGGCCTGGAACTCGAAGATCGCCGTGACGGCCAGGGCGGGCCGGCTCAGGGGCAGCGCGATGTGCCAGAAGATCTGCCAGTTGTTCGCGCCGTCGACGCGCGCGGCCTGGAACAGCTCGCGCGGCAGCCCCAGGAAGAACTGGCGCAGCAGGAAGACGTAGAACGGGCT
The DNA here is from genome assembly GCF_902805925.1 of uncultured Nocardioides sp. Lineage (GTDB taxonomy): Bacteria > Actinomycetota > Actinomycetes > Propionibacteriales > Nocardioidaceae > Nocardioides. Next base: position 16,183 of record NZ_CADCUP010000186.1, read on the forward strand.
GGCGAAGAGGTTGGCCGCCCACAGCGGGGTCAGCGTGCCCACCTGCCCGAGGGAGTCCCAGATCAGGTAGACCGGGATCATCGTGGCCACGCCTGGCACCATCATCGAGGCGAGCACGAGGCCGAAGAGGGCGTTGCGCCCCCGGAAGCGGAAGTAGGCGAACCCCCACGCCACCAGGGAGCTCGAGATGGTCACCGCCAGCGTGGCCAGCACCGTCACGATCACGGTGTTGAGCAGCCACAGCGCCATCGGCGCCTCGTTCCACACCTCCAGGTAGTTCTGGAACGTCAGCGTCTCGGGGATCAGCTTGTTGTCGAAGACGTCGCTGCGCGGCTTGAGCGAGGCGCTCACCAGCCAGATGAACGGGTAGGTGAAGACGACCGTCACGGCCACCAGCGCGGCGCCCACGACCCAGCGCTTGATGCGGGGACCGGTGCGCGGGTCGCGCTGCCGCGGCGGCGTCCGGAGCCCGTCGTCGTACGTCGTGGGCGGCGTGCTGTCGGTGAGCCGCTCGATCGTGGCCATCAGGCGTCACCCGCGTAGTAGACGTAGCGCTTGCCGACCCACACCTGCACCGCGGTGATCACCATGATGATCGCGAACAGCAGCACGGCCAGCGACGCGGCGTAGCCCATGTGCAGGAACTCGAAGGCCTGCTGGAAGAGGTAGATGGAGTAGAACAGCGCCGCGTCGTTGGAGTAGGTGGTGTTGCCGGAGCCGAAGAAGGCGGTGTAGGCCTCGGTGAACGACTGCAGTGCGCCGATCGTGTCGATGATGACGACGAAGTAGACCGCACCGCTGATGCCGGGCAGGGACACGTGGAAGAAGCGGCCCCACGGGCCCGCGCCGTCGAGCTCGGCGGCGTCGTAGAGGTCCTTGGGCACGTTGCTGAGGGCGGCCAGCAGGATCACCACCGAGGCTCCCACCGTCCACAGGCTCATCATGGCCAGGCCGGGCTTGACCCAGGTGGGGTCCGTGGTCCAGTTGGGGCCGTCGATCCCGAACACGCCCAGCGCGGCGTTGACCAGCCCGCTCTGCCCGTTGAAGAGCAGCAGGAGCAGCACGCCGACGGCCACCGGGGGCGTCATCTTGGGCAGGTAGAACGCCGTCCGGAAGAAGCCGGAGGCCCGGCCCGCGTGACGCAGCAGCATGGCCAGTCCGAGCGCCACGACCAGCTGGGTGGGCACCGTCAGCAGCGCGAAGATCGCGGTGTTGCGCAGCGCCAGGGAGACCTTGGGGTCGTCGACCAGCTCGGTGTAGTTCGCGGTGCCGACGAACGACGGGTCGTTGATGACGTCGTAGTCGGTGAAGGACAGGTAGACGGTGTAGAAGAGCGGGTAGAGCATGAAGACGCAGAACCCGATGATCCACGGGCTGATGAACAGCAGGGCCGCCCGCGTCTCCTGACGCCGCATCGGGCTGCGCTCCCGCGGGGCCTTCCCGGAGGTGCCGGAGGTGCGCGGCGTGCCGAGGGAGACGCTCACGGCCTTACTTCTCCCACTGCGCCCACGCCTCGTCAAGGGCCGCCTGACCCTCCTCCTGCGCCTGCGCCATGGCCTCCTGCGGCGCCTGCTGCCCGTTCAGCACCCGGTTGACGGCGTCCTGCCAGGCCGACTCGAACTCGTCGCCCGCAGGCAGCGCCGGCATGGTGAAGGTGTGGTCGTTGGCCTCGTACGTCGCCTCGATGGCGGCGTCCCAGACCTCGCTGCCCGACGGCTCCACCATCGCGCGGATCTGCTCGTCGGCCTCGGTGTTGCCGGTCAGCAGGCCGGTGAAGATGCCGCCGCTCTCCTTGCGCAGGCGCACCCGCTCCTCGGCGGCCGCGACCCACGCCTCCGTCTCGGTCATCGCCTTGGCGAAGCGGCAGGCGGCCTCCGGCTCGGGTGCGCCCTTCGGCACGGCCCACGCCGAGCCGGACGCGAACGCGAGCGGCTGGCCCTCCTTGTCGCGGAAGGCGTCGAAGGCCATCTCGACGTCGGGAGTGACGTCGTTGAGGACGTTGACGTACCACTGCTCCATGGGCATCGCGCCCAGCGTCGCGGTGGCGAACTGGTTGCCGTCGCCGAAGAAGTCAGCCGAGTCGCGGAACGCCTTGACGGCGCCGAAGCCGCCCTGGTCGTCGTAGATGCCCACCGCGAACTCGAGGGCCTCGACGACCTCCGGGCTGTCGAGCTGGGCGGTCCTGCCGTCCTCGGAGATCATCGAGCCACCGTTGGCGCGCACCCACAGCGGCAGGAACTCGGGAAGCTTGCTGTCGTAGCCGATCACGGAGATCTTGCCGTCCCCGGACTGGGTCATCGCCTCGTTGGCGCGGCTGACGGCCTCCCAGTCGGAGCCGTTGACGTCCTCGATGGTGGCACCGGCGCCGTCGAGGACCTCCGTGCTCGCCTGCACGATCTGGACGACGTTGAACTCGGGGATGGCGTAGACCTGGTCGTCGAACGTCACCTCGGCCATGGCCGGCTCGCGGTAGACGCCGGTGTCGATGCCCTCGCCCTCGATGCAGTCGTCGAGGGGCACCACGGCCCCGCGGGAGGCGAAGGTGCCGATCTGCGACCGCTCGGCGTAGACCAGTGACGGCGGGTCGCCGGCGGCGACGGAGTTGAGGAACACCTGGATGTCGAGGTCGCCCTTGACCTGGTCGATCGTCACGTCGGAGCCCAGCGCCTCCTCGGCGCGCGCCAGCCGGGTCGTGCCGATCTCGTCCTCGCCGCCGAAGCCCATGATGGAGAGCTCGCCCGAGAGCGACGCCC
>NZ_CADCUP010000187.1 GCF_902805925.1 uncultured Nocardioides sp.
CCGGTGCCGCCGTACACCCTCGTCGTCGAGGCGTCGACCTGGCTGAAGGACCGGAACAGCCGGTCCACCCGGTCGGCGGGGATCCCGATGCCCGTGTCGCGGACGGCGAAGACGAGCGCACCGGCCTCGTCGAGGCGCTCGCCGAGCACGACCTCGCCGCGCGGCGTGAACTTCACGGCGTTGCTGAGCAGGTTGACCAGCACCCGCTCCATGGCGACGCGGTCGCCGTAGACGGGGACGGGCGTGCTCGCGAGGTCCAGGTCGACGTCGAGGGTGCGCCCCTCCAGCATCTCCTCGCACGCGTGCGTGACGCCGTGGACGGTCTCGCGCAGGTCGAGGCTGCCGAACTCGAGGTCGAGGTTGCCGATCTCGGCGCGCTCGAGCACGAGGAGGTCGTTGACCAGGGCCTCGAGGCGGCTGGAGTTGTGGCGCACCCGCTCCACGGCGTCGATCTGCGCCGCGGTGAGGTCGCCGAAGGCGCCGTCGCGCCGCTCGGTGTAGCCGTGGATGCTGGTGATGGGCGTGCGGAGCTCGTGGCTGACGGTCGAGACGAGGTCCTGCTTGACGCGGTTGACCTCCTGCAGGCGCATCACCGCCTCGTGCTCGCGGCGCAGCGCGGTCTTGACGCGTGCTCGGCGCGCAGGCGGCCGGTGACGTCCTCGCCGGCGGCGAGGTAGCCGAGGCTGCGGCTGCCCACGACGATCTCGGTGATGCTCAGCGAGATCACGTGTCCGGGATCGGTGGTCGGGTGTTCGGGCTTCGGTGGTCGAGTGCCCCGTGAGGAACGAGCGGGGTGTATCGAGACCCCCGCGAAGAATGAGCCGCGGGGATCGGTGGTCGGGTGTTCGGGCTTCGGTGGTCGAGTGCCCCGCGAGGAACGAGCGGGGTGTATCGAGACCCCCTCTCTCCACAGGCACGTCCGCCGCGGCTGGCCGCATCTCATTGCCGCTGCCAGCCTTGCCCGATGCCCTACGTCTACATGCTCGAGTGCTCCGACGGCTCGTTGTACGTCGGCAGCACCCGCGATCTCGCGACCCGTCTGCACCAGCACCAGATCGGCATGGGCGCCGCCTACACCCGCACTCGCCGACCGGTCACTCTCGTGTGGAGCGAGGAGCACGAGCACGTCGGAGCCGCGTTCACACGGGAGAAGCAGGTGCAGCGCTGGAGCCGGGCCAAGAGGCTCGCGCTGATCCGAGGCGAGTACGAAGCCCTGCCCCAGCTGGCGAAGAAGTCATTCTGACGCCCCAGCGGTCGTGGGACTGGGTCTCGATACGCTCGCTGGCGCTCGCTACTCGACCACCGACCTCGACCACCGAGCGGGGCACTCGCTACTCGACCACCCACCTCGACCACCGAGCGGGGCGCTCGCTACTCGACCGCCGAGCAGGGGGGCGGGGAGGTCAGGCGAAGGCGGGGGAGAGCGCGACCTCGGCGAGTGCCCGGGCGTGGGCGTCGGCGGAGTCGATGAGCGGGAGCGGGCTGTCCGCGGGGGAGACCAGCAGCCCGATCTCGGTGCAGGCCAGCACGACGGCCTGGGCGCCGCGGGCGGCCAGCCGCTCGATCACCTCGACGTAGGCGCGGCGGGAGGCGTCCTCGACCCGGCCCTGGGTGAGCTCGTCGAAGATCACGCGGTCGACGAGGTCGCGGTCGGCCGCGTCGGGGGAGAGCGCGGTGATGCCGTGGCGGCCGAGCCGGTCGGCGTAGAACGTCTCCTCCATCACCCAGCGGGCGCCGAGGATGCCGAGCCGGTCCCAGCCCTGCGGGGCGGCGAGGCCGGCCACCGCGTCGGCGATGTGCACCAGCGGCACGTCGATGCCGGCCTCCACCTGCGGCGCGACCTTGTGCATGAGGTTGGTGCAGATCGCCACCACGTCGGCGCCGCCGGCGACGCACGCGCGGGCGGCGTCGGTGAGCAGCGCGGCGGCACGGTCCCAGTCGCCCGCGAGCTGGCAGGCGCGGACCTCGGCGAAGTCCAGCGACTGCAGGGTGATCCGGGCGGACGCGTGGCCGCCCAGGCGCGCCGCCACCGTCTCGTTCACGATCCGGTAGTAGCTGGCCGTCGAGTGCCAGCTCATGCCGCCGATGAGTCCGATGGTCTGCATGGGTTCAGCATGACGTTGGCGGGAGATCCAAGGTAGACCTCTTCTCGTTGCCGGGGCCATAAGCCATGCTTGGAGGCATGGATCCTCGTCGGGTGCTCGTCTTCCGCACGGTGGCGCGCGCCGGCTCGCTCAGCGCCGCGGCCCGGGAGCTCGGCTGGACCCAGCCCGCGGTCAGCCAGCACCTCCAGCGGCTCGAGCGCGAGGCCGGCACGCCGCTGCTCGTGCGCAGCACCCGCGGGGTCACCCTCACCGAGGCCGGCCGCCTGCTGCTCGGCCGGGCCGACGCGGTCGCCGGGGAGCTGCACATGGCCGCGGAGGAGATGGCGTCGCTGGCCCAGCTGCGCGGCGGCCGGGTGCGGATCATCGCCTTCCCGTCCGCCGCCGCGACGATCGTGCCCGCGGCGCTCCGGCTGCTGCGCCGCGACCACCCCTCGGTCGAGGTGGGCATGGTCGAGGCCGAGCCGCCCGAGACGTGGGCCGCGATCCGGGAGGGCGAGGCCGACCTCGGACTGGTCTTCGGGTACGACGGGCCGCCGCCCGACGACGGCGACCTCACCTGGATCCCGCTGGGCGTCGAGCCGGTCGAGCTGGTGCTCCCGGCCGACCACCCGGCGGCCTCGCGCCGCGCCGTACGCCTCGCCGAGCTGGCCGAGGACACCTGGATCGGCGGCTGTCCCCGGTGCCGGCAGCACCTGGTCGACTGCTGCCGGGCGGCGGGCTTCGAGCCGCGCCTGGCCCACGAGTCGGACGACTACGTGGCGGTCCAGGCACTGGTCGCGGCCGGGCTCGGCGTGACGATGCTGCCCCGGTCGGCGCTGGACGCCTTCCAGCACCCGGAGGTCGTCGTCAGGTCCTCGGCCACGCTCGGCACGCGCCACGTGGGGCTCGTGCACCGGCCCGGCGCCGACCAGGTGCCGGCGACGCGTGCCCTGGTCGAGCGCATGCTGCCAGCGCGCCCCTGACTGCGGTTCAGGGGCGACTCAGGGTGCATTACCGATGCGTCGGTGTCCCGGATGCGGTGGAATCACTCCCATGAGCCTCAGGTCCCGCGTCACGTCCGCCATCGGCCGCCTGGTCGTGGCTCGGACCATGCGGGGCGGTGCCCTCGACCTCAGGGCGCTGCGGCGCATGCCCGACCGACTGACCTTCCCCTTCCGGCGCGACGGGCTCGACCCGGTCACCGAGGTCAGCGAGCTCCGGGAGCACGCCCCGGTCGCCCGGCTGGGCGACTTCTTCGGCCGCGGCGTCTGGCTGGTCACGTCGTACGGCGACACGCGCGCGCTGCTGGCCGACGGCACGTCCTTCTCCAACGACCTGGGGCAGTTCGTGTCGCAGGAGGGCCGCAGTGCCGAGGAGCAGATCGGCGGCCTCGGCATGACCGACCCGCCGCTCCACACCGAGCTGCGCCGCTACCTCACCCCCGAGTTCACCCGGCGCAAGCTGGCCCGCCTGGAGCCGCTGATCGAGGGGATCGTGGCCCGGCGGCTCGACGCGATCGCGGCGCAGGGTCCGGACCTGGACCTTGTCGAGGACTTCGCGTTCCCCATCCCCTTCGAGGTCATCTGCGAGCTGCTCGGCCTGCCGGTGGAGGACCGCCGCCACTTCGCGACCCTGGGCGTCGCCCGCTTCGACCTCTCCCAGGGTGGCGTGGGCTCGTTCGGCGCGGCCGCCGCGTCGCGCGAGTTCCTCATCGGGGCCGTCGCCCGCCAGCGCGACGAGCCCGGCCCCGGCCTCATCGGCGGGCTGCTCACCGAGCACGGCGACCACCTCGACGACGTCACCCTCGGGGGCCTGGCCGACGGTGTCTTCCTCGGCGGCTACGAGACGTCGGCCAGCATGCTCGGCCTCGGCGCCTACCTGGTCTCCCGCGACCCCTCGGCCCGCGAGCTGCTGCTGGCCGACGACGGCTCGGCCGATCGGGTGGTCGAGGAGCTGCTGCGCCACCTCACCGTGGTCCAGGTGGCCTTCCCGCGGTTCGCGCGCGTCGACGTGCCCCTCGCCGACGGTCGCACCATCCGCGCCGGCGACGTGGTCGGCTTCTCCCTCGTCGCCGCCAACCGCGACCCCGCGCTGACGCCCGACGCCGACACCTTCGACCCGACGCGCGCGCCCACCCGGCACGTCGCCTTCGGCCACGGCCTGCACCGCTGCGTCGGCGCGGAGCTGGCCAGGATGGAGCTGCGCATCGCGCTGCGCGAGCTCGTGCGCCGCTTCCCCGACCTCAGCCCGACCGCAGAGCCCGACGAGCTGGAGTTCCGCAAGCTCT
>NZ_CADCUP010000188.1 GCF_902805925.1 uncultured Nocardioides sp.
GTCCCGGGTGGCGTCGGCCGGTCGCAGCCGCTGCGCGGGGTCGATGCGGCCGGAGGTGATCGACTCGAGCCGCTGACGCAGCACGGCGGGCTCGAGAGCGGTGTCCGAGACGTCCCACTCCGACACCGCGACGTCGTCCTGCGTCCACGCCCGCGCGCCCCGCACCGAGGTGCGCTGGAGCGCGAGCATCGCCGCCACGTCGGCGAGCAGCCCCACCCGGTCGGGCGCGACGACCCGCACCCGCACCCCGTCGTCGACGTCGAGCACGGCGATCGACGTGGCGCCGCGGCGTACGTCGTCGGGCACGTCGACGGGGTCACGCACGACACCGGTCGGCTGCTCCCCCGACTCCAGCGCCCGCAGCGAGTGCGCGGCCAGCCGGTGGACCAGCCCGGCCCGCCACGTCGACCAGGCCTTCGCCGACGCCGCGCGGGAGTCGGCCTCGGTCAGCGCCAACAGCAGGGACAACGCCTCGGGCGAGGTGATGCGCGAGGTGATCCGCGCGATGGTCGCGGGGTCGTCGGGGTCCCGGGTGGTGGCCACGCCGGAGAGCAGGAGGTGCCAGCGCACGAGCGTGGCGACGAGGTCGGTGCCGGCCGCGTCGAAGCCCATCCGGGTCGCGACCTGCCGGGCGACGGGCTCGCCGGCCACGCTGTGCTCGGTCAGCTCGCCCTTGCCGATGTCGTGCAGCAGGGCGGCCACCATCAGCACGTCGGGCCGCGAGACGGTGCGGATGAGCGCGGCGGCCTCGATGCAGGTCTCGACGACGTGCCTGTCGACGGTGAACCGGTGGATCGCCGAGGCGTGCGGCAGCAGGCGGATGCGCTGCCACTCCGGCAGCACCCGGTCGACGGCCCCGGTCTCCTCCAGCGTCTCCCAGACCCCCAGCAGCCCCCGGCCGGCGGCCAGCAGCCGGACGAGGAGGTCGCGCGCCTCGGCGGGCCACGGCTCCGGCACCGGCGGCGACTCCCGCACCAGCCGGGACGCCGTGGTCGGCGACAGCGCGACCTCACGCTCGGCCGCCTCCGCCGCGGCACGAAGCAGGAGCAGCGGGTCCTCGGCCGGCGCCACCCGGCCGTCGAGCACGACCTCCCCCGCCGACAGCGCCACCCCGGGGGCCACGCGCTGCAGGTCCGGACGGCGGACGCCCGCCACCGACACCGGCCGGGCGAGCACCCCCTCGACGCGCCGCCACGTGAGCCGGTGGATGTGGGCGATCCGGCGTCCGGTCTCCCGGAGCGCGACCTGGGCCGCCTCGGCGCCGTCGAGGCCGAGGCGGTCGGCCAGCTCGCCCCACACCTCGGGGGCGACACGGTCGGTCGGGCGGCCGGACACCTCGTGCACCAGGTCCCGCAGGTCGAGCATCCCCTGGCGGGCACGCTCCAGGGCGACGTGCGGCACGTCGACCAGCCAGGTGGCCACCAGCGCCCGCAGGACGGTGGCGTCGCGCAGGCCGCCGGCCGCCTCCTTGATGTCGGGGACGGACTCGTGGGCCACCTCGCCGACCAGGGCGTGCCGCTGACGGACGATGCGGTGCAGCTCGGGCAGCCGGGCCCGGGCGTCGCGACGCCAGCCCGCGAGCATCGTCGTCCGCAGCCGGAGCGTGAGGTTCGGGTCGCCCGCCAGGTGGCGCAGGTCGAGCAGGCCGAGAGCCACCTTCACGTCGCCCGCGGCGGCCTCCAGCATCTGCTGCTCGGTGCGCACGGCGTGGTCGAGCCGGGCCCCGGCGTCCCACAGCGGGTACCAGATCCCGGCGGCCCCCGCGTCGAGGTCGAGGGCGTCGTGGTGCACCAGCACCACGTCCAGGTCGGAGTACGGCGCCAGCTCCCCCCGGCCGTAGCCGCCGACCGCCACCAGGGCGGCGCCCACGTCGGGCAGCCCGGCCTGCGCGTAGGCGCAGGCGCACAGGGCGTCGGCGGCGGCGGCACGCGCCGACCTCTCTGCTGCGGTCATGCCTGGTGCACCTCCGTCCTACGGTCGTGGCGTGGTGTCGGTCGCCCGGGACGACCTGACGCCCCGGCCACCACGGGCGGCCGGGGCGTCTCGGGTGCGCGGCGCTAGATGGCTGCGTGGTCGGTGTCGCCGGTGCGCACCCGCACCACCGTCTCGACCGGGCTCACCCAGACCTTGCCGTCGCCGATCCGGCCGGTCTGGGCCGTCTTGACGACGATGCCCACGATGTCGTCGGAGTCGGCGTCGTCGGCCACGATCTCGATGCGGATCTTCGGCACCAGGGCGATGTCGTACTCCGCGCCGCGGTAGACCTCGGTGTGCCCTTTCTGGCGGCCGTAGCCGCTGACCTCGGAGACGGTCATCCCGGTCACGCCGAAGGTCTCGAGGGCCTCGCGGACGTCGTCCCACTTGTGCGGCTTGATGACCGCGGTGATGAGCCTCATGCGTTGGCACCTTCCTTGCTGGTGGGGCTCGTCGGGCTCGAGGAGCCGGTGCGGCCGGGCGCCGGAGCCGTCGCTGCGGCCAGGTGGCCCGAGGCGAGCCCGAGGCCCCCGCCGCCGCTGCTGGTGAAGTCGTAGGCGGACTCCGCGTGCTCCGCACCGTCGATGCCCTCCACCTCGAGCTCCTCGTCGAGGCGGAAGCCGATGGTCCTGGAGATCGCGAGGCCGATGAGGACGGTGAGCACGAAGGAGAACGTGAGCACCGCGACCGCACCCACGACCTGGCGCCAGAGCTGGTCCACCCCGCCACCGTAGAACAGACCGTCGACCGCCGCCGGGGCGCTGGCGGTGGCCAGGAGGCCGATGCCGATGGTGCCCCAGAGGCCGCCCACGAGGTGGACGCCGACGACGTCGAGGGAGTCGTCGTACCCGAGCCTGTACTTCAGGCCCACGGCGAGGGCGCAGAGCACGCCCGCGACGAGGCCGAGGACGAGCGCGCCCACCGGGTTGACCGAGGCGGCCGCGGGGGTGATGGCGACCAGGCCGGCCACGATGCCGGAGGCCGCACCCAGCGAGGTGGGCCTGCCGTCGCGGACCTGCTCGACGACGAGCCAGCCGATCACGGCGGCGGCCGTGGCGGACAGCGTGTTCACCCAGGCGACGGCGGCGAACACGTTGGCGCCGATGGCCGACCCGGCGTTGAAGCCGAACCAGCCGAACCACAGCAGGCCCGCGCCGATCATCACCAGCGGCAGGTTGTGCGGGCGCATCGCCTCCTTGCCGAAGCCCTTGCGCCGGCCCAGCACCAGGGCCAGCGCGAGGCCCGCCGCACCGGCGTTGATGTGGACGGCGGTGCCGCCGGCGAAGTCGAGCGCCTGGAGGTCGTTGGCGATCCAGCCGCCCACGAAGTCGGCGCCGGTGACGCCGTCGAAGGCGAAGACCCAGTGCGCGACCGGGAAGTAGACGACCGTGGCCCAGACGGCGGTGAACACCAGCCACGGCACGAACCGGGCCCGGTCGGCGATCGCGCCGGAGATCAGCGCCACCGTGATGATCGCGAACACCGCCTGGAACCCGACGAAGGCCAGGCTCGGCACCGTGAAGACCAGCGCGTCGGGGTCCATCAGCCCCGCGAGGCCGAGGTAGTCACCGGGGTTGCCCACCAGACCACCCGCGACGTCGTCGCCGAACGCCATCGAGTAGCCGTAGAGGACCCAGAGGACCGTCACGACCGCGAGCGCCGAGAAGCTCATCATCATCATGTTCAGGACGCTCTTGGAGCGGACCATGCCGCCGTAGAAGAGTGCCAGGCCGGGAGTCATCAGCAGCACGAGTGCCGCCGACGTGAGCACCCAGGCGGTGTCGCCAGTATCCATGTGTCTCAACCTCGTGATCGTTCGCACGGAGGGCACGGGCCCGGCGGCGACGACGCTGTCGCGGGGCCGGTCCCGGTCCAGTGGCAGAAACTGTGCGGTCCCGAGGTTTCCGCCCGCGGCGCCGGGTGTTGCGAGCGTGCAACGAGTGCGCCGGCCATGTTTCGCCGAGGTGAACGACCGGGCCCCGTCCACCCGTGAACTAGGGTGCGGTGGTGGAACCGAGGACGGGCCAGGCAGTCGAAGGAGCCCCCGCAGGATGAGGATCATCGGCACCTTGATGGTGCGGGACGAGGTCGACATCGTCGCCGCGATGGTCGAGCACCACCTCGCCCAGGGCATCGACCGGCTCGTCGTGACCGACAACCACAGCCTCGACGGCACCACCGAGGTGCTCGAGGCGTATGCCGAGACCGGTCGCATCGAGCTCTTCCACGACCACGAGCACCGCAAGCAGCAGCGCGACGTGGTGACCAGGATGGCCCGCCGAGCGCGCACCGAGCACCGTGCCGACTGGGTGCTGAACCTCGATGCCGACGAGTTCCTGATCCCGGTCGACAAGTCCCTCACCGTG
>NZ_CADCUP010000189.1 GCF_902805925.1 uncultured Nocardioides sp.
CAGCACCCCCGCCAGCAGCCCGGCGGCACCGGCGACGGCCACGACGGCGGCCAGCTGGAGCCACGGCAGCACGAACGGGGCGTCCACGATCACCGGCTCGACCATCGCCTGAACGGCCACCCAGGCGAACGCCGTGCCCAGCACGCCGCCGAGCACGGTGGCGACCAGCGCGAGCAGCACCGACTCCACGGCCAGGGTCGCCCGCAGCTGGCGGCGGGTGAGGCCCAGGGCACGCAGGAGCGAGTTCTCGCGGCTGCGCTCGATGACCGAGAGCCCCAGGGTGTTGGCGATGCCGATGAGCGCGATCACCACGGCGACGGCGAGCAGCCCGACGACGGTCCAGGTCAGCACGTCGAGCTGGAGGTCGACCCACGCGCGGTCGGCCAGCCCGTTGACCGTCTCGGCGGCGACCGGGGCCGCGGCCGCGCTCAGGTCGCCACCGAAGTCGTCGCCGTCCGCGCCCTCCTCGGCGCGCACCCAGACCGCGGTGAGCGCCGACTCCTCCGAGAGCCGGGCGAAGGTCTCCGGAGCCACCACCGCCGCCCCGCCCCATCCCTCGCCGCCGACCACGGTGAGCCGCTCGGTCCGGTCGCCGACGCGCACGGTCACCGTGTCGCCGCCGAACTGCTGGGGCCCGAGCAGCTCCCACGGCACGTAGACCTCCTCGGGGCCGGCGGCGGCCACGGGCCCGTCGCCGCGGGTGACCGTCGTGCTGTCGGGCGCCGAGAGCAGGGGCACGGCGCCGGCCCCGACGATGCGCGCCTGCGTGCCCTGCACCGCCACCACCGCGTCCACGGAGGGCAGGCTCTCGACCTGCGCCACCACCGACCCGGGGATCGCCTCGCCCGTCGAGGTGAGCGCACCGTCGAGCGGGTGCTGGGTGTCCAGCTCGGCGCCCAGGGCGCTGCGCGAGCTGGCCATGCCGATGAGGACGGCGGTGGTCAGGGTGACGCCGACGAGCAGGGAGGCGGTGGTGGCCGCCGTGCGCCGGGGGTTGCGCACCGCGTTGCTCGTGGCGAGCCGGCCCGGCATCCCGGCGATCCGGCCCGTGAGCGGACCGACGGCCCGAATGAGGGCCGGCACGACGATCGGGCCGAGCATCAGCAGCCCCACGAAGGCCGCCGAGCCGCCCGCCACCATGACCCGCACCGACTCGCCGGCCACCGACATCGCCAGCAGCACGACGCCCGCGGCGGCCACCAGCACCCCGGACGCCACCCGCACCCGGCCCGCGCCGGTGCGCACGTCGACGCCGGCTTCCGGCCGCAGCGCGACCAGCGGGTCGACGCGGACGGCGCGCCGGGTGGGCAGCCACGCCGCGACCGTGGTGACCAGGAGGCCGACCGCCGCGGCGCCGACGTACCAGCGCAGCCCGATGTGGACGTCGCCGAGCGCGGCCGAGGAGAACAGGCCGCGCGCCGCGGCGACCAGGCCGTGGCCCAGGCCGGTGCCCGCGGCGATGCCGATCACCGAGGCGACGACGCCGAGGACCAGTGCCTCGACGCGGATGGAGCGGAGCACCTGCCTGCGGGTGGCGCCCACGCAGCGCAGCAGCGCGAAGTCCCGCCGGCGCTGCGCGAAGAGGATCGTGAAGGTGTTGGCGATCACCAGGACGGACACGAACAGCGCGATGGCCGCGAAGAGCAGCAGCAGGGTGGCGAGCACGTCGACGCCCTGGTTGGCCTGCACCTGGCGCTCCTCGACGAACTCCTCGACCGGCATGACGCGGACGTCGGAGGTGATCGACTCGATCTGCGCGGTCTGCTCCTCCACCGAGCCGGCCGAGGACCACGCGACGGCGTCGGCGTAGATCGTCTCGCCCCAGGTGCGCAGGTCGGCCCAGGTCAGGTAGACGGCCGCGGCGCTGGTGACCGAGGGCGAGTCGACCTTGCCGACCACCTCGACCTCCACCGCGTCCCGGCCGCTGCCGACGGTGAGCACGTCGCCGACCTCCACGTCGCCCTTCTTGGCGGCGTTGCGGTCGACCACGGCCTCGCCGGGCGCGGTGGCGAAGCGGCCGCTCGCCAGCTCCTGCCAGCGCAGCGCGGGGCTCAGGCTCAGCTCGCCGACGTCGGTCTCGTCGACGATGCGGACGCCGTCGCGCGAGACGGGCTGGCGGGTCCAGCCGACGACGGCCGCGTCGGCCCTCTCCGCCCTCGCGCCGTCGCGGATCTCCACGGCGGCCAACGGGGCGAGGTCGGTGGCGACGACGTCCGCGCCGGCGTACGGCGCCCTGATGCCGGCGAGCATGCCCGAGCGGGCCGACGAGGTGAGCGCTGCGGTGGTCAGGATGAACGCGACCCCGATGGTCACCGCGATCGCGGCGGCGACGTACCTGCGGGTGTGGGTGCGCAGGGAGGCCAGGAGCACGGTCCTCATCGGCCGACCGCCTCGCCGCGCAGGGCCGCCAGGAGCCGGTCGGCGCCGGGCTCGACGAGGTGCTCGCGGACGAGGCCGTCGGCGAGCACCACGACGTCGTCGGCGTACGCCGCGGCGTCGAGGTCGTGGGTGACCATGACCACCGTCTGGCCCAGCTCGCGCACCGAGCGGCGCAGGAAGTCGAGCACCTCGGCCGACGACTCGCTGTCGAGGTTGCCGGTGGGCTCGTCGGCGAACACGATGTCGGGCTGCGCCACGACGGCACGGGCGATGGCGACCCGCTGCTGCTGGCCGCCGGAGAGCTCGTGCGGCCGGTGGCTCAGCCGCTCGCGGAGGCCCATGGTGTCGACCACGAGGCGGAAGCGCTCGGGGTCGACCGCACGCCCCGCCAGGTCGAGGGGGAGCACGATGTTCTGGCGCGCGTCGAGCATGGGCAGCAGGTTGAACGACTGGAACACGAAGCCGATGTGGTCGCGGCGGAAGACGGTGAGGGCGGTGTCGTCGAGGGTCGAGAGCTCCACGCCGCCGACGGTCACCTCCCCGGCGGTGGGGGTGTCCAGCCCGGCGAGGCAGTGCATCAGCGTGGACTTGCCGGAGCCGGAGGCGCCCATGACGGCGGTGAACCGGCCGCGCGGCAGGTCGACGTCCACGCCGCGCAGGGCGTGCACCTCGGCGTCGCCGCGGCCGTAGGACCGGCTCAGGCCGCGGGCACTGGCGGCGGTCGTGGTGGTGGTCGTGAGGGTCGTCTGGGTCATGCCGAGAACGCTATTTCGGCAGTGGCTTCCGGTCGTCAGGCCGCGGGTTGATCTCCGCGTCAGCCCGCGGGATGAGTCGTCCGCCCCACACCCGGCCGGCTCAGCCGACCAGGCCGGCCTCGTGGGCGAGCACGACGAGCTGGACGCGGTCGCGGGAGCCGGTCTTCGCGAGCAGCCGGCTGACGTGCGTCTTCACCGTCGCCTCGGCCACCACGAGCTCGGCGACGATCTCGGCGTTCGAGAGCCCGCGACCCACCAGGACGAGCACCTCGCGCTCCCGGTCGGTGAGGCGTGCCAGGCGGGCGTCGTCGACGTCCGGCGAGCGCCGGCCGGAGAGGGCGGAGAAGTGCTCGAGCAGCCGCCGGGTGGTGCTCGGGGCCACCACCGAGTCACCGGCGTGCACGGTGCGGATAGCCCCCAGCAGGTCCTCCGGTGGGGCGTCCTTGAGCAGGAACGCCGCCGCGCCCGCCCGGATCGCGGCGAAGGCGTACTCGTCGAGGTCGAACGTCGTCAGCACGATCACGCGCGGCGCGCCGGGCCGGGCGGCGACCAGCCGTGTCGCCTCGACGCCGTCCAGTCGCGGCATCCGCACGTCCATCAGCACCACGTCCGCCCCGGTGGCGGCCAGCAGGTCGGCGGCCTCCTGCCCGTCGCCCGCCTCCCCGACCACCGTGAGGTCGGGCTGGGACTCCACCAGCATGCGGAAGCCCGCACGCACCATCTGCTGGTCGTCGACGAGGAACACCCGGATCGCCCCACCCACAGGATCCGTCACTGGTCACTCACAGGATCACTCACAGGGGGATCCTCGCCTCGACCACGAACCCGCCGCCGGGGCGCGGCCCGGCGAGCACGTCGCCGCCGTGCACCGCCACACGCTCGCGCATGCCCAGCAGGCCGAGCCCCGAGCCGTCGTCGACCGACGCGGCGCCGCGTCCGTCGTCCGCGACCCGCACGGCCACGCCCCCGGGCGACACGTCCACGTCCACGCGAGCCGTCACGCCCGGGCCGCCGTGCTTGCGCACGTTGCTCAGCGCCTCCTGCACCACGCGGTACGCCGTCAGCGCCACGCCCGCGGGCACGTCGGTGTCGAGCCCCCGCAGCTCGGCCCGCACCGCCTCGCCCGCCTGCTCGACGAGCACCGGGATGTCGGTCAGCCGCGGCGCCGGCGCGGT
>NZ_CADCUP010000190.1 GCF_902805925.1 uncultured Nocardioides sp.
TCCAGCTCTTCCTCGCCATCCCGGTCGACGTCGGCATCCCCTACGGCGGCCTCGGCTACATCGGCGGGGTCGTCGCCGTGGGGCTGTGGCTCTACGTCCTGCACGTGTGCGTGCTGCTCGGCTGGGCCGTCACCGCGGCGCTCGACGAGCAGGTCGCGGGCTGGTCCGGGAGCCCCGCATGAGCGCCGGGGTGGTGGAGCTGCGCGTGTGGCGAACCGGACGGCTCGCGCCCGCGCTGGCGCGGATGGCGACCGGGCGCCGGATGCTGCGGGGCACCCCCGGCCTGCGGTTCGCCAAGCTGCTCGGCACCGGCTCGGGCCGCACCTTCACCCCGCGCGACGCCGACCCGCACCACTGGGCGCTGCTGACCACCTGGGACGACCAGGGCGCGGCCGACGCCTTCGCGGGCAGCCGCCTGGTGCGCGGCTGGGACTCCGTCGCCCAGGAGCAGCTCCGGGTGCGGATGGCGACGCTCTCCGCACGCGGGCAGTGGTCGGGCGTCGAGCCGTTCAGCCCCGCTGCCCCGCCGTCGTACGACGGGCCGATCGCCGCCGTCACCCGCGCCCGGCTCCGGGCGTCGCGTGCGCTGTCGTTCTGGCGGGCCGTGCCGCCCGTCGTCGACGCGCTCACCGTGGCACCCGGCCTCCGCCTCGCCGTGGGCATCGGCGAGGCGCCGATCGGCCTGCAGGGCACCTTCTCGCTGTGGGACTCCAGCCGCGCCCTCGTCGACTTCGCCTACCGCAGCCCCGCCCACGTCGCCACCGTGCAGCGCACCGAGCCCGCCCGCTGGTACGCCGAGGAGCTCTTCGCACGCTTCGCCGTCCTCGAGGTCGAGGGCACCTACCGGGGCAGGACGCCGTGACGGGCACCGAGGCAGGGGCGGTGCCGGCGACCGACCGCGGCGGCCGGCAGCTCGCTGCCGCGGCGCTGGCGGCCGCGGCCGTCCTGGTGCAGATGGTCTTCCCGTTCACCGACGGCGGCACGCTCGCCCTCACCGCGGCCAGCGTGCTCCTGCTGTCGGGCGCCGCGCTCGCGCACGCACTGGCCACCCGCGGCCCCCGGGCCCTCGTCGTCCTGCTCGTGGTGGCCGGCGGCGGTGGGCTCGTCGCGGAGGCGGTGGGCGTCAGCACCGGCGTGCCGTTCGGCCGCTACGACTACACCGGCACGCTCGGCTGGGAGGTGCTCGGCGTCCCGGCGCTGGTGCCGCTGGCCTGGATCATGATGTCGTGGCCGGCGCTCGTGGTGGCCCGCCTGCTCGTGCCCCACCGCAGGGCGCTGCGCGTGGTGGTCGCGGCCTGGGCGCTGACCGCCTGGGACGTCTTCCTCGACCCGCAGATGGTCGACGCCGGGCACTGGACCTGGGACTCCCCGCACCCCGCGCTGCCGGGGGTGGAGGGCATCCCGCTGACGAACTTCGCCGGGTGGCTGCTCGTCTCGCTGCTCATCTGCGGGCTGCTCGACCGCCTCCTCGCCGATGCACCGCTACCCCTGCGGCTCGACGCCGTGCCGGTCGCGGTCTACCTGTGGACCTACTTCTCCTCGGTGCTCGCGCACGCGCTGTTCTTCGGCCGGCCGCCGGTCGCGCTGGTCGGCGCGCTGCTGATGGGGCTGGTCGCCTGGCCGCTGGTGGCCCGCCTCCTGCGGGAGCGTCGACGGTGAGGGGCGGAGGAGCCGGCCGGTGGGCCGTGCGGGCAGGCACCGCCCTGTCACTGGCGTCGCTGGCCCTGACGGTCGACAACGTGCGGCGGGTGCGCGCGCCCGCGACCGGCGCGACACCGACGCCGGAGCACCTCGCCGTGCTGCTGCCCGTGCGCGACGAGGTCGCCGGGGTGGAGCGCTGCGTCCGCGGCCTGGTCGCCGCGGCCAGTCACTGGCCCGGGACGGCGACCGTCGTGGTGCTCGACGACGGCTCGACCGACGGCACCACCGACGTGCTGCACCGGCTCGCCGGCACCGACGGGGTCGACGTCGTCCACGGCAGCCCCACCCCCGACGGCTGGCTCGGCAAGCCGTGGGCCTGCCAGCAGCTCGCCGACGCCGTCCCCGACGCGGACGTGCTCGTCTTCGTGGACGTGGACGTCGACGTCGCACCGCACGGGCTGACGGCCACCGTCGGCCTGCTGCGCTCCTCCGGGCTCGACCTGGTCTGCCCCTACCCGCGACAGGAGGCGCACGGCGCCGCCGAGCGCCTGGTGCAGCCGCTGCTCCAGTGGTCGTGGATGAGCACCCTCCCGCTCGGCCTCGCCGAGCGGTCGCCGCGGCCGTCGCTGACCGCCGCCAACGGCCAGCTCCTCGCCGTCGACGCCGGGGCCTACCGGCGGGCCGGCGGCCACGCCGCGGTGCGCGCGGAGGTGCTCGAGGACATCGCCCTGCTGCGGGCGGTGAAGGGCTCCGGCGGACGCGGCGTGGTCGCCGAGGGCAGCGCCGTCGCCTCCTGCCGCATGTACGACGGCTGGCCCGACCTGCGCGCCGGCTACACCAAGTCCCTGTGGGCCGCCTTCGGCTCGCCGGCGGGCGCTGCCGCGGTGACGGCCACGATGCTGCTGGCCCACGTCGTCCCCTTCCTCGCCGCCCTGGGCGGCTCGCGCACCGGGCTGGCCGGGTACCTGTCCGGGGTTGCTGCGCGGGTGCTCGTCGCCCGGCGCACCGGCGGCCGCGCGCACCCCGACGCGTGGGCCCACCCGCTCTCGGTGGCGCTGTTCTCCGCACTGACCGTCGACTCCCTCCTCGCCCGGCGCCGGGGCACCCTGCGCTGGAAGGGCCGGCCCGTCGAGGTGACCCGGTGAGCCGCGTCGTCGTGGTCGGGGCCGGCGTCGGCGGGCTCGCCGCCGCCGTGCGGCTGGCCGCGCTCGGCCACCGCGTGACCGTGCTCGAGCAGGCCGACGACGTGGGCGGCAAGCTCGGCACCGAGACCCACGACGGGTTCGTCTTCGACACCGGCCCCTCGCTGGTGACCATGCCGCACGTGCTCGCCGAGCTGTTCGCCGACACCGGCGCACCGATCGAGGAGGTGCTGCCCCTCCAGCGGCTCGACGTGGCCTGCCGCTACCGGTTCCCCGACGGCACCCTGCTCGACGTGCCCGGCGACGCCCGCGACGTGCCGGCCGCGCTCGACGCCGCCCTCGGCCCCGGCCGCGGCGCGCAGTGGGCCGCCTTCATGCAGCGCGCCGAGCGCATCTGGGACGTCACCCGTCAGCCGTTCCTCGAGTCGCCGATCACCGTGGCCGACATGGTGCGGCTCTCGCGCCGCCTCGACCACGTCGCCACGGTGGCACCGTGGCGCAGCCTGCGCGGCCTCGGCGCGACGTACCTCCACGACCCCCGGCTGCGGATGCTGCTCGACCGCTACGCCACCTACACCGGCTCGGACCCCCGGCACGCCCCGGCGGCGCTCGCCGCGGTGCCGTACGCCGAGCAGGCCTTCGGCTCCTGGTACGTCCCCGGTGGCCTGCACCGGATCGCGGAGGCCCTGGCCGACCGGGCTCGGGGGCTGGGCGCGCACCTGCACACCGGCGCCGAGGTCGTGGAGGTGGTCGTCGAGGGGGGCCGTGCCGCCGGGGTCCGCCTGGCCGACGGCTCCACCGTGCCCGCCGACGTGGTGGTGGCCAACGCCGACGCCGCCTCGGTCTACTCCCGGCTCGTCCCGGGCCCGCGCGCCCGCCGGGCGGCCTCGCGCATCCGGCGTACGACGCCGTCCCTGTCGGGCTTCGTGCTGCTGCTCTCCCTCGACCAGGCACCGGCCGGACAGGCCCACCACGAGGTGCTCTTCGCCGAGGACTACGACGCCGAGTTCGACGGCGTCTTCGGCCGGGGCGGGCGCGCGCGCCCCGTCGACCGGCCCACGGTCTACGTCTCGGCGCCCGACGACCCGGCGCTGGTGCCGCACGCCGGTGCCGGGGCGTGGTTCGTGCTCGTCAACGCGCCCCGCCACGACCCCCGCGACGGGGTCGACTGGGAGGCACCGGGGCTGGCCGAGGAGTACGCCGACCGGGTGCTCGAGGTGATGGCCTCGCGCGGTCGCGACGTCCGGGCCGCCGTCCGGCACCGCGCCCTGCTCAGCCCCGCCGAGCTGGCCCGGCGCACCTTGACGCCCGGCGGCTCCATCTACGGGACCTCCTCCAACGGCGCGGCCGCGGCCTTCCTGCGGCCGGCCAACCGGTCGCCGCTGCCGGGGCTCCTCCTCGTGGGTGGCTCCGCCCACCCCGGCGGCGGGCTGCCCCTGGTGACCCTGTCCGCCCGGATCGTGGCCGGGCTGGTCGGCCCGGCGTGAGGCAGTCTCAGCCCGGGAGCTGACGCCG